>NZ_LWGM01000008.1 GCF_001750215.1 Isoptericola variabilis | reverse complement strand
CGGTGCGCTTGCATTTCCCATCGCCGCACCTGCGTCCGCCGCGCCGTCCAACGACGCGATCGTTCAAACTTGGTATCGAAACTTCCTCGGCCGAACCTCCAGTGAGGCGGCCGCCGACACGGGCCGCGCGTCGAAGGGCACGCGCCGCTCGCCGGCCCCCTCCTCCGCGGCGAGCACCGCGACGTCGTGCGCCACCTGGGCGGCGTCGAGGAGGCCGTCCGGCCGGCGGCAGTAGCCCTTCTCGGTGACGGTCAGCGTGACCACGTGCGTGGTGGCGGCGGCCAGCGCCGCGAGCAGGCGCGGCGTCTCGTCGCGCGGCGAGGCGACGTCGACGACGGAGCCGACGACGCGGGCGGACGCGAGGCGCCCGCCGTCCTCGCCGGCCCCCACGGTCAGCACCGTGTAGCGCCCGCCCTGGCGGCGCGCGGCCCGCGCCACCCGCGAGGGGCGGGTCATCCCCGCGACGCCGAGGATGCCCCAGCGCAGGTCGCCCGTGGCGGCCATGGCGTCCTCCGTGGCGACGGCCTGGTGCGCCCGGTGGAACGCACCCCAGCCGAGGTGCACGATGCCCACCTGCTCCGGGACGGCGCGCGGGCCGGTGACGTCGTCGGGCAGCGGGGTGGCGGGGCCCAGGACGGGCAGGTCGGTCACGGTCACGGGAGGTCCCTCCGGGGGGCGTCGGCGGCGGCGCGCGCACCGGCCGGCACCGCGGGCGCCGGGGCGGTCGACTCGCGCACCGTCAGGGCGGCGGGCATGAGCACCGGCTCGGCGCCGGGCTGCCCCGCCACCTCCGCCAGCAGCTCGGCCTGGGCGGGGTCGAGCGCCTGCACGAGCATGTCGGTGGCGCGCATGCCGAGCTCGCGCAGGTCGGTGTGCACCGAGGTCAGCGGCGGGCTGGTGAGCGTGGCGACGAAGGTGTCGTCGAAGCTCACCACGCTGAGGTCCTGCGGCACCCGGACGCCGAGGGCGGCGGCACGGCGCACCAGGCCCACGGCGACCAGGTCGTTGAACGTCACGGCGGCCGTGGCGCCGGAGGCCACGACGACGCCGGCCGCCTCGTGCCCGCCGTCGACGTCGGGCCGGAAGGGGCCGAGCGGGACGAGGTCGAGGTCGGGGAGCCGCTCGGCGACCGCGGCGAGGCCCGCGCGGCGCTGCCCGTCGGACCAGGAGCGCGCCGGGCCGCCGACGTAGGCGATGCGGCGGTGGCCGAGCGCGTGCAGGTGCTCGACCGCCAGCCGGGCGCCGCCGGCGCCGTCGGAGCCGACGGACAGCGTGCGGGAGGTGCGGTGGTTGACCACCACGACGGGCTTGGCGCCCAGCACGTCCCGGTCCTCCAGCACGGCACGCGGCGAGCACAGCACGACGCCGTCCGTCTGGTGCACCGCCGAGCGCAGCAGCTCGGCCTCGAGCGCCGGGTCTTCCTCGGAGTCGACGACGAACACGCCGAGCCCGTGCGCCCGCGCACGCTCCGCGACGCCCTTGGCGATCGCGGCGAAGTAGGGGTTCGACAGGTCGGGCACCAGCAGGCCCACGGTGCGGGTGCGGCCGGCGCGCAGCCCGCTCGCGGCGCGGTTGGGCAGGTACCCGAGCGCGTCGGCGGCGGCGGTCACGCGGTCCCGCGTGGCGACCGCGACCTTGTCGGGGGCGGTGAGGGCGCGCGAGACCGTCGAGATCGACACCCCGGCGGCGCGCGCCACGTCGTGCACGGTGACCACAGCGGCCCCTCCCGGGCTCTGGGGCCGCGTCGGTGCGGCCAGGTCTGCAAACGTTCCCAGCGACTGTACCGTGCGCGACGGCCCGGCGTCGGCACCGCCGCGCGGGAGCGTGACCGCGGCGGCTCGGCACGCTACGCTGCAAACGTTCTCAGACGACGAGGAGCACAGCGACGTGACCCCTACCCCGACCGCCCCGGCGGCCGAGCAGCCCTCGGCCGCCCACACCGACCGGCCGACCGACGGGCTCGCCGGGCAGACGAGCCCCTGGACCCTGCACGAGGACCGCGCCCTGCCCGCGGACCCGACGACCCGCCCGATCGCGCGCGAGATCTACCGCGCGGTCCGGGACCTGCCGATCGTCTCGATGCACGGGCACGTGCCGGTCGAGTGGTTCGCCGACGACACCCCCTTCCCCGACCCCGCGCAGCTGCTGGTCGTGCCGGACCACTACCTGCTGCGGCTGCTGGTGTCGCAGGGCGCCACGCTGCCGGAGCTGGGCGTCGGGGCGCTCGACGGCTCCGCACCGGCCGAGGCCGACCCCCGCGCGGTCTGGCGCCGCTTCTGCGCCGGGTGGCGCCACCTGCGCGGCACCCCCACGCGGTTCTGGCTGGAGACCGAGCTGGTGGAGATCTTCGGCGTCACGCAGCGCCCGTCGGCCGAGACCGCCGACGCGATCTACGACCAGGTCGCCGCGGCCCTCGCCGACCCCGGGTTCCGCCCCCGCGCGCTGCTCGACCGGTTCGGCATCGAGGTCATCGCGACCACCGACCCGGCGTGGTCCTCGCTCGAGCACCACCACCGCCTGCGCGCCGAGGGCCTGGGCGAGCGCGTGCTGCCGACCCTGCGGCCGGACGCGGTGCTGACCCTCGACTCCCCCACCTTCGCGGCCGACGTGGCACGCACCGGCGCCGCCGCCGGCGTCGAGGTCACCTCCTACGCCACCTACCTCGAGGCGCTGCGCGCCCAGCGGGCGCGGTTCAAGGCGGCCGGCGGCCGGGCCACCGACCACGGCCCGTTCCTGCCGGACACCACGCCGATGGACGACGCCGACGCGGCCCGCCTGCTCGACCGGGCGCTGCGGGCGTCGTCGGGCGGGCCGGGCGGGACCGACCCCGTCACGCCGGCGGAGGCCGCGGCGTTCGGCGCGCACATGCTGTTCCAGACCGCGGCGATGGCCGCCGAGGACCACCTGGTGATGCAGCTCCACCCGGGCGTGGCGCGGGGCCACGCCACCGCCCGGACCCGGCTGTTCGGGCCGGACAAGGGCTACGACATCCCCGTGGCGGTGGAGTTCACCCGGGCGCTGCAGCCCGTGCTCGACGCGTTCGGGCACCACCCCGGGTTCCGGGCGATCGTCTTCACGATCGACGAGGACGTCTACAGCCGCGAGCTCGCGCCGCTGGCCGGCGTCTACCCCGCGCTGCGGCTCGGCGCGCCGTGGTGGTTCCTCGACTCCCCCGACGCGATGCGCCGCTTCCGCGAGGCCGCCACCGAGACCGCCGGCTTCTCCAACACCTCGGGCTTCGTCGACGACACCCGGGCCTTCTGCTCGATCCCCGCCCGCCACGACCTGGCCCGGCGCGTCGACGCCGGCTACCTCGCCCGCCTCGTGGCGGAGCACCGCCTGGACCTCGACGAGGCGGTCGAGACCGCCGCCGACCTCGCCTACCACCTGCCGCTCGCCGCGTACGCGGCGGCCTGACCCCGGGAGACCGACGATGGCCACCCCCGCACCGACCACCGACAGCGCCGTGCCCACCGTGCCCACCGTGCCCGGCCGCGCCGCCGTCCCCGTCGACCCCGCCGTCCACCCCGCGTGGCTGCCCGACGCCGCCCTCGCACCCCTCGGCCGCCGGCGGGTCGCCGTCGTCGTCCCGGAGGACGACGGCGACCCCCTCGGCGACCCGGTCGTGGGCACCGTGCGCGCCGAGGTCACGGCCGCGACCGCCGCGCACGGCGGCGCGGTGCCGCAGCGCGCGGACGACGCGGACGTCGCTCTCGTCCTGGACCCCGGCGCGGCCGGGCGTCTCGGTGGCCCGGAGGCCTTCGAGGTCGCGCGCGCCGCTGGCCGCGTCACCGTGACCGCCGGCGCCGGCGCCGGGCTGCTGCACGGGTTCTTCCACCTCGTGCGCGGCGGGGAGCCGGCGCTGGCCGGCGACGGCGCCGTCGAGCGGCACGCGCCGGCCACCACCCTGCGGATGCTCGACCACTGGGACAACGTGGCCGTGCACCCGGCGATGGGGCAGGTGGAGCGCGGCTACGCCGGCGGCTCGATCTTCTACGCCGACGGCGAGGTGCGCGCGGACCTGACCCGCGTCGCGCAGTACGCCCGGCTGCTGGCGGCCGCGGGCGTCAACCGGGTCGCGATCAACAACGTCAACGTGCACGCCCGCGAGGCGCGGCTGCTCACCGACGACATGCCCGAGGTGACGCGCATCGCCGCCGCGTTCCGGCCCTACGGCATCCGCACCCACCTGTCCGTGAGCTGGGCGTCGCCCGTCGTGCTCGGCGGGCTGACGACGTCGGACCCGCTCGACGAGGACGTGCGCGCGTGGTGGCGCGAGGCCGCCGCCCGCGTGTGGGACGCGATCGAGGACTTCGGCGGCTTCGTGGTCAAGGCCGACTCCGAGGGCCAGCCCGGCCCGTTCGCCTACGGCCGCAGCCACGCCGACGGCGCGAACATGCTCGCCGAGGCGGTGGCCCCCCACGGCGGGCTGGTCCACTGGCGGGCGTTCGTCTACAACCACACGCAGGACTGGCGCGACCGCAGCACGGACCGCGCCCGGGCGGCCTACGACCACTTCGTGCCGCACGACGGCGAGTTCGCCGACAACGTGGTCGTCCAGGTGAAGCACGGGCCGATCGACTTCCAGGTGCGCGAGCCGGTGTCCCCGACGTTCGCCGCGATGCCGCGCACGCGCCTGGCCCTGGAGCTGCAGGTGACCCAGGAGTACACCGGCCAGCAGCGGCACGCGGTGTATCTGGGCCGCGCCTGGAGCGAGGTGCTCGGCTTCCGGTTCTGGGGCGACGGCTCGCCCACGGTGGCCGACGTCGTCGCCGGGCGCGGGCCCGGGGCCGGCGCTGGTGACGGCGGCGCTGGTGACGGCGGCGCTGGTGACGGCGGCGCTGGTGACGGCGGCACGGCTGGCGGCGCGGGCCGCGAGGGCGGCGTCGCCGCCGTGTCCAACGTCGGCGACGACCGGTTCTGGACCGGGCACCCGCTGGCGCAGGCCAACCTCTACGCGTTCGGGCGCCTGGCGTGGGACCCCACGCTGGACCCGGCGGACCTGCTCGACGAGTGGGTCGGGCTGACGTTCCCGGGCGCGGACCCGCGGGTGCGCGAGGCGCTGCACGCGATCCTCGACGAGTCGTGGGAGACGTACGAGATGTACACGGCGCCGCTCGGCGTCGGGTTCATGGTGCGGCCCCACCACCACTACGGCCCGGACGTCGACGGCTACGAGTACACCCCGTGGGGCACGTACCACTTCGCCGACCGGGACGGCATCGGCGTCGACCGCACCCGCGCCACGGGCACCGGCTACACCGGCCAGTACCCGGCGCCGTGGCGGGACGTGTACGAGGACCTGGAGACCTGCCCCGACGAGCTGCTGCTGTTCTTCCACCACGTGCCGTACACGCACGTGCTGCACAGCGGCAGCACCGTGGCCCAGCACGTCTACGACACCCGGTTCACGGGCGTCGAGCGGGTGCTGCGCGCGGTGGAGGCCTGGCAGTCGGTCGCCGACCTCGTGGATCCCGACGTGGCCGAGCGGGTCACCGAGCGCCTCGCCGAGCAGGTGCGGTCGGCCACCGAGTGGCGCGACGTCGTGAACACCTACTTCTGGCGCAAGTCCGGGATCCCGGACGAGAAGGGCCGCGAGATCTACTGACCGGCGGCACGTCCGGGCGGGCGGGCCCGCACGTGCCGACGGCTAGGGAAACGGGACGGAACTCCTCGAGTTTCGTCCCGTTTCCCTAGCCGTCGGTGTCGGTGTCAGAGGGCGGCAGCCGTCGGCCGGTGTCCGAGGGCGGCGACCGGCGTCAGCCGCAGACGCCGACGGCGAGGGCTCGGCCGGTCAGTCCTCGCGCAGCACGACGACGTCGGTCGGCTCGAGGTGCAAGGGCTCCCCCGCCGCGACGTGCCGGCCCGTGAGGAGGTCGACGCCGGCCGCGTGCGCCGGCACGTCGACCGCGTCGAGGCCGTGGTTGAGCACGAACGTCGTCCGCTCGACGCCGCCGTCGGCGCCCGGCCGCTCGCGCACCGCCAGCTCGACGTCGTCGTACGCGGCGTACGGGCCCACGAGCCCGTGCCGGTCGAGCAGGTGCCGCACCACCCAGGCGAGCCCGGTGTCGTCGAGCCCGGTCGCGACGTACCAGGCCTCACCGCCGTCGCCGCCGTGGGGGCGGTGCCGCGTCACCGCAGGGGTGCCGGCGTAGAACTCGGCCCCGTACGTGCCGACCACCTCGGCGCCCTGCGGCACCACCACCTCGAACACGAGCTCCGCGTCGGACACGACGGGGTCGGGGTCGACCTGCTCGCTCCCGCCCGCGCCGCCCGCGTCCGGCATGCGCAGCGTCACGGGGTTGGCCACGCCGGGCGCGGCGGAGTCGGTCTCCTCGACCCGCAGGCCGAGCAGCGGCGCGAGCGGGCCGGGCACGTCGGCGAGGAAGGCGTTGTCGTCCTCGTCGACGCGGCCGGACCAGAAGGAGGCCAGCACCGAGCCGCCGCGCGCCACGACGTCTTCGAGCCGCGCGGCGACGTCGCCCTTGACCACGTGCAGCGCGGGCGCGACGACCACGTCGTAGCGCGACAGGTCGGCCGTCACCGGCACGACGTCGACCTGGGCGCCGGCCTGCCACAGCGCGCGGTAGTAGCCGAGCACCACGGCCGGGTACTTCACGTGCCGGTTGAAGCCGTCGGTGATCTCGGCGGCCCACCAGGAGTCCCAGTCGAACAGCAGCGCCACGCGCGCCGGCGTGCGCGCCCCGAGCACTGCGTCACCCAGCGCCTCGAGCTCCGCCCCGAGCGCGGCGACCTCGCGGAACGCGCGGGTGTCGGTGCGGCCGGCGTGGTCGAGCACCGCGCCGTGGTACTTCTCGCAGGCGCCCTTCGACTGGCGCATCTGGAAGTACAGGACGGCGTCGGCGCCGTGCGCCACGGCCTGCCACGACCACAGCCGCAGCACACCGGGACGCTTGAGCGGGTTGACGTCCCGGCTGGCGGTGATGGTGGGCGTCTGCTCCATCACCCAGAACGGCTGGCCGTCCTTGAGCCCGCGCATGAGGTCGTGCGCCAGCGCCATGCGGGCGTGCTCGCGGGGACCGGGCGGGTAGTTGTCCCAGCTCGCGAAGTCGAGGTCGGCCGCCCAGCGGTGGTAGTCGATCGGGCGGAACAGGCCCATGAAGTTGGTCGTCACCGGCGTCGTGGGGTCGTGCCGGCGGATGGCCACCTTCTCGTCACGGTAGTTCGCGAGCATCGCCTCGGACATGAACCGCAGGTAGTCCAGGGTGATGCCCTGGAAGGCGGTGTGGTCGGGCCCGCGCCAGTGCTCGCTCAGCGCGTTCGGCGGCACGACCTGCTCCCAGTCGGTGAACAGGTGCGACCAGAACGTGGCGTTCCAGGCGTCGTTGAGCCGCTCGAGCGTGCCGTACCGCGCCCGCAGCCAGTCGCGGAACCCCGCGGCGCACAGGTCGCAGTAGCAGGCGCCGCCGTACTCGTTGCCCACGTGCCAGGCCACGAGCCCGGGGGTGCCGGCGTAGCGCTCGGCGATCCGCTCGGCCAGCGCCGCCGACAGCCGCCGGAACGCCGGCGAGCTCGGGCAGTGGTTGTGCCGCTGGCCGTACACGTGCCGGCGGCCCTCGAAGTCGGTCCGGCACACCTCGGGGTACCGGTGCGCCAGCCACGGCGGCATCGCGCCGGTGGCCGTGGCCAGCACGACCCGCTTCCCGCCGTCGACCGCGCGCTGCACGATCGCGTCGAGCCGGTCGAAGTCGTACGTCTCCTCGTCCGGCTGCAGGTACGACCACGCGAAGACGCCGAGCGTCACCGTGTCGATCGCGGCCTTGCCGAAGGCCGCGTAGTCGGCCTCCCACACGTCGCGCGGCCACTGCTCGGGGTTGTAGTCGCCGCCGTAGAGGATCTTCGAGGTCACGGGGACGCCGGGGCTGGGCATGGTTCTCCTGTCACGAGGGGGCAGCGGGTCGGGGTCTACGGGTCGTGCGGGTCCTGCGGGTCCTGTGGGTCCGGGGCGCCCGGGCCGGGAGCGCCGGCGCCCTCGACGGTGAAGCGGGCGGTGACGTCGTCGACCATCGGCTGGGCGGTGGTGCGCCAGAAACCCACGAGGACCACCGCGAAGAGCCACAGCACGGCCTCGCTGGCCAGCCACACCACTCCGACCGCGACCACGACCAGCGCCAGCAGCCCCACGGTGACGCGCGGCCGGGCCAGGTAGTAGGCGGCCAGCCGCACCGTGTCGCGGGTGCGGAACCCGAAGAACGCCGACAGCGTCAGCGCGTTGAGCGCCCACAGCAGCACCAGCACGCCGACGACGAGGAGCACGGCCGCGTAGGCGCCGGGCAGGCCGGCGGGTCCCACGTTCGCGATGCCGCCGGCGACGACGCCGAGCGCCACGCAGGCGGGAGTCCACACCCGCAGCGCGTCAGCCCAGTCGAGGCGGTAGCCACGCAGGAACGAACGCGCCGGGGTGAGGCCCTCGGCGCGGGTGCGGTCGCGCAGCGCGAAGAGCGCGGCCGCGAGCGCCGGTCCGGCGGGCACCAGGCACAGCGGCACGAGCAGCGCGTTGCCGGCGGAGCGGCCCAGCAGCATCAGCAGCACGACCGAGGGCACCGTGGCCAGGCACAGCAGGACGCCGACGACCAGGTGCCAGTAGACGAACGCGGCCGCCCGGCCGAGCACGCCGTCGCCCAGCTCGCGTGCGGCGCCGGCCTGCGGTGCGTCAGCCATCGGCCCTCCCCGAGGTCCGGGCGTCGTCGAGCCACGCCGGCGTCTCGTCGGCCACGAGGTCGATCCCGTTGAGCGTGACCTCGTGCCGACGGGGCGTCAGCCGCAGGTCGGCGATCCCGTCGACGACGGCGACGGGATCGGTCACGGCTGCGGGATCGGTCACGGCGGCGGCTCCCTCGGGTGCGGCGGGTGCGGGTCGGTCGGCCGGGGCGGCGGCCGGTAGTCTGCGGCTCGGGGTGGACGCACGACCGGGCCGGGCGCGCGGTCCGCGCGCCCGGCCCGGGGGTCACTCGGTGACGCCGGCGGCCTGGTTCACCAGCTCGACGTACCGGTCCATCCCGGCGCCCTCAAGCTCGGCCACGTAGGCGTCCCACTCGGACAGCGGGCGGTCACCGAGGATGAACTGCGCGGTGGCCGTCATGACGATGTCCTCGAGGTTGGTCTGCAGCAGGGAGGACTCCTCGCGCTGCATCTCGTCCATCGCGACGCCCGGGCCCTGCTCGGCGACCTCCTTCTCGTTCATCCCGGCGTGGAAGTCGATGACCTCCTGGCGCAGGGTGGACTGCACGAGGTCGGTGGTGGAGCCGTGCGCCAGCGAGAACACGCCGTTGTAGTAGCCGAAGTCGGTGTTGAGCAGCTTCGGGGCGCCCGGGTTCAGCGAGCCCCAGTCGACGTCGTCGGCGAGGGTGCGGGTGCCGGAGGCGTCCTTGGTGTAGGTCTCGCCCTCGACGCCCCACTTGGCGAACTCGAGGCCCTCGTCGCTGTAGTACAGCCAGTCGACGAACTGCAGCAGGGCGACGAAGTCGTCGCGCTCGGCAGCCTTGGCCGACAGGGCGACGCCGGACTCGAACTGGCCGCCCGTCGTGGCGTCCATGATGTTCCCGGCCGGGCCCGCAGGCACCACGATCTGGCGGATCTCGGCGTCCTTGTTGCCCGCCTCCTCGAAGCCCGTGCGGTAGCGCACGATCTCCTGGTCGTTGACGCCGAGCGCGGCCACCTTGCCGGTGGTGAGCTTGGCGATCGCGGGGTCGTCCTCCTGCGTCAGGCCCTCGGGGTCGAGCAGGCCCTTGTCCACGAGGTCGTGGAAGTAGGTGAGGAGCTCCCTGTAGCCCTCCGAGGCGCCGGTGTACTCGTACTCGCTGCCGGTCCACGTGACGCCGTCGCCGTAGCCCCAGCCGGCCTCCGTGCCGAAGTTGCCGGCCGCAGCCTGCAGCGTGGCCTCCATGGGGCCGTTGATGCTCCAGCGCTCCGTGTACGGGTACTCCAGCTCCGGGTGGCGCTCCTTGATGATCTCAAGCTGCTCGGTGAACTCGTCCCAGGTCTTCGGGTCCTCGAGCCCTGCCTCCTCCCACCAGTCGGCGCGGATGGCGATGGAGTACGAGGGCTTGGGCTGCTCGAGCAGACCGGGCAGCACGTAGAACTTGCCGTCCGCGCTGCGCGTGCGGTCGAGCTCCTCCTGCAGCCCCCACTTCTCGACCTTGTCCATGAAGTTGGGCAGGTAGTCGAGGTAGTCGGAGACGGGCAGCAGCGCGCCACCGGAGGTGAGCGTCTCGACGTCCGCCACGTACGTGGAGGGGATGATGTCCGCCGCCTCGCCCGAGCTGATGAGCAGCGAGCGCTTCTGCTGCCAGTCCGCCAGCGGCACCGACTGGAACTCGAAGGAGACGTTGCGGTCCTCCTTGAGGTGCTGGAAGACCGACCAGTCCGCCTGGAACGGGTAGTTCGGGTGGTCGCGGTACATCAGCCCGAACGTCAGCGGCTCGGTCGCCTTGAACGACGTGCCGACGTCGTAGTCCTCCATCGCGCCCGTCGACTTGCCGGACAGGTCGGCGGCGGGCTCCCCGCCGTCCTCACCCCCTCCCGACGAGCATGCCGCGAGCGTGGCGACCAGCGCGGCGGCGGCGGTCGCCGCGACGGCCTTCGAGCGGGTGATCCTCATGGTTTCCTCCGGTAAACGACGGCGTTCGGGACGGGCGGGCGTCGGCGTCGACGCCCGCGGCGGTGCGAGAGGGGTGGGACGAGGGGTGGGGACGAGCGGGGTGGCGGCGGGTCAGCCCTTGACGGAGCCGAGCATCACGCCGGACACGAAGTACTTCTGGATGAAGGGGTACAGGCACACGATCGGCAGCACCGTGAGCAGCATCGTCACGGACTTCACGTTGGCGCCGATCTGCACGGACTCGGCGCTCAGGGCTTCGCCGGTCCCCGTGGCGCCGGCGATGATGTTCCGCAGGAACACGGTCACCGGGTACAGGTCCGGATTGTCCATGTAGAGGAACGCCGGGAACCAGGAGTTCCAGAACGCGACCGCGTAGAAGAGCACCATCGTCGCGATGACGGCCTTGCTGAGCGGCAGCACGATCCGGAAGAAGATCCCGTAGGTGGACAGGCCGTCGATCGCGGCGGCCTCCTCCAGCTCCGTGGGGAAGTTCTCGAAGAACGACTTCATCACCAGCAGGTTGAAGACGCTGATCGCCTGCGGCAGCACGATCGACCAGATGGTGTTCTTCATCCCGAGCTCGCTGACGAGGATGTAGTTCGGGATGAGGCCGCCGGAGAAGAACATCGTGAAGACGGCGATGCCGATCAGCGCGGCGCGGCCCTTGAGGTGCCGCTTGGACAGCACGTAGGCGAACGTCGTCGTCAGCGCCATGGCGATGGCGGTGGCCACCGCGGTGTAGACGACGGTGTTGCGGTAGTTGACCCAGAACATGTCCTGGGAGACCACCGAGTTGAAGGTCGTGAGGTTGAACCCGACCGGCCAGGCGATGACGTCGCCGGCCCGGATGGCGGCCTCCGAGCTGAACGCGCGGGCGGCCAGGTTGAGGAACGGGTACAGGGTCAGCAGACCCACCAGGGTCAGCGCGACCGTGTTGATCACGGTGAAGACCCGGTAACCGGTGGTCTCCTTGACGCGAGTGGTGCTGCCACGCACCGCGGCGAGGTCGGGGCTGGTGCTGACGGGGTCGAGGACTTCGTTCACCACAGGGAGCTCCCGGTGATCCGGCGCGAGATCGCGTTGGCGGCAAAGACGAGGACGAGGCCGATGAGCGCCTCGAAGAGGCCGATCGCGGTGGCGTAGCTCAGCTGCCCGGACGTCAGGCCGACGCGGTAGACGTAGGTGGACAGCACGTCCGCGGTGGGGTAGGTCAGCGGGTTGTAGAGGAGGAAGACCTTCTCGAACCCGACCGCCATGAACTGCCCGATGTTGAGGATCAGCAGGACCATCATGGTCGGGCGGATGCCCGGCAGCGTGATGTGCCACGTCTGCTTCCACCGGTTGGCGCCGTCGATCCGGGAGGCCTCGTAGAGCTGCTCGTCGATTGTCGTGAGCGCCGCGAGGTAGAGGATCGTGCCCCACCCGACGGTCTGCCAGACCTCCGAGGAGACGTAGATCGTGCGGAACCACTCGGCCCGCTGCATGAACGACACCGGGTCGCCGCCGAGGGCCTCGACGATCTTGTTGACGGTGCCGTCGAGCGACGTGAGCTCGAAGACGAAGCCCGCCACGATGACCACGGACATGAAGTGCGGCAGGTAGCTGACCGTCTGCACGGCCTTCTTGAACCACCGCACCCGCACCTCGTTGAGCATGAGGGCCAGCACGACCGGCAGCGGGAACACCACGACGAGCGTCAGGCCGCCGATGATCGCCGTGTTCGCGAACGTGTCCCAGAACTTCGGGTCCTGGATGAACCGCTCGACGTAGTAGAGCCCGACCCACTCCTCGCCGAAGATCGAGCCACCCGGCTGGAAGCGGCGGAACGCGATGACCGCGCCCGCCATCGGCACGTACTTGAAGATCAGGAAGAACAGCAGCGGGAGCACCGCGAGGCTGTACAACCGCCAGTCCTTGCGCAGCGCGCGCGCCCAGCCCTCGCGCCGGCCGGGCCGCGGCCGAGCGGGCGTGGCGACGTCGGGCTGCCCCAGCGGGACGGGAGGCGCAGCGGTCCTCAGTGACATCGTCGTCCTCTCGAGCGACGACGCCGGGAAAGGACCCCACGTCGTCGTGTGTTCCGAAAGTTTCGGCCTCTGTGCCGATTGCTACCAGGACCGTATGGGGCCCGCTTCGAGGGGTCAACCGCCAATGCGAACGTTTTCGGTCACGAAATGGTCACAGTCTGAAGGGCCATGGCCCACGGTTGGAGCGTCGTGCGGTCGGTGCTCGCGCCGCAGCAGCGCGCGGAGTACGGTCAAGGCATCGAAAGTTGCGGTGCCTCCTGAGGCGCCATGACACCCCGCCGACCCCGGACAGCAACGATGACGTCGCAGACCACCGCGGAGATCGCCGACGAGCCCCCCGCCTCCGCGGGCACGCCGCCGGAGGCATCGGAGCGCTCCGGACCGGGCGTCCCGACGATCGCCGCGATCGCCCGCGAGCTCGGCGTCTCGGTGCCCACCGTCTCCAAGGTGCTCAACGGCCGGGCCGACGTCGCGCCGACCACCCGTGCGCGCGTCGAGGAGGCGCTGCGGCGGCACCGCTACCGGCGCCGGCCGTCGCGCCGGCCCGCCGGCACCGGCCTGGTGGACCTCGCGTTCCACGAGCTCGGGTCGATGTGGTCCATGGAGATCATCCGCGGGGTCGAGGCCGCCGCCGCCCGGCGTGGCACGAGCGTGATCCTCTCGGACCTGTCCGGCTCGCACCGCCCGCCGCGCACGTGGCTGGAGACGACGCTCGCCCGGCCGCCGCTCGGCGTGCTGCTCGTGGCGGCGCAGCTCGACCCGGCCCAGCAGCACCGGCTCGTGAGCCGGTCGATCCCCGTCGTCGTGATCGACACGGACGGCGAGCCGCCCGCCGACGTGCCGACCGTCGGCTCCGACAACTGGGCCGGCGGCCTGGCCGCCGCCCGGCACCTGCTCCAGCTCGGGCACCGGCGGGTCGCCGCCATCAGCGGCCCGTCCGACATGCTGTGCTCGCGCGCCCGCATGGACGGGTTCCGCAGCGCCCACGCCGAGGCCGGCGTGCCGCTCGACCCGGCGCTCGTGCGCGAAGGTGACTTCACGCAGGAGGTCGGCTACGCGCAGGCGCTCGACCTGCTGCGGGGCCCGGACCGCCCCACCGCCGTCTTCGCCGGCTCGGACCTGCAGGCGCTCGGCGTCCTGCGCGCGGCCCGCGAGCTGGGCCTGGGCGTGCCCGGCGACCTCTCGGTGGTCGGCTACGACGACCTGCCGATCGTCGAGTGGACCGCCCCGCGCCTGACCACGGTGCGCCAGCCGCTGGCCGACATGGGTGCGCTGGCCACGTCGATGCTGCTCGACCTCGTGGACGGCCGCACCCCGGCCACCCTGCGCGTCAACCTCGCCACCGAGCTCGTGGTCCGGGAGTCGACGGCCCCGCCCGGGGCATGACACGCGGTGCGGACCGCGACGCCGGGCGCGGGACCGTGCGGCGGGCCACGATGGGCACCATGACCACACGGAGCCCCCAGTCGATCCTGTTCATCGGCGGCAGCGGCATCATCAGCCACGCGAGCGTCGCGCGCGCCGTCGCGCTCGGCCACCGCGTCACCCTGCTCAACCGCGGCCGCTCCAGCCAGCGCCCGCTGCCCGACGACGTCGAGACGCTCGTCGCGGACGCCACGGACCACGACGCCGTCGACGCGGCCCTGGCCGGACGGGAGTTCGACGTCGTCGCGCAGTTCCGCGCCTTCACGCCCGACCACGTCTCGCGCGACGTCCTGCGCTTCACCGGCCGCACCGGCCAGTACGTGTTCATCAGCTCCGCGTCGGCGTACCAGACGCCGCCGGCCCGGGTGCCGGTCACCGAGTCCACGCCGCTGGTCAACCCGTTCTGGCAGTACTCGCGCGACAAGATCGCCTGCGAGGACGTGCTGGTGCGGGCCTCGCGCGAGAACGGCTTCCCGATGACCATCGTGCGGCCGTCGCACACCTACGACCGCACGCTGATCCCCACCACCGGCGGGTGGACCGACGTCGCGCGGCTGCGCGCCGGGCGGCCCGTCGTCGTGCACGGCGACGGCACGACGCAGTGGACGCTGACGCACACCGAGGACTTCGCCGTCGGGTTCGTCGGCCTGCTCGGCCACCCGCTGGCCGTCGGCGACAGCTTCCACATCACCGGGTCGCACGCGCCCACGTGGGACCAGGTGTACCGCTGGCTCGCCGCGGCGGCCGGCGTCGACGAGCCGGAGCTCGTGCACGTGGCCAGCGAGACGATCGCGCGCGTGCTGCCCGACGTCGGGCCGGGGCTGCTGGGCGACAAGGCCCACTCGATGACCTTCGACACCTCGAAGCTCGAGGCGCTGGTGCCGGAGTTCCGCACCACGGTCACCTACGCCGAGGGCGCCGTCGAGCAGATCGCCTGGTACGACGCGCACCCCGAGGCGCAGGTCGTCGACGCCGCCCTCGACGCCGGCTTCGACAAGCTCGTGGAGCACGCCCGGTCGCTGTGACCGCACGGCTGCGTGCTGCGCGCCGCCCGTCCGGACGGGCGGCGCGCAGCACGTAGCCTGCCGGTATGACCTCCCCCGCTCCCCTGGTGCTCCTGGACCTCGACGGCACGCTGACCGACTCGGCGCCCGGCATCACGGCGTCGGTGGCGCACGCGTACACCTCGCTGGGCCTGCCGGTGCCCGACGCCGCGACGCTGCGCTCGTTCGTCGGCCCGCCGATCACCGACTCGTTCCCGCGCCACGGCGTGCCGGCCGAGCGCGTGCAGGAGGCGATCGCTGCCTACCGCGCGCGCTTCGCCGAGTCGGGCATGTGGGAGAACAGCGTGTTCGACGGCGTCCCGGAGGTGCTGCGCGAGCTGCGCGCGGCCGGGTGCGTCCTGGCCGTGGCCACCTCGAAGCCCGAGGTGTTCGCCAAGCCGATCACCGAGCGGTTCGGCCTCGCCGAGCTGGTGGACGGCGTCTTCGGCGCACCGCTCGACGAGTCGTCCACCAAGGCCGACGTCATCGCCGCGGCCCTGGCCACGCTGGGGCGCACGGCGGGCGACGCCCCCATGGTCATGGTCGGCGACCGCGAGCACGACGTGCACGGCGCCGCCGCGCACGGGATCGACTGCCTGGGCGTGTCGTGGGGGTACGCCGCGCCGGGCGAGCTCGCGGCGGCGGGCGCCGTCGCCGTCGTCGACGACGTCGCCAAGCTCGCCGACGCGGTGCGGGCCCACCTGGCCCTCCCCGCCCGCTGACGCGGGATCACCGCCCGCTCTCGCCGAGATAGAGACCCCTCTCCGCGAAGTAGAGACCCTCCCCCGCGAAGTAGAGACCCTCCCCCGCGAGATAGAGAGGGACCTCTCTATCTCGCGGGGCTACCTCTCTATCTCGGCGGCGGACCTCTCTATCTCGGCGGCCGCGCTCTCTATCTCGGCGAGAGAGCTCTCTATCTCGGCGGGACACCTCGCCGTCCCGGCGGGACGGCGAAGGGCCCCGGTCTCCGTGCGGAGACCGGGGCCCTTCGCGTGCGGCGGCGCGGACGCCGCCGGGACCGTCAGCGGACCGGGATCAGCCGGCCTGGGCGCTCAGCCCGCCGGTCGGCGGCAGGTCGCTGCCCGTCGAGCGCGGCACGTCGGGCGCCGCCGCGGCGCCGACGGTGACCGGCTCGGCCGGGCGGTCGGCCTTGTGCTCGCCGCGGAAGGTGAACTCCCCGAGGATGCCCTCGCCCTGGCCGTCGACGACCACGACCTCGCCCGGCTTGAGCTCGCCGAACAGGATCTTCTCGGACAGGACGTCCTCGATCTCCCGCTGGATCGCTCGCTTGAGCGGGCGGGCGCCGAGCACCGGGTCGTAGCCCTTCTCGGCCAGCAGCACCTTGGCGGGCTGCGTGAGCTCGAGGCCCATGTCCTTGTCGCGCAGGCGGCGGTCCAGCTTGGCGATCTCCAGGTCGACGATCTGCACGATCTCTTCCTGGGTGAGCTGCGGGAAGACCACCACGTCGTCGACGCGGTTGAGGAACTCCGGCCGGAAGTGCTGCTTGAGCTCCTCGTTGACCTTGGCCTTCATGCGCGAGTACGACGTCGTGGTGTCGCCGGTCGCGTTGAAGCCCGTGGGCACGCCCTTGGCGATGTCCCGGGTGCCGAGGTTCGTGGTCATGATGATCACGGTGTTCTTGAAGTCGACCACCCGGCCCTGCGAGTCGGTGAGGCGGCCGTCCTCGAGCACCTGCAGCAGCGAGTTGAAGATGTCCGCGTGGGCCTTCTCCACCTCGTCGAACAGGACGACGGAGAACGGCTTGCGGCGCACCTTCTCGGTGAGCTGGCCGCCCTCGTCGTAGCCGACGTACCCGGGCGGGGAGCCGAACAGCCGCGAGACGGTGTGCTTCTCCGAGAACTCCGACATGTCGAGCTGGATCAGCGCGTCCTCGTCCCCGAAGAGGAACTCGGCGAGCGCCTTGGCCAGCTCGGTCTTGCCGACGCCGGTGGGGCCGGCGAAGATGAACGACCCGCCGGGGCGCTTGGGGTCCTTGAGGCCGGCCCGTGTGCGGCGGATGGCCTGGGACAGCGCCTTGATGGCGGCCTCCTGGCCGACGACGCGCTTGTGCAGCTCCTGCTCCATGTGCAGCAGGCGGCTGGACTCCTCCTCGGTCAGCTTCACGACCGGGATGCCCGTGGACATGGCCAGCACCTCGGCGACGAGCTCCTCGTCCACCGTGGCGACGGTGTCGAGGTCGCCCGACTTCCAGGCCTTCTCCATGTCGGCGCGCTTGCCGGTGAGCTGCTTCTCCTTGTCGCGCAGCCCGGCGGCCTTCTCGAAGTCCTGCTCGTCGATCGCGGACTCCTTCTCGCGGCGCGCCTCGGCGATCTCCTCGTCCAGCACCTTGAGCTCCGGCGGAGCCGTCATGCGACGGATGCGCAGGCGCGCGCCGGCCTCGTCGATCAGGTCGATCGCCTTGTCCGGCAGGTACCGGTCGTTGATGTACCGGTCGGCGAGCGTCGCGGCGGAGACCAGCGCGCTGTCCGTGATGGACACGCGGTGGTGCGCCTCGTACTTGTCGCGCAGGCCCTTGAGGATCTCGATGGCGTGCTGCAGCGACGGCTCGGCCACCTGGATCGGCTGGAAGCGGCGCTCCAGGGCCGGGTCCTTCTCGACGTACTTGCGGTACTCGTCGAGCGTGGTGGCACCAATGGTCTGCAGCTCGCCGCGGGCCAGCATCGGCTTGAGGATGCTGGCGGCGTCGATCGCGCCCTCGGCGGCGCCCGCCCCGACGAGGGTGTGGATCTCGTCGATGAACAGGATGATGTCGCCGCGGGTGCGGATCTCCTTGAGTACCTTCTTCAGGCGCTCCTCGAAGTCACCGCGGTAGCGCGAGCCGGCCACCAGGGCGCCCAGGTCCAGCGTGTACAGCTGCTTGTCCTTGAGCGTCTCCGGCACGTCGCCGCGGACGATGTCCTGGGCGAGGCCCTCGACGACCGCCGTCTTGCCGACGCCGGGCTCGCCGATCAGCACCGGGTTGTTCTTGGTGCGGCGGGACAGGACCTGCATGACGCGCTCGATCTCCGTCGAGCGGCCGATGACCGGGTCCAGCTTGCCCTCGCGCGCGGCCTGCGTCAGGTTGCGGCCGAACTGGTCCAGGACGGCCGAGCCGGACGGCTGGCCCTCCTGCGGGCCGCCGGCGGACACGGGCTCCTTGCCCTGGTAGCCGCTCAGCAGCTGGATGACCTGCTGACGCACCTTGTTGAGGTCGGCGCCCATCTTGGTGAGCACCTGCGCGGCCACGCCCTCACCCTCGCGGATGAGGCCGAGGAGGATGTGCTCCGTGCCGATGTAGTTGTGGCCGAGCTGCAGCGCCTCGCGCAGCGACAGCTCCAGCACCTTCTTGGCACGCGGCGTGAACGGGATGTGCCCGCTCGGGGCCTGCTGGCCCTCGCCGATGATCTCGGTGACCTGCGTGCGCACGCCGTCGAGCGAGATGCCCAGCGACTCCAGCGCCTTGGCGGCCACGCCCTCGCCCTCGTGGATGAGGCCGAGGAGGATGTGCTCCGTGCCGATGTAGTTGTGGTTGAGCATCCTCGCCTCTTCCTGGGCGAGGACGACGACCCGACGGGCTCGGTCCGTGAAACGTTCGAACATGTGCTGCTCCCTCACGAGCGGCGTACCTGCACCCCGCCGGGTTCCCGTGGCCTCTCGGTGGCCACACGGCGACGACAGCCTGACCGCTACGACTCTATGCGTTGCCAACCAGCGGGGTGGCCGAGTTCTGCCCGTGTTCGCCAGGGGCGTGACGGCGCGTCTGATTGCCGGGCCCGGCGGGTGCGGGCAGGCTCGTGGCATGCCCGGCCCGACGGGCGGGCAGGACGGCCGGAAGGGGGAGGTCCCATGGCGAAGGACGACGACCCGCAGCACCGGTCGTGGGAGCAGCTCGTCGCGCGCTTCGCGCGCTCCTCGGGCGTGGTCGGCGAGGTGGACGACCCGCTCACCTGGGGGCTGGACCTCGAGGAGGAGACGGTCACCGGCACCGACCACCGGGACGACCCGACGGCGGAGCGGTTCCTGCGGGCCTACCGCACGTTCGCCGGCGAGTCGCTCGAGGTGGAGACGCTGCACGAGCCGTGCCCGCCGGAGCTGGTGGACGACGTCGTGCGCGCCGCGTGCAGCGGGGCGCTCGCCGCGCCCCTGCACGCCGACCTGCGCGCCCCGGTCGAGCCGCCCGCCGGCGCGCCACGGGGCACGGGACCGGGCACGGCACCGGGCACCGGACCGGGCACGGAGCCGGACGACGCCGGCGACGTGACGGACTTCGCCGAGGACTACGCCGACTACCGCAGCGCGATGCGCGCGATCGTCGAGGCGGTGGACGAGGTGCCGCTCGAGGAGGGCACGTTCGTCGTCGACGGCTCGCTCGCGCCGTGCACGCGGGTGGCGGTGCGCGACGTCGTCGCGGTCTACGTGCCCGTGGCCGACCGGGCGCTGGTGGTGACCGGTCCGGTCGACCTGGTCGACCGCGTCGACGTCGTGACGCGCCCCGTCCGGACGCTGCTGCCCGGCGAGAGCGAGCGGGGCGGGAGCGAGCGGGGCGACGCGGGCCGCGGCCCGGCCTGACGGCGCGGCCGACAGCGGCTGACAGCCCGGCCCGACGGCGGCTGACGGCGGCTGACGGCGCGGCCTGACGCCGACGCCGGGGAGCCGGCCCGGGAAGCGCGCACGGCGACCGCCGGGCGGGCAGGTGCGCCCGTCCCTATGCTGCGAGGAGGACCGACGGCGTGCCCGGCCGCGGCGAGGCGCCGGGCGACGAAGGGACGTGGTTCCGATGCGCGGCGTCGTGGTGGGTGCGAGCGGCTCGGCGGAGGCGGACGAGGCCCTCGACTGGGCGCTGCGCGAGGCGGGCTGGCGGGGCCTCTCGGTCGTGGCCGTGCACGTCTGGCCGGGCCGCCGCGGCGTGCCCCAGGCCGAGCACGACCACGATGTCGAGCAGCGCCACCGGCAGGTGCTGGACATGATCGACAGGGGCCGCGCACGCACGGGCCGCGACGTCGAGGTCTCCGTCGAGCTGGCCGAGGGCGCCGCGACCGACGCCCTCCTGGAGGCGGCGGCCGACGCCGAGATGCTGGTGCTCGGCCGGCGGCGGCGCGGGCGGATCGGCCGGCTGGTGCTCGGCTCGGTGTCGTCCGAGGTGGTCGAGCGGGCCAAGGTGCCCGTGACGGTGGTCCGCAAGGACGTGCCGCGCCCGCCGGAGGAGAAGACGGCGTTCCCCGACCGGCCGGGCCGCATCGTCGTCGGCGTCGACACCTCGCACGCGAGCGCCGCCGCCCTGTGCCACGGCCTCGAGGTGGCCGGGACGGTGGGCACCGTGCTCGAGGCGGTGTTCGCCTGGCAGATCACCACGCTGGCGCCGCTGCCCGGGTCGTGGGGGTACGCGCCGCCGATCGACGAGTACGAGAAGTTCGCCGCCGCGCGCCTCGACGAGGTGGTCGACCGGGCGCTGGCGAAGACCGGCGTGAGCCTGCCGGCCGACCACCTGGTCCGCACCGTCGTGCACGCCCCGGCGGCCAAGGCGCTGGTCGAGAGGTCCGTGACGGCCGGCCGCGTCGTGGTGGGCGCCCGCGGGATGGGCGGCTTCGACCGGCTCCTGCTGGGCTCCACGAGCCGGCAGGTGCTGGAGTACGCCGCGTGCCCGGTCACGGTGGTCCGCTGACGGACCACCGCGACCGGGCACGGTCGGGCCGGCACACGGCCGGCAGGCACACGGCCGGCAGGGCCGGCGGGAGGCTCAGCGCCCGCTGACCACCGGGTCCGCCGACGCGACGGGCACGTCGTCGCGCGCCGGCCCGCCGGAGCCCCCGGTCCCGTCCGCGCCGCCGGAGCCGCCGGCCCCGTCCGTGCCCGGCAGGGCGTGGCGGCGGTCGTCGCGCATGATCAGCGCGGCAGCGACGGTGACCGCGACGATGACCACGGTCATGATCAGGTACGTGTTGCCGAAGCCGATGGCGTCGTAGGCGAAGCCGAACACCGCCGAGAACACGACGATGCCCACCTGCTTGGCCATGTTGAAGCCGATCATGTAGGCCGTCGCGGAGATGCGGACGTCGAACATCCGGGTGATGTACTTCATCACCGAGATGAGCATGAACGGCATCTCGACGGCGGCCAGCAGGCGCCACAGGATCAGCATGCTGGTGTCGGTGAACAGGGCCGAGCCCAGCACGCGCACGACGAGGATCGCCCCGAAGATCATCAGGCCGTTCTTCGCGCCGATCCGGTTGATGATGAACGGCGTCACCACCATGATGAGCGCCTCGGCGAGGATCTGGACGAACACGATCCGCGAGAAGAGCACCTGCGGGTCGATGTCGCCGGTGACGAAGCGGGCGAAGTAGTTCGGGAACTGCTGGTCGAAGACGTCGTAGAGGGCCGCGGTGCCGAACATCAGCACCATGAACCCGACGAACGACCGGTTCGTCAGCAGCTGCTTCACCGTCGCCATGCTGACGCGCGACCGGGCCTCCTCGGCCGCCGCCGTCGCGTCGGCGCCGGCGGCCTGCGGCGTCCGCGGGGTGCGCGCGACGAGGAGCAGCACGCCGAGCACGACCGCCGAGAAGGAGCCGGCCCACCAGACGTTGTCCGGGTCGGAAGCCCAGATGAAGCCGCCGACCAGGGAGGCCAGGGCGCCCGCGACCGAGCCGAACAGGCGCACGTGGCCGTACTCGAAGCCGAGGGCGCGCGAGCTGCGCTCGTTGAACGCCTCGACGATGCCGACGCCGGCGTTGAGCGACAGCGACAGGAAGATGCCGCCGACGACGGCGCCGAGGTACTCGTTGGCCTGCGCGACCGGGACGAACACGAAGGCGAAGAACGGTCCGGTGAGCGCGCCCATCAGCACGACGAACGCAAAGAGGTGCTTGCGCAGGCCCAGGCGGTCCTGGATGTAGCCGTAGAACGGCTGCAGGCAGAACGCGGTGAGGGCCATGACGGAGCTGACGAGGCCGCGGGCGCCCGAGCCCATGCCCGCCTCGGTCTCCAGCCAGCGCGGCAGGAACGTGAAGGCCAGCTGCCAGATCGCGAAGTAGAAGAAGAACAGGCCGCCGTAGTTCCAGAAGGAGCCCTTGGTCAGCGACGACCGGGCGCTCGGCGCGGTGACAGGCGTGGTGGCGGGAGCGGCGTCGCTCATCAGAACCGTCCAGACGGGTCGAGCACCTCGGTCGAGGTGGGGGTGGGTCGGGTGTTCGCCAGGGGCGTGCCCCACACCGGGCGGCCGTCGGCGTCGAACGGCAGGACCTGCGCGCAGGCGTGGCGGTTGGGGTCGTACAGCGGGTCGCCGGTGATCTCGGTGTAGGTGCGCGAGTGGAAGACGAGGACGACGTCGCCGTCCGGCGACTCGGTGAACGAGTTGTGGCCGGGGCCGTACTGGCCGGCGGCCGGGTCGCTGACGAAGACCGGCTCGGGGCTCTTGGACCACGACGCCGGGTCGAGCAGGTCGGCGTCGGCGTCGGCCGTGAGCAGGCCCATGGCGTACTCGATGCCGGTGGCCGACCCGGAGTAGGTCAGGTAGAGCCGGCCGTCGCGCTGCAGCACCGACGGCCCCTCGTTGACCCAGAAGCCCTGGGTCTCCCAGTCGTACTCGGGCCGGGTGAGCAGCACGGCCGGCGTGGCCAGCGTCCACGGGCTCGCCATCCGGGCGATGTAGAGGTTGGAGTGCCCCTTGACCGCCGCGTCCTGCTGCGCCCACACGAGGTACTGCACGCCGTCGCGCACGAAGCTGGTGGCGTCGAGAGCGAAGGACTCCCAGCCGGTGTCGACCTGGCCGCGCTCCACCCAGGTGCCGGTCAGCGGGTCGGCGTCCGCGCACTCCAGGACGAAGACCCGGTGGTTGAACGTGTCGTCCGAGCCGGGCACGTCCGCCGTGACGGCGTCGTCGGGCGCGGCGGCGAAGTACACGTACCACTTCCCGTCGACCCGGTGGATCTCCGGGGCCCAGATCAGGTGGGACTGCGGCCCCGACTCGTGCCGGCGCCAGATGGTCACCTCCGGCGCCGCCTGGAGGTCCTCGAGCCGCTCGGCACGCCGCAGGACGATGCGGTCGTAGAGCGGGTAGGAGCCCGTGAAGTAGTACTGCCCGTCGTGGCGCAGCACGCACGGGTCGGCGCGCTGGAGCACGATCGGGTTGGCACCGATCTGGTCCGTCATCGGTCATCTTCCCCTCGTCGGGAGGCCCCACCACGGTGTGGAAGGCGAGGCACGATGTTGTGCAACGGGCCCAAGGTAATCGATGTAAAAGGCGCCACAGCGCCACGGCGGGCCAGATGTGAGCGTTCACACACTCGCGTGTCAGCATCGGCCGCGTCGGTGCCGCCCCGGCCGCGCCGCCGTCGACGGCACACTGGGCGCATGCCCGCAGCCCTGCCCCGAGCCGGCTCCCCGACCCGAACTCCTGCCGGCTCCCCCGCCGGCTCCCCCGCCGGCCTCGTCCTCACGCCCGGCGCCGGCGCCGGCCGCGACCACCACACCCTCGTGGCGGTCGAGGCGGCCGTCGCTCCCCTGCCGACCGAGCGTCTCGACTTCCCGTACCGGACCGCCGGCAAGCGGGTGCCGGACCGGCCGCCCGTCGCGATCGCCCACCTCGAGCAGGAGGCGGCACGGTTCGCCGCAACGCTCGGCGTGGGCACCGAGCGCCTGGTGCTCGGCGGCCGGTCCTACGGCGGCCGCATGTGCTCCATGGCGGTGGCCCAGGGCCTGCCCGCGGCCGGGCTGGTGCTCCTGAGCTACCCGCTGCACCCGCCGGGCAGGCCAGAGCGGCTGCGGGTCGAGCACCTCGGCGACCTGCGGGTGCCGGTGCTCCTCGTGTCGGGCGACCGGGACCCGTTCGGCACCCCCGAGGAGCTTGCCGAGCACACCGACGTGATCCCCGGGCCGGTCACGCGGGTGACGCTGCCCGGCGCCCACGACCTGCGGGGCCGTGACGCCGAGGTCGCCGACGTCGTCGCCGGCTGGCTGCGCGACCTCGGCCGGGCCTGACGGCGCCCGGGCTCCGCGCCGGGGCTCAGCGGCCCGCCGGGGCTCAGCGGCCGCCGGCCGGCTCGTCCGGGTAGTCGGCCGGCTTCTTGCCGAGCTCGACGGCGATCTCGTGGCGCGCGGCGAGCACGTGCGGGCGCTCCTCGTCGCGCTGGCGCAGGGCGTCGGCCTGCTGCTCGGGCGCCAGGTGGTCCCAGTACAGCGTGCCGTCGAGGTGCTGCGACTCGTGGATGAAGCAGCGGGCCAGGAAGCCGACCGCCTCGAGCTGCACCGGCGCCCCGTGCTGGTCCACGCCCCGCACCGTCGCCACGCTCGGCCGCGCGAGCGGCTCGTAGGCGCCCGGCACCGACAGACAGCCCTCGTCCTCGGTCTCCAGGTCGGACTCGAGGTCCATCTCCAGGACCGGGTTGACCACGTGGCCCACGTGCCGGTCGCCGCGCTCGTCCGTGAGGTCGTAGACGAACACGCGCAGCCCGACGCCGACCTGCGGCGCCGCGAGGCCGACGCCCTCGGCCACCTCCATCGTCGCGAACATGTCGTCGACCAGGCGGGCCAGCTCCGGCGTCGAGAAGTCGGTGACCTCGCGCGCCGGCGTGTGCAGCACCGGCTCGCCGATCTCGGTGATCCGTAGGACGCGCCCGCGCCGGGCCTCCGGCGCCTGCGCGGGGTACGGGTCGACGGGCTCGCCGAGCAGGTACGTGACGGGCCGACGACGACCAAAGCTCCACCCCATGCGGCCGAGCCTACCGGCGGCGAACGGGCCGGCTCCCTGGTGGGCTGGGCCCGACGGCGCGCGTGCGCGGACCCGGCGAGACCCTCAGGAGGCGGCGTGACGACGACGAGGACCCCGGCACCCGAGCGGCCCGGCGCGCAGGAGTGGGTGCCGGAGCACGCCGACGTGCCCGCCCTGGCCGGGGCGGCGCACGCGTGCCGCGGCTGCGAGCTGTGGGCGCCCGCCACGCAGGTGGTGTTCTCCGACGGCCCCGCCGACGCGCCGCTGGTGCTCGTCGGTGAGCAGCCCGGCGACAAGGAGGACCAGGAGGGCGAGCCGTTCGTCGGCCCCGCCGGCCGGGTGCTGCACGACGCCCTGGCCGCCGCCGGGGTCGAGCCCGACGCCGTCTACGTCACCAACGCCGTCAAGCACTTCCGCTTCGAGGAGCGCGGCAGGCGGCGCATCCACAAGACGCCCGACGTCGCGCACGTGCGCGCGTGCCTGCCCTGGCTGCAGGCCGAGCTCGCGGTGGTGCGCCCGCGCGTCGTCGTGGCGCTCGGCGCCACCGCGGCCCGCGCGGTGCTCGGCAGGGCGGTCCAGGTGACGAAGGTGCGCGGGCAGGTGCTCGACGACGGCACGGACCTGGGCGCCGGGCCGGCCGCCGTCGTGGTCACCACGCACCCCTCGGCGCTGCTGCGCCTGCGCGGGAAGGGCGGCTGGGACGAGGCGTTCGAGGCCCTCGTCGCCGACCTCGCCACCGCGGCCGGCGCGGCCGGGCTGGCGCGGGGCTGACCAGCGGAGGCGTCCGCGCGGGCAAGTCCTGTCGAGGTGCGGGACGGGGCGTGGCGGGAGAGGCTTGAACGAGCCCGGCCCGAGGAGTACTTCGCAGTGACGCAGACCGCTGACAGCACCGACGCCGTCGTCCTGCTCTCCGACGGGGGAGCCCCAGTCGGGACCGCGCCGCGCGCCACCGTGCACGACACGGACACCCCGCTCCACCTGGCCTTCTCGTGCTACCTGCACGACGACCGCGGCCGCGTCCTGGTGACCCGCCGGGCGCTGGCCAAGCGGACCTGGCCCGGGGTGTGGACCAACTCCTTCTGCGGGCACCCGCGGCCGGGCGAGGCGGTCGAGGACGCCGTGCACCGGTACGCCGAGCACGAGCTGGGCACGCGCGTCACCGGGCTGACGTGCCTGCTGCCCCGGTTCCGCTACCGCGCCGTCGACCCGGGCGGCGTCGTGGAGAACGAGCTGTGCCCGGTGTTCGCGGCCCGGCTCGACGGCGAGGTCCGGCCGAACCCGGACGAGCTCATGGACCACCGCTGGGTGGAGGCCACCGACCTCGTGCGCGCGGTCGCGGTCGCCCCCTGGGCGCTCAGCCCGTGGATGGTCGAGCAGGTGGCCGAGCTCGTGGGGCTCGGCCATGAGGACGAGAGCAGCGGCGGAGCCGGTCCGGCGTGGCCCTTCGCAGGGACGAGGACACGATGACGGACGTGACGCCCGGGACGCCGGGGACGCCCGTGACGCCCGTGGCCGAGGAGCAGTCGGAGGAGGCCCTGGCGCGCGCGCTCGCGACGGGGCGCACGCCCGACGGGACCGCGGACCACGAGGCGCTCTGGGACGCGCTCGACGACGCCGCCGCCGGCGGCAAGCGCGTGCGCCCCCACCTGCTGACGACCGTCTACGAGGCGCTCGGCGGCACGGAGCCGGAGATCGCGGCGGAGGTCGGGGCCGGCGTCGAGCTGCTGCACACGGCGCTGATCACGCACGACGACGTCGTCGACGGCGACACCCTCCGGCGCGGCCGGCCGAACGTGGCCGCCACGTTCGCCGCCCGGGCCCGGGCCGGCGGCGCCGACCCCCGCCGCGCGGCGCGGTACGGCGACGCCGCGGGGATCCTCGTCGGGGACCTGGCCCTCGCGGGCGCGGTGCGGACCGTGGCCCTGTGCGGTGCCGAGCCCGCCGTCGTCTACCGGCTGCTGGAGACGCTGGACCGCGCGCTGTGCGTCACCGTGGCCGGCGAGCTGACCGACGCCCGGCTCGCCCTCGGCGGGCGGCACGACGTCGCCGAGTCGCTGCGCACGGCCGAGCACAAGACGGCGGTCTACTCGTTCCAGCTGCCGCTCGAGCTCGCCGCGATCCTGGCGGAGGCGCCGGAGGGCGTGGTGGACGCGCTGGCCCGGTACGGCGCGCACGTCGGGCTGGCCTACCAGCTGCGCGACGACCTCGACGAGCTCTACGCGGACCACGGCGGCACGGGCAAGGACCCCGCGTCCGACCTGCGCGGGGGCAAGTGGACCCCGCTCGTGGCCTACGCGCGCTCCACGCCCGCCTGGCCCGAGATCGCGCCCCTGATGGGCGACCCGACCGTCGGCGACGGCGCGGTGCAGCACGTGCGCGACGTCCTGGTCACGTGCGGGGCGCGCCAGTACGTCGAGGACCTCGTCGCCGACCTGGTGCGCGAGGGGCGCGAGGCCGTGGCGCACCTGCCGGTGGCCCCGGTCCTCGCGGAGTGGGCCGACACCGTGGCGGCCGACACGAGGCGGGCCGCATGACGCTCGTCGCCCCGCGCGCGGGGCGCCCGGCCGCGACGACGTACGACCGCGTGGCCAGCGCCAGCGCCGCGGCCGTCATCCGCGGGTACTCGACGTCGTTCGGCTGGGCGTGCCGCCTGCTCGCCGAGCCCGTGCGCACGCACGTGCGCAACGTCTACGCCCTGGTGCGCGTGGCCGACGAGATCGTCGACGAGCCGGACGGCGGGTGGGCCGACGGCGACCGGGGCGCGGCGCTCGACGCCCTCGAGGCCGAGACGTACGCCGCCCTGCGCACCGGCCGCAGCGCCAACCTCGTGGTGCACGCGTTCGCCGTCACGGCTCGCCGGTCCGGGATCGACCGCTCGCTCGTCGAGCCGTTCTTCCGGTCCATGCGCGCCGACCTCAGCGTGACGACGCACGACGCGGAGAGCTACCGGGACTACGTGCACGGGTCGGCGGAGGTGGTGGGCCTCATGTGCCTGCGCGTCTTCGTCGACGGCGACGACGCCGCCTACGAGCGGCTGGCGCCGGCCGCCGCCCGGCTCGGCGCGGCGTTCCAGAAGCTCAACTTCCTGCGCGACGTCGCCGAGGACCACGGGATGCGCGGCCGGTCCTACCTGCCCGGCGTCGACTGCTCGGCGCTCACCGACGCCGACCGCGACGACGTCCTCGACGACATCGACGACGACCTCGCCGTCGCGCGCCGCGGCGAGGCGGCGGGCCTCGTCGATCGCGACCTGCGCGACCTGCTCCGTCTCGGGCCGCGGCACGAAGACCCCCGGCCCGACGGCGAGCTCGAGGTGGCGGAACGGCGCCGTGCCCACGAGGTGCTGCAGCGGCTCGCGCCGCGCCCGCCGGTCGACGACGACCCGCGCCCCCGCGACTGAGGTCCGCGGGCGCACGCCGGCCGCACCGGCCCGCCCCTGACCAGGACGGCGGCCCGCCGCGGGCTTCGGGACCCTGAGGTGCCGAAGCCCGCGACGGGCCGCCGTTCTCGTGCTGCGGGCGCAGGGCGCCGCCGGGCTCAGCCCAGCAGGCGCGCCATCCAGGCCTCGACGTCCTCGGGGCGGCGGGGCAGCGCCGCGGAGAGGTTCTCGTTGCCGTCGGCGGTGACCAGCACGTCGTCCTCGATGCGCACGCCGATGCCGCGGTACTCCTCGGGCACGGCCAGGTCGTCGGACTTGAAGTACAGGCCCGGCTCGATGGTGAACACCATGCCCGGCTTGATCACGGCGTCCTGGTACATCTCCCGGCGGGCCTGGGCGCAGTCGTGGACGTCGAGGCCCAGGTGGTGGGAGGTGCCGTGCACCATCCACCGGCGGTGCTGCTGGCCCTCCGGGGTCAGCGCCACCTCGGCCGTGACGCCGTCGGGCAGCAGGCCCCACTCCTCGAGGCGCGCCGCGATGACCTCCATCGCCGCGGCGTGCACGTCGCGGAAGCGGTTGCCCGGCACGGCGACGGCGAACGCCGCGTCGGCGGCGTCGAGCACCGCGGTGTAGATGCGGCGCTGGGTCTCGGTGAACGTCCCGGTCACCGGCAGCGTGCGCGTGACGTCGGCGGTGTACAGGGCGTCGACCTCGACGCCGGCGTCCACCAGCACCAGCTCGCCCTCGCGCACGACGCCGTCGTTGGTGATCCAGTGCAGCGTGGTGGCGTGCTCGCCGGCGGCGGCGATCGTCTCGTAGCCGACGGTGTTGCCCTCGAGGCGGGCGTGGCCGTCGAAGGTGGTCTCGATGACGCGCTCGCCGCGGCGGTGCGCGACGGCGCGCGGCAGGTTCCGCACGACCGCCTCGAAGCCCTCGATCGTGCGGGCCACGGCCTCGCGCATGTGCTCGACCTCGAGCTCGTCCTTGACGAGCCGCAGCTCGCTGGCGGCCTCGACGAGCTTGGCGTCCGACAGCTCCGGCGCGGCCGCGGCCTCGCCGGTGGCGGCGCGCACGTCGGCGGCCTCGGCGTCGACGGTGTCGACGCCGGCCTCGGCGCGGAGCGCCTCGACCAGCGTCTCGACGCCCTCGTCGGCGCCGAGCACCACGAGCAGCGTCACGCCGGCGCCCACGTCCTTGGCCAGGCCGTCGCGCAGCTCGTCGACGTGCCGCGCCTCGATGCCGGTGAGCGTGGTGACGTCCTCGAGCGTCGGGCGGGCGCCGACCCAGAACTCGCCGTAGCGCGAGTCGGCGTAGAACTCCTCGGTGTCGCGCGCCGCGAGCGGGCGCACGTAGAGGACGGCGTGGTGGTCGCCGCGCGTGCCGTCGGCGCCCGGGTCACCGGTGCCCGGCTCGACCGGGTGCAGCACGAGCACGGCGTCCGGCTCCTGGTCGGTGCCGAGGCCGGTGAGGTGCGCGAACGCCGAGTGCGGGCGGAACCGGTAGTCGGTGTCGTTCGAGCGGGTCTTGAGCGTGCCGGCGGGGATCACCAGGCGGGCCCCGGGGAACTGCGCCGCGAGCCGGGCGCGGCGGGCCGCGGTGAACGGGACCGCGCGGGAGGGCTCGATGCCGAGGTCGGCGCGGGGCGCCCAGCCGGAGGTGATGAACTCGACGAACGCCTTCGAGCTCGGTCGGTGGGAGCGGTTGTCGCCCCGCTGCGCCAGCGACTCGGCCTCACCGGCGGGCTGGTCCGCGGGGGCGGGCGTCTCGGACGTGGGGAGCTCGGACGTGGGCAGCTCGGACGTGGGCGTGGTCTCGGCGTCGCTCATGGCGTCCAGTCTCCCACCGCGGGGCAAGGGCCCGGCGGGTGTGCCGCGCCGGCGCGGCAGGGGTCAGGGCTGCTCGAACGTGCGCAGCGCGCGGTCCAGCACCCGGTTGAACGCCTCGGGCGCGTCGGTGTTGACGTCGTGCCCGGCCCCCGGCACGACGACGAGGGCCCCGCGGTAGGCGGCCTGCAGGTGGCGCTGCTCCTCGAGGCGCAGCCGGTCGCGCGACCCGTTGACCAGCCACACGGGCACGCGGGTGGCGCGCAGGTTCGCCACGGACGAGCGGCCCGCCAGGTGCGACAGGGAGTCGGTGACCACCTGCCAGCCGGGCCGGAACGGCCCGACGTCGTCCGCCCCGCCGATCAGCGCCTGCACGTCCGCGCCACCCGGCCGGGAGCGCCCGCCCAGCACCGCCGAGCGCCACCACGTCGCCGCGGCCGACGACCGCCGTCGGGCCGCCTGCGACCCCGTGACGGCGGCGTCCGCGAGCGTGCGGTACAGCGCGACCGGCTTGCCCTTGGGGTCGGACGAGCAGCCGACGGCGACCACCCCGGCGATGTCGGCGGTCTGGCCGCGCGCGGAGCGGCGCGCCGTCCACGCCAGCGTCGTGTACCCGCCCAGGCTCAGGCCGACGATCGCCACGCGCCGGTGGGTCCCGAACGACGCGACCGCCTCGTCGAGCACGTCGTAGGCCCGGCGCATGCTGAACCGCTCGTCGCGCAGCGCCCCGTGCGCGGGCAGGTCCACCGCGAGGGCGTCGTGGCCTCGGGCGCGTACGTGGTCGAGCTGGGCGTCCCAGATGTGCGACGAGGTGCGCATGCCGTGCACGAAGACGACGGCGGGCGTCCCGCCCCGCCGGGATGCCGGGGCGTCGCCCGACGAGGTGAGCCGCAGGTCGTTCATCCTGAGATCGTCGCGCGGCCACCGGGGGCACGCGACGGGGCCCGGGGTCGGATGCGGTGAAGCCTCTGTGACCGCAGGTCGGGCGCCCTTCACTCCCTACACTGTCCGGGTGATCGACCTGCACACCCACTCGTCGGCGTCCGACGGAACCGATGCGCCGGCGCGGGTGGTGGCCGACGCCGCCGCGGCGGGCCTCTCCGTCGTCGCGCTCACCGACCACGACACCACGGCCGGCTGGACGGAGGCCGCCGAGGCGGCCCAGCGGCACGGGGTGGCGCTCGTGCGGGGCACCGAGATCTCCACGCGCGCCGACGGCGTCAGCGTGCACCTGCTCAGCTACCTGCAGGACCCCACGCACCCCGACCTCGTGGCCGAGATGGACGTGACCCGCTCGTCGCGCCTGACCCGGGCGCGGCGCATGGTCGACCTGCTCGCCGAGGACTTCCCGATCACCTGGGCGGACGTGCTGGCGCACACCGGGCCCGACGCGACGATCGGCCGCCCGCACATCGCCGACGCGCTCGTGACCGCGGGCGTCGTCCCCTCGCGCGACGCGGCGTTCGCGACGGTGCTGCAGGCCGGCACCCGCTACTACGTGCCGCACCACGCGCCCGACGCCGTGGCCACCGTCCGCGCCGTCCGCGCCGCCGGGGGAGTGCCCGTCTTCGCGCACCCGGGCGCCGTCGCCCGCGGGCGGGTCGTGCCCGAGCAGACGATCGAGGAGATGGCCGCCGCGGGCCTGGCCGGGCTGGAGGTCGACCACCGCGACCACGACGCCGCCACGCGCGACCGGCTGCGCGACCTCGCCCGGGCCCTGGGGCTGCTGGTCACGGGGTCGAGCGACTACCACGGTGCGGGCAAGCCCAACCGGCTGGGCGAGAATACGACGTCCCCCGAATCCCTGGCCGTCATCGAGGAGCAAGGACTGTTGGACGTGATCCGCCCGTGAGCAGCCTGATCGACATCGCGCTGTTCACCGAGGTCTTCGTGACCCTGTTCGTCATCATGGACCCCCCGGGCACGATCCCGGTCTTCCTCGCCCTCACCTCGCGGATGGACGCCCGGCAGCGCGCCCGCGCCGCCCGCCAGGCCATCCTCGTGGCGTTCGGCGTGATCGTCGTCTTCGCGATCTTCGGCCAGCAGCTGCTGCACTACATGGGCATCTCGCTGCCCGCGCTGCAGGCCTCCGGCGGCCTGCTGCTGCTCCTGGTGGCGCTCGAGCTGCTCACCGGCAAGGCCGAGGAGCCGGAGCCCGCCAAGGGCGGCTCGGTGAACGTCGCGCTCGTGCCGCTCGGCACGCCGCTGCTGGCGGGGCCCGGCGTCATCGTCGCCACCATGGTGTTCGTCCAGCAGCGGGTGGCCTCCGGCGAGTCGATCGTGGCGCACTGGGTGGCGATCGCGCTGGCGATCGTGCTGGTGCACGTGTGCACCTGGCTGGCGATGCGGTTCGCCGGCGTCATCCAGCGCGTGCTGCGCGAGTCCGGCGTCACGCTCGTGACCCGCATCGCCGGCCTGCTGCTCGCGGCGATCGCCGTGCAGATGATCGCCACGGCCGTCACCGAGTTCGTCCGGACGGCCTGACCCGGCCCGGCCCGGCCTGGCCTGGCCCGGCCCGGCCCGACCCGGCACCCCGCCGGCTCAGCGCACCGGCTCGAGCGTGACGGTCACCGTGCCGCCGTCGGTGACGCCCTCCGCGACGCGGACCGCCCGCTTCACCGGCAGCACGTAGCCGCGCTGCTCGTCGCTCGGGAACACCGACGTCGACCAGGTGGTGCCGCCGAGGGTGGCGGTCACCTTGATGGAGCCGAAGCCGCGGGGCGGCAGCGGCAGCTCCGCGAGCTCGTCGGACTGCTCGGGCGGCACGGTGACGAACCACCACGAGTCGCTCCGCGAGCTCCAGCGCCACAGCGGCGCGGTGAAGGTCAGGCGCACGCCATCACGCTAGCGCGGGCCGCGGACGCCGGCCCCGAGGCGCGAGGTGCACCGACGACGACGCCCCGCTCCTGGTCGGGAGCGGGGCGTCGTCGTCGGCGGTGTCGGGCCGGGGTCAGTCGGCCTGCGGGGCGGCCTGCTGCTCGCCACCGCCGGTGCGGCGCCGCGTGCGGCGGCGACGGCGCGGGGCGCCGTCGGACTTGCCCTCCGCCGTCGCGTCGTCGACGGCCTCGGCCGGCG
>NZ_LWGM01000079.1 GCF_001750215.1 Isoptericola variabilis | reverse complement strand
TCGCGGGCCGGCGGCGGCGCCCGCCCGCGCTCGCCCGCGACGGGCGCGGCGCCTCGTCGGCGTCGGGCACGTCGACGCCCTCGAGGCGGTCGTAGAAGAGGAACTCGTCGCACGCCGGCGGGAGCAGGCGCGACGTCGACTTCTCGACGCCGACGCCGATGACGCGCTTGTTGAGCTCGCGCAGCTTGTGGACGAGCGGCGAGAAGTCGGAGTCGCCCGTGCACATGACGAACGTGGAGATGTAGTCGCGCTCGAAGGCCATCTCGATGGTGTCGACCACCATCTTGATGTCCGCGGCGTTCTTGCGGGAGGCGCCCATGCGCTGCGGCATCTCGATGAGCTCGACCTGCTGGCGGGTCAGGGCCCGGCGGTCCTCGTCGAAGTACGACCAGTCGGCGTACGCGCGGCGCACCACCACGCGGCCGCGCACGGCCAGCGCGTCGGCGATGGGCTTGAAGTCGAACTGCATGCCGCCCAGGTGCTCGCGGGCGCCGAGCGCCAGGTTCTCGTAGTCGATGAAGACGGCAAGGCGCTCTTCGGTGTCCATGCCCGCCACCGTACGTGGTGCGGCGGGCGTGCGCGGCGCACCGGCCGGGCCGTCGCGCCCGCCGGGGACAGGCCCTAGGATCGGGCGCACCATCAGGGCGGCCCGGGGCCTGGCGCCACGGACCAGCGCCGGACGCCCGACGACGCCGCAGCGACCCGCCCGGCGGAGGCCGCAGGTCTCCCGACGGCGTCGACTGCGTCCTGGTGCGACGGAGTGTCCGATGGTCGACGACGCAGTCCCTGCCCCGCCGGCGCCCGCGCGGCCCGCGCCCCACCGCCCGGCGCGGCCCACGCTGTCGTTCGAGCTGATGCCGCCCCGCCGGCCCGAGGTGGCCCCGCGGTTCTGGGACGCGGCGCGCCGGCTGGTGGCGGTGCACCCGGACTTCGTGTCCGTCACGTACGGCGCGGGCGGCGGCGACCGCACCACCGCCCGCGACGTGCTGCGCACCCTGCTGGCGGGCACGCCCGTGCTCCCCGTCGCCCACCTCACCTGCGTGGGGGCCTCCCGCGAGGACGTGCGGCAGGTGGTGTCCGACTACCTCGACGCGGGCGTGCGGGCCTTCCTGGCGCTGCGCGGCGACCCGCCGCACGGCCAGCCCGACTGGCGCCCCGCGCCGGGCGGCGTCACGAGCAGCATCGAGCTGGTGCGGCTGCTGCGCGACGTGGAGGCGGACCGCGCCGCGGCCGACCCGGGCGCGGCGCTGCGCGGCGCCGCGCACCCGCTGTCGATCGCCGTCGCCACGTTCCCCGACGGCAACCCGGCCGCCGGCACGACGCGCGCCCAGGAGGTGCGCCGGCTGCTCGACAAGGAGCGCGCCGGCGCCTCGTTCGCCATCACCCAGCTGTTCTACGAGGAGGCGTCGTACGTCGACTTCGTCGCCGAGGCGCGCGCCGCCGGCGTGACCGTCCCGGTGCTGGCCGGGATGCTGCCGGCCACCGAGCCGCGCCGGCTGCACCGCGTCGAGGAGCTCACCGGCGTCGCGCCGCCCCCGGAGCTGCTCGAGAAGCTCGAGGCGCTCGAGGACCCCGAGGCCCAGCACCTCTACGGCGTGGCGCGGTCGGCCGAGGTGGCGCAGGCGGTGCTCGACGCCGGGGCGCCGGGCCTGCACGTCTACACGTTCAACAAGCACCGCCCGGCGCTCGACCTGCTGGCCGGCGTGGGTCTGGTCGACCCGGTGCTGGCGGGGCGCGCGTCGGCGGGCGAGGCCGCGCCCGTGGAGCCGCTGGCGGCCACCGTCACCGCGACCCCCGCCGAGACCTGAGGCTCGTCGTCGACACCTCTTGGCACTCTCGGTCCGAGAGTGCTAATACAGAGACGTAGCCAACCGGCCCTGGCGGGCGGGCTCGGCACGGGGCCGAGCCGCTGCGCGGGGCCGCGTGCCCGGGGCCGCAGGGCGCGGTCCCCGACGAGGAGGTGATGCGCGATGGCTACGTACTGGGACCCGTTCGCCGAGATGGACCGCCTCTTCTCGCAGGTGGCCATGGGCAACCGCAGCGCTCCGGCCATGCCGATGGACCTCTTCCGCGAGGGCGACCACTTCGTGCTGGCCGTCGACCTGCCGGGGGTCGACCCGGGGACCATCGACGTCTCGTGCGAGGACCGCACCCTGACGATCCGCGCCGAGCGCACGGCCCGCAGCGGCGAGGGCCAGTGGCTGGTGCGGGAGCGCCCGACGGGGACGTTCGCGCGCCAGCTGACGCTGGGCCGCGGACTGGCGCTCGACCGCATCGAGGCCTCGTACGCCGACGGCGTGCTGTCGCTGACGATCCCGGTCGCGGACGAGGCGCGGCCGCGGCGGATCGAGGTGACCCACACCTCGCGCCCGTCGTCGATCGAGGCCGGTTCGGCGGAGCCGGCGGCCGGCCAGGACCGCCAGGTCACGACCGGCTGAGCCGCCGGGCGGCAGACGCCCTGCCCGGACGAGCACGGCGAGGGCCCGCGGCAGGTGCCGCGGGCCCTCGCCGTGCCTGCGCGCCGGGCCGCGCCCCGGGTCCGGGGCCTGGGGTCCGGGGCCTCGCGCCGGGCCGCGCCCGGGCGTCAGCGCTCGGTGGACGTCAGCGCTCGGTGGACGTCAGCGCTCGGTGGCCCTGCGCATGGGCAGCCCGAACGCCAGGGAGATCACGAGGATGCCGGCGACGAACAGCATCGGGGAGTAGTCGCGCTCACCGGACGCGCCGGCGCCGATCAGCACGAGGCCGCCGAAGAACATCACGAAGGCGGCCACCACCCGGGCGACGAGGGCCGCGGTCGGCTCCTGCTTCTCCCGACGGGCCACGTGGAAATCGCTCATGGGGGCAAACCTACGGCTGCCGCGGCTCGCGCACCAAGGCAGGCGACCGGCCGGTCGCCGGCGGGAGCCACCGCAGAGCGCCGAGGGACTGCCGGCACGGCGGGCACGCGGCGGTCACGGCGCGGTCGCGACGCGGCCACCCGCCGGTCACTGGACGTGCACATCCCCAGGTCCGGCGTGTGCGACGTCACCGCGCACGGCCTTGGACCAGGCTGCCCAGGGCACCTAAGATCAGTGGGTCAAATCGTTTCGATGGTTCGGCGCCGACAGGCGCTCATCGAAGCAGGGCGCCCCACCCGTCGCAGCGGCCTCCGGCCGTCGCGGCACGCCGCGCCGCCGAGCTCCACGAGCCGCCCCCGGAACCCCGGCCCCGGATCCGCCTCCCGGATCACGGAGGCCTCGCCGTGCCCACGCACGGCCTCCGGCGCGCTCCACGGCCTGTCGCAGCGGCACCCTCGCGCGCCCCGACGTCGTCCGCCCCACCTCGACCTCGCGAGTCTGCGCCTCTTCATGCCTGTCGTCACGCCCCGTCCCCACCGTCCCCGTCTGCGGCGCCCCGCCGGCCGCACCTGGCTGCGCCTGCACCGCGGCGTCCGCCCCGTCCACCGCCCCGCGCCGACGGCGCACGACCCCGAGGTGGTGCGCGCCCGCTGGTCGCTCATGGGGATGTTCGCCGTCTTCGGCGTCATCTCCTCCAGCTGGCTGGGCCGCCTGCCGTCCGTCCGCGAGGGCCTCGGTGTCGACGCCGGCCAGCTCGGCATGCTGCTGGTCGTCGGCGCCGGGGGCTCGCTCCTCGGCATCTCGCTCACCGGCACCGCGATCCTGCGCCTCGGCAGCCGCGCCACGCTGCGCGTCGGCATGGTGGGCGCGCTCGTCGGCTTCCTGCTGATCGGGCTCGGCGTGGCGGTCGGGTCGGTACCGGTCTTCGCGCTCGGCGTGCTGCTGAACGGCCTCACCGCGCCCGCCACCAACGTTTCGGTGAACTTCGAGGCCACCCGCGTGGAGCGCCGGATGGGCAAGGCCGTGCTGCCGCACATGCACGCCGCCCTGTCGGTGGGCGCCGCGGTCGGCACCGGGCTGGCCGCCGTCACGTCGGTGCTCGCGCTCCCGGTGGCGGTGCACATCGTGGGCGTCGCCGTGCTGGTCACGGCCGCGCGGCTGGCGCTCATCGCGCCCGGCACGGCGCTGCAGGACGCCCCGACCCGCTCCGGCGGCGCGGCCGCCGGCTCGCGCCGCCGCGGCATGGGCGCGGCCCTCGCGCCGTGGACCGAGCGGCGCACCGTGCTCATCGGCCTGGTCCTGCTGGCCGCGACGCTCTCCGAGGGCGCGGCTGCGAACTGGCTCAACCTCGCCGTCGTGGACGGGTTCGCCGTCCCCGAGGCGCTCGGCGCCGCCGCCTACGGCACCTTCGTGCTGGCCATGGTGACCGTCCGCCTGGCGGGGGCCACGCTCATCGCGCGGCTGGGCCGCGTGACCGTGCTGCGGGTGTCGGGCGCGTCCGCCCTGGTGGGCCTGCTCGCCTTCGGCCTGAGCCCCAGCATCGTCACCGCCTGGGTGGGCATCGCGCTGTGGGGCATGGGCGCCGCGCTCGCCTACCCCGTCGGCACGGCCGCCGCCGCGGACGACCCCACGAAGGCCGCCGCCCGCGTCTCCGTCGTCGGCTCGTTCGGCTCCATCGCCTCGCTGTCCGCCCCGCCGGTCCTCGGCCTGCTCGCGAACGCCTGGGGCACGCGCCACGCGTTGCTGGTGATCACGGCCGCGATGGTGCTCAGCCTCGCGGTGGCCGGCGCCGCGCGCCCCGAACGCCGGGAGGCGCAGGCACCCGACGGCGCGGCCCGCGGTACGACGACGGACGGCGCCGCGGACGTCGCCGCGGCGGCCGAGGCCGCCGTCGAGGTGGGCGGCACCGAGGTGCTATCCGAGGTGCCCGTCGAGCTCGCGGAGGCCGAGGGCGGGCGCGAGCTCGCCGGCGCCCGGCGCTGACACCGCACGACCGACACCACCACCGACACCGACACCGACACCACCCCCGACACCGACGCCGACGGCGGGCCCCCCGCCCGCGACGAGATCGTGAACGCCCCGGCCGCAGCGCGCGGCCGGGGCGTTCGCCGTCCGTCGGGCCGTCGCCTCCGTCGAGCCGTCGCGTCCGTCAGGCAGTCGCCTCCGCCAGGGTCGCGGCGGCGGCGCGCGGGACCTGGTCGACCGAGGTGTAGACGGGCAGCCCGCGCCGGCGGGCGATCGCGACGTCGTTGTCGGCGCCGCGGGACTCCCCCGGCAGGCGCAGGACGGCGTCGCAGCGCTCCAGGAGCCGCTCGGCGGTGGGGTAGAGCACCTCCTGGGCGCGCGGGTCGGTGGGCCCGGACGCGCCCATGCTCGCCAGCACGGGCAGCGCCACCCACTCGCCGATCATGGGCACGTGGCCGCGCTCGAAGATGGGCCACGCGGCCTCCTCGAGGCGGCGGAGGTTGGCCGCCATCGCGGCGGGGTCGCCGTTCGTGCCGGACTGGTAGGGGCCTGCGATCAAGATCATCAGAGAGTTCATGCTTCGCACGCTAGTACGCAGAAACGTGCAACACTAGGTAATAACGCGGATGAAGTTGGGGAGAGCGGGGATCGATGCTGCCGGCACAACGACGGGACGAGCTGCTGCGGGTGCTGCGCACCGAGGGGCGCGTGGTGGCCAAGGACTTCGCGGCGCGGCACGGGCTGTCCGAGGACTCCGTGCGGCGCGACCTGCGCGAGATGGCCGCGGCGGGGCTGTGCCAGCGGGTCTACGGCGGGGCGCTGCCCGTCTCGCCCGCCGTCGTCGACTACGCCGGCCGCCAGGGCGTCGCCGTCGAGAACAAGGACCGGGTGGCGCGCCGCGCCGCCGCGCTGGTGCGCCCGGGCAGCACGGCCATCCTCGACGGCGGCACGACGGCGCTGGCGGTGGCCCGCGCGCTGCCGGCCGACCTCGAGGCCACGGTCGTCACGCACAGCCCCACCGTGGCGGCGGCGCTGGCCGAGCACCCCGCGGTGAAGGTGCTCGTGCTCGGCGGCCGCCTCTTCAAGCACTCGGTGGTGACGTCCGGTGCCCTGCTCGCCGAGGCGGCGGCCGGGATCTGGGCCGACGTCTTCCTGCTCGGCGTCACCGGGGTGCACCCGGAGGCCGGCCTGACCACGGGCGACGCCGAGGAGGCCGCCACCAAGCGCACGCTCGCGAGCCGCGCCGGCGACACCTACGTGCTCGCGAGCGCCGAGAAGATCGGCGCCGCCTCGGCGTTCCGGGTGCTGCCGCTGGGCGAGGTGACCGGCATCGTCACCGACGTGCCGCTCGACGACCCGGCCGCCCGCGCGCTGCTCGACGCCGGCGCGCCGCTGGTCGCCGCCCCCTGACCCCCGGCCGGCGGTGCCCGCCGTCATGCCCGTCGTCATGCCCGTCGTCATGCCCGTCGTCGCGGCCGTCGTCGTGGTCGCCGTCGCGCCCGACCAGCACGCAGGCCCCGAGGGCGAGCGCCAGCCCGGCCACGGTCACCGCGGTGACGGGCTCGGCGAACATCGCGGCGCCCCACGCCGTCGTCACGGCCGGCACCAGGAACATCAGCGCGTTGACCACCGTGACGCCCACCCGCCGCAGGAGCACCCAGTACAGGCCGTAGCCGCCGAACGTGGACAGCACCACGAGCCAGGCCACGGCGACCCAGAACGACGCCGCGCCGGGCGGCACGGCGGTGCCCGTCGCGAGCGCCAGGCCGGTGAAGACCACCGCCGAGGTGGCGCAGTGGACGGCGAGCGCGCGCAGCGGCGGCGTGGCGCTCGACGCCCGGCGCTCCAGGAACGTCGCGGCCACGAGCGAGAGCATCCCGGTGAACGGCACGGCGTACGCCCACCAGGGCGCACCGCCCGTCGGCGCCGTCGCGTCGGCCCACGTCACCGCCGCGACGCCGACGACGCCGACGCCGAGGCCCGCCCACTGCCGGCCGGTGACGGCCACGCCGAGCAGCGGCCCGGCGAGCGCGGCGACGACGAGCGGCTGGATGCCGTCGACCAGCGCCGTCGTGCCGGTGCTGACGCCGAGCTCGATGGCGCCGTAGACGCTCAGCAGGTAGCCCGTCTGCGACAGCACGCCGATCGCCATCTCCCGCGCCACCGAGCGCAGCCCCGTGCGCCCCCCGGCGTCGCCCGCCTCCCCGACCCCGCGCCGCCGGCGCACCAGCGCTGGCAGGACCAGCGCGGGCAGGAGCAGCACGGCCAGCGGCAGGAAGCGCCACATGAGCACGGTGGTCACGGGGGCGTCGCCGGCGCCGAGCTTGGCGCCCACGAACCCGGAGGACCAGCAGACGACGAAGAGCGCCGCGAGCCCGGTGGTCACCCACCCGCCGCGGACGGCGGGTATACCGATCGGTATACGCATGCTCCCCACGGTATACCGGTCGGTGTAGCGTTGCCGCATGAGCGTGGACCAGCACGGGGCCGCCGAGGCCACCGGAGCAGTCGAGGCGGTCGGATGGACGCCCAAGGCGCGCGCCGTCCTGGCGGCGGCGTCGGAGCTGTTCTACGCCCAGGGGATCCACGCGGTGGGCGTCGAGGCGATCGCCGAGCGCGCCGGGGTCACCAAGAAGACGCTCTACGACCGGTTCGGGTCCAAGGAGCGCCTGGTCGTGGAGTACCTGCGCGAGCGCGACCGGCAGTGGCGGGACGTCCTCGACCCGCGGCTGGCGGCAGCCGGCCCGGACCCGCGGGCGCGCCTGTCCGCGGTCTTCGACGCCTCCGCGGCCTGGGCCCAGGACCGGGGGCGCAAGGGCTGCGGCATGATCAACGCCCATGCCGAGATCAGCGACCCGGGCCACCCCGCCCACGCCGTGATCGTGGGGCAGAAGCGGTGGATGCTCGACCTGTTCACCGGCCTGGCGCGCGACGCCGCCGGGTCGCGCGCCGCGGGCGCGCGCGACCCCGAGGCGCTGGCGCGCGACCTGCTGCTGCTGCACGAGGGCGCGCTCGTCATGGCGGGCATGGGCGTCGTCCCGGACGCGTTCGGCCACGCCCGGGACGCCGCTCTCGCCATGCTGCCGCCGGGCTGAGCGGTGCTGCCGCCGTCATGCCGAGCGCGGCGGCGGCGCGTCGTCAGTTGCGGTAGTTCTCCACCGTGTCGGCCGGGCGCACCTGCTCGTCGTCGGGGTTGCGGCCGAACTCGCGCGCCGCGTCGCGGCGGCGGAGCAGGTCCCAGCACTGGTCCAGCTCGACCTGGATGGCCTTGAGCAGGTCGCGCCCCTCCCCGGTGGGCTTGCCGCTCAGCTGCTCGCGCAGCTGCTTCTCCTGCTCGACCAGCTGGTTGATGAGCTCGCGGATGTTGCCGTCTGTGGTCATGCGTCCACGCTAGGCCGGTGTCCGCGGGGCCGCCCGACGACGTGGGGGCGGGCGGACTGCCGCGCGCGCTCAGCCGAGCACGGCCTTGAGGAACGCCTGGGTCCGCGCGTGCGTCGGCGCCGTGAACATGGTCTCCGGGTCGCCCTCCTCGACGATGCGGCCCCGGTCGAACATCAGCACCCGGTGCGACACGTCTCGCGCGAACTGCATCTCGTGCGTGACGATCAGCATCGTCAGGTCCGTGGTCTCGGCCAGCGCGCGCAGCACCTCCAGCACGTCGACCACGAGCTCGGGGTCGAGGGCCGAGGTGACCTCGTCGAGCAGCAGGATCTCCGGGTCCATCGCGAGCGCCCGGGCGATCGCCACGCGCTGCTGCTGCCCGCCGGACAGGGCAGCGGGGCGCGCGTCCCGCTTGGCCGACATGCCCACCTGCTCGAGCAGCCTGTCGGCCCGCGCGACGGCCTCCTCTCGCGACAGCCCGAGCGCGTGGACCGGCGCCTCGACGATGTTGCCGAGCACCGTCATGTTCGGGAACAGGTTGAACTGCTGGAACACCATGCCGACACGGCGGCGCACCTGCCGCCGCCGCTTCTCCGGGATCGGCACGCGCCGACCGTCGCGGATCTCGTGCGTGTACGGGTCGCCGTCGATGAGGAGCAGGCCGCCGTCGGCCTCCTCGAGCGTCATGAGCAGCCTCAGGATCGTCGTCTTCCCGGACCCGGACGGCCCGATGAGGGCCACCCGCTCCCCCCTCGCGACGGAGAAGGTCAGCCCGTCGAGCACCGTGGTGGGCCCGAAGCGCTTGACGACGTCGAGGAACTGGATGGCCGGCGCGCCCGCCGGGGCGGGGCCGGTCGGGGTGGGGGCGTTCGGGGTGGGGGCGTTCGGCTCAGGCAAGGCGGTTCTCCATCCGGCGCACCAGCAGCGAGGTGGGGTAGCTCACCGCGAGGAAGATCAGCCCGACCATGGTCAGGGCCTCGGTGTAGTCGAACGTGGCGGCGCCGTACTGCTGCGCCGCGGTGAACATCTCCACGACGGAGATGGCGAACAGGAACGGCGTCTCCTTGAACATCGAGATCGCGTAGTTGCCCAGGCCCGGCAGGGTGTTGCGGACCGCCTGCGGCAGCACGACGGCGCGCCAGACCCGCGCGCGCGGCAGGTCGAGCGCCGTGGCCGCCTCCCACTGCCCGCGCGGCACCGCCTCGATCCCGGCGCGGTACACCTCGGACAGGTACGTGGCGTAGTGCACGCCCAGGACGCCGCAGCCGATGACGAGCGCCGGCACCGTCGGCAGCATGAGGTAGACGAACACGAGCTGCACCAGCAGGGGCGTGGAGCGCACGAGCTCGACGAGCACGCCGACCGGCACGGTCACCCAGCGGCCGCCCGAGCGGCGCACCAGGGCGATCACCAGCCCGAGGGCCGCCGCGACGACCATGCCGACGACCGTCGCCACGAGGGTGATGCGGAACCCCGCGAGGATGGGCGGCAGCGCCGCAGCGGCCTCCTGCCAGCTCCAGAGCCCGCCGTTCACGCCGCACCTGCCCTCGCCGTCGTGGGCACCGGTGCCAGCCGCACGACCTCCCGCAGGCTCGGGCCCACGCCGATGCGGCGCTTGGCACGCACCTCGAGGGCGTTCATGCCGAGCGTGAGGAGGTAGGCCAGCGCGAAGTAGACGAGCAGGCCGACCGTGTAGCTGAAGAAGGTGTCCTGCGTGGTGCGGCGCAGCTGACCGATCTCGAAGTTCACGTCGTGCAGCAGGATGTACGCGGCCAGCGCGGAGCCCTTGAGCAGCTGGATGAGCAGGTTGGTCAGCAGCGGGATCATCAGCGCCCACGCCTGGGGGAAGATCACCCGGCGCACGCGGTGCGCCGGGCTGAGGTTCAGCGCCCTCGCGGCCTCCCACTGCCCCGTCGGCACCGCGTTGACCGACCCGCGCACCACCTCGGAGCCGTAGGCACCGTAGTTGAGGCCGAGGGCCACGATGCCCACGGCCATCGACTCCAGCCGGAAGCCGAACACGGGCAGCACGTAGAACAGCCAGAACAGCTGCACCACCAGCGACGTGCCGCGGAAGAACTCGACCACCACGCGGGTGGGCGTGCGCAGCCACAGCGACCGGGCACGGGCCGCCAGCCCCAGCGCCACGGCGAGCACGAACGCGAGCACCGCGCCGCCGAGCGTGAGCTGCAGCGTGACCACCACGCCCTCGGCGAGCTGCGGCAGCGCGTCGGCGAGGGCCTGCAGGTTCTCGGACACGGCCCGTCAGGGGTCGAGGCCGAGCTGCGGGGCGAGCTCGGTGGCCAGCTCCTCGAGGTTGCCGGAGCACAGCGCCTCGGTGGTCAGTCCCTCCACCGGCCGCTCCGCCTCGGTGAACCCGTACGGGCCCATGATCTCGAGGTAGCGCTGCTCGTCCGCGACGATCTCGGCGAGCCTCTCGTTGTAGGCGTCGCGCAGGTCGGTGTCCGCGGTGCGGAACACCGTGCCGCCGGCGCCGACCTGCGGCACGCCGTCGATCACGGCGACGAACGACTCGGTCACCTCGACCGGCGCGTCCGTGGCCTGGGCGAGGCTGTTGAGGGAGATGCCCGTGAGGGCCAGGGCGTCGGCGCGCTCGGCGACGACGGCGTCGAGCCCGTCCTGCGGCGTGGCGACCTGGAGGTTCTCGATGCCGAGCTGCTCGGCGTACGAGGTCTCGATGGCGCCGCTGACCGTGGCCAGCGTGATGCCGGCGTCGGCGGCGGACTGCATGTCGGTGAGGTTGTCCGGGTTCCCTTCGGGCACCAGGAACGCGGTGGTGTACATGAACTCCGGCTCGCTGAACGAGGCCTGCTCGCAGCGCTCCGGGAGGATCGACATGCCGGCGCTCACGGCGTCGAACCGGTCGGCGTTGAGCCCCGGGATGAGGGACTGGAACTCGGTGCTCACCCCGTCGAGGGTGTCGATGCCGAGCTCGCCGAAGATCTCCCGGTGGAGGTCGACGATGGCGCCGGTGAGCTCGCCGTCCTCCTCGTAGCTGTAGGGCGCCTCACCGGCGAAGCCGACGGTGACGGACCCGGCGTCCTGGAGGTTCTGCAGCGTCGAGCCGCCCTCGGCGGCCGTGCCGCCGCCTCCGCCTCCGCCTCCGCCTCCGGCGCCACCCTCGGTGCGCGTGCACGCCGCGAGGAGGGCGAGGAGGAGGACGGAGCAGACGGCGAGCGCCCGACGCCAGGGTGTGGTCATGGACAGCACATGGCTCTCCCTCCGTGACCCGCGTCGGCGCGGGACCCGTGCCGACGGGGCGCCGGCTCTTCGACGGTAACCCCGGGGTGTGCGGGGCGACAGCCGGGGGAGCGCTCCCGGCACCTCCGGCGGGCGGGGCCGCCGCGGGCTCAGCCGTCGAGGTGCTCCGTGAGCTCCTCGACGATCCGCACGTCGCCGTCCAGCCAGTCGACGGTGAACAGCTCGTCCCGGGACAGCCAGCGCAGCTCGTCGTGCTCGACGAGCGGGGCGGGCTCGCCGTCGGCCAGCGCCGCGAACCACAGCCGCATCACGTGCCGGTCGGTGATGACCCAGCCCCCGGCGTCCGGTCCCGGAAGCTCGTGCGCGAGGTCGACGGTCACGCCGAGCTCCTCGCGCAGCTCGCGGTGCAGCGCCTCGGTCGGGGTCTCCCCCGGGTCCACCTTGCCGCCCGGGAACTCCCACCGGCCGGCGAGCTCGACGGGGCGGGAACGGCGCGCGGCGAGCAGGCGGCGCGGGGCGGCGACGTCGTCCACGATCGCGGCCGCGACCACGAGCCGGCGGGCGCCGGCCGCCGAGGGGGCGCGGAGGGCGGGGGCGGACGAATCGGTCATGCGCCCGAGTGTTCCACCCGGGCGCGCTGCGCGCGGCGCGACCGCGCCGTCGTGCCGGCAGCGGGCGGGAGCGGGCCGGGCGCGGATCAGGCGCGGCTCAGGCGCGGCTCAGTTGGCCGCGCCGAGCCCGGCCTGGCGCGCCCACGCCACCGCGTCGGCGCGGGTCGAGACGCCGAGCTTGCGGTAGACGCTGCGGACCTGGGACTTGACGGTGTTCCGCGTGACGAAGAGGCGGTTCGCGATCTGCTCGAGGGTGACGTCCTCAGCGAGGTTCGCGAGCACCACGCGCTCACGCCGCGTCAGGGTGGCGGGCGTCGCGGGTGCCGGGCGGTTCATCTCGATGAGGGTCATGGCTTCCTCCTGTGCAGCCGGCCGGCAGCAGGGGTGCCGGCTCTACCACTAGAGAGGCGACGGGCGCGCGATCATGACGCGGTTCTGCCAACTTTTTCACCCGTCGTCGCGGCACGACTTCACCCGCAGAGCGTAGGTGCAGGTCAGGGCGTCGTCGGACGACGGAGCGCCGGGGCCCCTCGGGGCCCCGGCGCTCCGGCCGGGCGGGTGACGACGACCGTCGTCGGCGGTGCGTCAGCCCGCGAACGCGGCGTAGCCCTCGGCGTCGAGCAGCTCGCCGGTGCCGGTGACCTCCACCTTGAACAGCCAGCCCGTGCCGAACGGGTCGGAGTTCACCAGCGCCGGGTCGTCGACGGCGGTCTGGTTGACCTCGACCACGGTCCCGGACACCGGCGAGTACAGCTCGGAGACGGACTTGGTGGACTCGATCTCGCCGACGACGGAGCCCGCCTCGATCGTGGCGCCCACCTCGGGCAGCTCGAGGTAGACGACGTCGCCCAGCGCGTCGGCGGCCACGGAGGTGATGCCCACGACCGCCGGGGTCGAGTCGTCGACCCACTCGTGCTCGCGGGAGTACTGCAGGTTGGCGGGGAAGTCGGCCATGGAGGCTCCTCGGTCGGTGCGGGTGCTGGTCGGGGGTGCTGGTCGGGGGTGCGGCTCGTCGCGGGCTCAGCCGCGCTTGTAGAACGGCAGCCGTCCGCCTGCGCGTCCGGGCCGAAGAACACGCTGAACAGGCTGCCGGTGCGCTGCACGCGGTGCGGCACGCCCTCGGCGTCGAGCGCCCGCCCGACGGCGGTGGCCACCGTGTCGGCGACCAGG
>NZ_LWGM01000078.1 GCF_001750215.1 Isoptericola variabilis | reverse complement strand
CGCCGCGGCCGCGGCGCTCGGCGGCGCGCACCTGCTGCTGCACCTGGTGAACCGGCGCGGGCTGGGGCTGGGCGACGTCAAGCTCGCCGTGCTGGTCGGCCTGCCGGCCGGGTGGGCGGGCTGGGACGCGGTGTGGTGGGCGGGCGTGCTGCCCTTCCTGCTGGGCGGGCTCGCGGCGCTGGCCCTGGTGGTGACCCGGCGCGCGACCCGGCACACCGCCCTCGCCTTCGGGCCCTGGATGCTGGCCGGGGCGGCGGTGGCGCTGAGCCTCGCCCGGCTCGGCGGCTGAGCGGCGCGAGCACGGCCAGGACACCGCCGAGGGTCGGCTCCCGCCCCGGGCCGCCTACCGCTCGCCCGCGTCGACCTCGAGGGTGCGGTCGACGTGCTCGACGAGCGCCTCGTCGAGCTCCGCGCCCGTGAGCTGGACGAGCACGGTGTTGCGGTCCTCGTCGGCGGCCGCCCACAGCACCCCCTCGTACTCCTCGCCGTCGTCCCCCACGTAGGTGAAGGCGATGTGGTCACGCGTGCGGGTGTCCGCCCCGGCGGACGGCAACGAGTCGATGCGGTGGAAGTCGGTGTAGCCCTCGACCTGCAGCTGCGCCGTCGCCCGCGCGACCCCCATCGACGCCGTGAATCGGCCGTACCGCGGGGACAGCGCGAGCTGCACCGTCGCCTCGTCGCCCGGTGCGTCCTGGTACGTCTCCGTCCAGGTCTCGCTGATGCCCGCACTCTCGGCCCAGCCCTCCGGGACCTCCACCCGGACCCAGCCGCTGGTGACCCGCTGCCATCCCTCCTCGGCGTCGCCGGAGCCCGTGCCGCCGCAGGCCGCCAGCAGGCTCGTCGCGACCACGACCGTCGCGACGGCCGCTCGCGCACGCCGTCCCGTCCCTCGGACCACCGCTGCCCCCTCGCCGTCTGCCGTCCTCGCCCGTCGCTCGCGGCCGGGGCTCGCGGCGCCACCGGCCCGACCGCGCCGCTCGGTCACGGCGCGACCACGGGGATGTCGGTGAGCCGGAACGGCGAGGCCCCGAGGTTCTGCCCCACCTGGACCGCCACGGTGTCCACCCCCTCGATGCCGGGGAACACCGCCGTGAACGTCGCCGTCTGGCCGCCGTCGACCTGGCGCAGCACGTCGAGATCCCCCGTGATCCGCCACTCCGGCACGCCGTTGGAGTTCTCGCCCAGCGTGTAGTCGTAGGGGTAGACGGCGGTGGTGCCGGAGAGCAGCGTCAGTCCGAAGACGTGCTGCGGCGCCGCCGTGCCCTCGCCCCGGTAGGAGAAGACGCCGCCGAGGAACCCGGGCCCGAAGCTCGAGCCCACCTCGTCGTCGAGCGCCGCCACCTGCAGGGTCACCGCCAGGGAGTCGCCGACCCGGACCGCCTGCGGTGCGGTGACGCGGTAGGGCCGCGACGCGACGATCTCGACGCCCTCGGCGCCCGTCGCCACCGGACCGTCCTCGAACGGCGGCAGCTCGCCCGCCGCCTCGACCTCCGTGCGTGCCGTGACCTCGGAGCTCAGCGTGAGCTCGACCCGGCGGTTCGTCTGCCGGCCCTCGTCGGAGTCGTTCGCCACGAGCGGCTCCGTCTCGCCCCTCCCGGACGGGTGCAGCGAGTACTCCGACGTGTCGATCCGCTCGGACAGGGCCTCGACCACGGCGGCGGCCCGCTCCTCGGACAGCCGCTGGTTCGCCGCGTCGTCACCGACGTCGTCGGTGTGCCCGACGACGGCGATCTCGCCCGGGGCGTGGCCCTCCAGGTGCCGGACGGCGGCGTCGAGCGCCGACAGGGCGTCCGGGCGCAGCTCGGCCGAGCTGGAGTCGAACAGCACGTCGCCACCCAGGCTGACGTGCACCTGCTCGGTCGACTCGATCACCCGCACCGCCCCGTCGAGCTCGCGGGTGTAGCGCTGCAGCTCGAGGACGGGCGCCTCGTCGACCGTCGCCGGGTCGAAGGGCTCCGCGGCCGCGTCGGTCTCGGCGTCGGCATCGGCATCGGCATCGGCATCGGCATCGGCATCGGCACCAGCACCTGCATCGGCACCGGCGTCGGCCGGCACGGGAGCGGGCACGTCTCCGTCGACGATCGGCACCTCAGGGACGTAGGCCCCGGGCAGCAGCAGCCCGAGCGCGTCCGCGTCGTCGGCCGGGGCGCTGTAGGCGCGCTGCACCCGCACGCCCTCCGCCGGGAGGGACGCCAGGTCCGTCCCGGTGCCGACGGCGCGCCCGTCCGCGCCGACACCCGGCAGGTGGATCTCCTTCGCCGCCAGGTCGAGCAGGCGGATCGCGCCGCCCTGCGCACCCTGGTTCGGCAGCACCTCACCGTCCAGCAGCCCCGCCAGGAGCAGGCCGCCGTCCTCGTCGGGCGACGACGCCGGCCGTAGGTCGAGCGTCAGCACGACGTGGTCGCCCGAGCGCACGAGCGGGTGCACCTCCACGCCGAGCTCGCCGCCGCCCGCGGCGAGCGTCAGGCTCTCCGTCACCGCCTCCGGGTCGGCCGCTGCAGCAGGACCCGACCCGCCCGAGCCGGTGCCCGCGGAGGACGACGCCTCTGCCGCCTCGTCGCCGCCCGCGGTGCATCCAGCGAGCAGCAGCGTGCCCGCTGCCGCGCCTACGGCGAGCAGCCGGGCGACCCCCACCGCACGTGCCCTGCCTCGTCCAGTCATACCGTCCCCCTCCACGTGCCGGACCGGTCCCCGCCGGCCCGCAGCGCAACGTACACGGTGGGCTTGCGTTGCGCGCTGCGACGTCGATCTCCGCCGGACAATGCAGCGGGGCGGTGCCGGGCCCCAGCCCGGCACCGCCCCGTCCCTGCGTGCTGCGTCAGCCGCGGATGCCCTGCGCCAGCTGCGAGTCGACGTCCTGCAGCGTCGTGGCGGCCTGCTTCAGGAACTGCGACATGCCCTCGAGACCGGCGATGGTCTGCTTGGCGCCGTTGGTGAAGTCGTCGTACGACTGCTGGAAGGCGCCCGAGGCGGCGTCGGTCTGGAAGCCGGAGGCCACCAGGTTGTTCACCTGGGTCTGCAGCATGTTGAGCGTGTCCTCGAGCTGGGCCTGCCCCTGCGTGAGCTGGTCAGCGGTGGAGTTGAGCTCCTCGTAGGTCACGTTCATGTTCGCCATGTCAGGATTCCTCCCTCGTTGGGCCGGCCCCCTCGGCCGTACCGCCTGCCAGCACAGTAGACGAGGCGCCCGTCACGGTGCGATGGGGAGGACTCCCCATGGGTGCCCGGGGCACGGACCCCACGGTGCCGGTGCCGCGCGAGCACGGCGCCGGCGCTGCGTCAGCGCTCGCCGACGCGGCGCTCGCGCGCCCGCCGCAGCTCCTCGAGGCGCGTGCGGCGCTCGGCGGCGGACAGGTCGGCGACCCTGCGCTCCGGGCGGCCTCGCCGGCCCGCGCCGGGCGGTGCGAACGACGGGTCGTACCGCACCCGCCACTGCCTGCGCAGCCTCACCACGGTCAGGGCGACGAGCCCGGCACCAGCGATGGCGAGGACGACGCGCAGCACGGGCGGGGCGTCGTCCGCCACCACGACGACGTACATCAGCCAGCCCAGGCCGGCAGGGACCGCCCAGCCGATCTCGCTCCACCGGGGCGTCCAGCCCATCCCGTAGAACCGCATGAGCAGGTCGGTGACCCGTGACCGGTGGATCGGCTGCAGCGACAGCGCGACGTTGGTCGCGGTGATGCCGAAGGTCTCCCCGCGCGCTCCCCACGTCGTGTATGACAGCGCGTCGCCGGCGAACCGGGGACGCAGGGACCGGACGAGGTGCACCCACGCGAGCCCGGCCAGGGGCCACGAGGCGCACGGCAGCATCCACAGGACGGCCGAGCCCCACAGCAGGGAGATCAGCGGCACCGCGAGGACGAAGGCGACCATCTCCGAGGGCTCGGAGACGAGGCTTCGCCACTGCTCGCCGAGCGTCAGCCCCCCGTCGACCAGCGCGTAGAGGAGGAAGCCCGGGCCGAGCGCGAAGAACAGCAGCCCCATCGCGGTCCAGAAGACCGCCAGGAGCAGGTACGCGAACGGGCGCAGGGCCAGCTGGACGCGGCTCCGCGGACGGACTGGGGGTGCGGTCTCGGACCGGGACAGGCGCTCCACGGTCACCGGACGCTACCAGCGCCGGCAGCCGCCGCCTCCGTCACGTCGTCGCCCTCCGGGGCGTCCACGAAGGTGACCGAGTCGACGATCTCGTCGAAGAGCGTGGCGAACGGTTCCGCCGACGGGATGTTCGGCACGTTGACGCGGGCCATGAGCAGCCGCGAGCGGTCGGGGTACGGCACGTGGTACTCGAGGCGCATCGTGACGAGCTCCTCGCCGGAGTCCGTCGTCGCGCGCGTCATCTCCGCGACGCGCGCCACGGGCCCATGGCGCTGCGGCGCCACCTCCCCCGCCGGGTACGCCTCGCGGAGCGCCTCCGCCACGTCGCCCCGCTCCAGCCCCGCGCGCGCCGCGGCGGGCCAGTCCTCGTCGAAGACGAGGATCGCGGCGGGGAACGGCACGCCGGGCAGGAGCTCGAGCGACATCAGGTACGTGTGCGCGCCCAGAGCCGCCGCGTCGGCGGCGTTGCGGGTCAGCTCGGTGGCCGCCTCGCGCCGCGCTCGCGCCAGGCGGTCGGCGCGCCCGACCTGGCGCAGGACGAGCTGCTTGACGAAGCGCGCGGTCACCTCCGCGTCGCCCAGCGGGACGTTGGCCCACGTCCCGGGCAGGACGAACCGGAGCCGCCCGCCGGCAGCACCCACCGCGCGCGTCACGCGGCCACCTCCGTCTCGATCGTCAGGCCGGTCAGCAGGTCGAGCACCGCCTGCGGGAGGTCGTCGAAGGCGCCGACGCCGTTCGCGATCGCCGTGACCTCGACCATGTCCGCGCTGTCGGGCGGGAACACGCCGAGCGAGACGCGCTCCTCGAGGTGGGCCACGCCCTCCCCCAGGTCGGGCACCGCGTGGCCGATCATGAGGTGCAGTCCGCGCACCGCGCCGGCGGGGACGTCGCCGCGCACCTCGGTGGCCACGAGCTGGTTCTCGCCGCCGTCCGCGACGACGCGCTCGAGGTCCGCGCCGAAGGCCTCGGCGGACAGGCCCTGCTGCGCCACCAGCGTGAGCATCGCGTCGAGCCGGCCCAGGTCGGGACGGCGCACCAGGAAGGCCGCCTCCATCCCGGTCACCCCGGCCTCGGCGACCGTCCGCGCCACCCCGGCGATGCCGTCGGCGAGCGCCTCGGCGGGGTCGATCAGGGCGTCCCGCCCGAGCGCCTCCCGCCCGGGGCCCGCGGCCTCGTCCGCCGCGGCAGGCGCGCCCCCGCTGCGGCGGACGAGCGACTGCGCGGTCTCGCGTGCCCAGCGGTCGACGTCCGGCACGACGTGCGGCAGCACGACCCAGTCCTGCGGGAGGGCAAGGTCGAACCCCACGAGGCGCGCCGTCACGGGACGGTCACCGCGTCGTCGGTCGGGTTGGAGATCAGCTGCGCCCCGTACCCGACGATCTTCCCGTAGGGCCCGCCGAACGGCGACGTCGCGATGTCGGCGCCGGGCTTGGCGGCCTGGCCGGAGTCGCCCGCGATCGCCTCGTTCGCGAAGTCGACGAAGTTCTTGCCCTGGCTGTAGGCGTTGTTGACGTAGGCGAGGCCCACCGCGACGGACGACGTCACCGTGGTGACCTCGTCCACCCGCACCCCGTGGGTGCTCATGACCCGGAGCATGTCGCTGACGTCGTCGTTCGTGAACAGCGCGCGCATGCCCGCCCCCGTGAACGGGTTCGGGAACAGCGTCCTGACGGCGTGGCCGTAGTTGCCACTGGCAAACATGCCTGCGACGGCCTTGTCCGTGGTGGACCGGACGAACGGCGACCGGAGCACCTCCGTGACCCGCTGGCCGGTCGACTGCGCGAACACGTTGCGCGCGCTCGTGATCGCGCTGCGGCCGAACATCGCCCGGGCCGACGAGCCCGACATTCGCGCGGACGTCTGGACGATCATGCGCGCCTTGGTGTACTGGGCGATCGAGCTGATGGCCTTGCCGCCGAAGAGCGACAGGGCGGCCAGGCCGGCGGCGCCCAGGACGCTCCAGAACGACCCCTCGCCCTTGCTCCACTTCATCGCCGCGTCCACGACGGCGAGGATCGCGCCGACCGCCGCGAGGACGAGCAGGACCTGGCCGACGAACGGGACCCACGAGAAGAAGATCGCGAGGATCCCGGCCACGTCGCACACGACCTTGGCGAGCTCGTAGAACGAGTCCCACACCTTGCCGACCTTGTCCCACGTGCCGTCCTGCAGCCCGTTGGTGTTCTTGCCGGTGACGACCTCCTCGATGCGCCCGACAGCGGATCGGGCGGCCGAGTCCTTGGCGTCCGCGGCGTCGCGCCAGCGGCCCTGCCAGTAGGCGAGGTCGCCCTCGGCGTCGGACACCCGGTCCCCCGCGCGGCTGCTGGCGGTCCGGGCCTCCGCCGCCTCCTGGGGGGTGGCCGACGTGGGCAGGCCCGACTCGTGCTGCTCCGCGTGGTGCTGCGCGGTGCGGGCCGACGCGAGCTCCGACTCGGCCCTGCCGATCTCGAGGATCGCGGCGTGGGCGTCCTCCTTGGCCGAGCGCAGCGACGAGGCGTAGGCCTGCAGCGCCGAGCCGGTCTCCCGGTAGCGCTCCTGCGCCTTCTCGATGCTCTCGCGGACCTTCTCCGCCTTCTCGCGCGTCTCGTCCATCGCGAGCGACCTGGTGTCGATCTCGTCGGAGATCTTCTTCAGCGCGGCGGTCGAGCGCTGGATGGCGTCCGCGATCTCGATGTACCGGCGGGCCTTGCTCTCCACGAGGCCCGGCGACCCCTGCAGCTCCTGGTACGGCGTGTCTCCCATGGCTCCCCCCGGCCTACTTCCCGGCCTTCTCGACCGAGTCCTCCAGCGCCCTGCCCAGCTCCGTGTCGACCTCGGTGAAGGTGTCGACGATCTGGTTGAGGATGTCGCTCAGCGTCTTGACGTCGCCGAGCATCTCCTCGCGCTTGATCTTCCACTTGTCGGCGAAGTCCTGGACCCGGTCGCGCAGGTCGTCGTGGCCCGTCGCCTCGGCGGCGTCGCCGGCGTTGTCGTCGGCGTTCTCGAGCTCGCTCACGATCGCCGTGAGGTCGCCCGCGAGCTGCGAGAGCGTGTCCATGTCGATGCTCAGGTCGTACCCGGCCATCCCCGTCCCCTGCTGTCGTGAGCTGCTGTCGCCAGCCGTTGCTGCGGTCAAACTAACGGAGCCGTCCAGGACCGTCGATGGGGAGCGGTCCCCATCCGGCCCGGCACGGCCCCGCCGGGTTCTCAGCCGTCGATCACGAGCGGCAGCTGCACGCGCACATGCTTGCCGCGGGCGACGTACGCGCCGCGGCCCACGGGGTACTCCCCCTTGGCCGCGCGCGGCAGCGACGTCTTGAGGATCGTGTCGCCGTCGAGGTTCTCCGGCTGCAGCAGCAGGCCGCGCCGGGCGTTCTTCACCTCGGCCAGCAGCGGCCACGTCGAGGACCAGGCCGCGGTCTCGGCCTCCGCGACGAGCAGGTGGTCGCTCTTGCGGATCGCCTTGGTGAGCTCCTGGATCGGCTTGTCGGCCGGTGTCTGCAGGTACTCGTTGATGCCCTCGACCACCACGACGATCCCGGGCTCGACGTCCTCGTCGCTCACGGCGGCGAGGAGGTCCTTGGCCAGCTCGGCCACCTTGTCCGGGCCGGTGGCGACGTCCTCCCAGGCCAGCTCGCCGGCGATCGCCGAGCGGGTCTGGGCGAACAGGTAGCAGCGCGCCCGGGGGTTCGCCCGCTGCACCGCCCGCGCGATCGCGACCAGGGCGTTGCTGCGCCCCGCCCCGGGCGGGCCCGAGACCACCATCGCGCCGGTGGGCTCGAACGGCAGCGGCGCCAGGTCGACGTTGTCCAGGCCGAGCACGGGGCGGCCGTCGACGGCGTCCGGCAGCTCGGTCGCGGGGTACGACTGCGGCAGCACCCGCACCGGCGGCGCCGGCGTCACGCCGGCGCGGCGCATGGAGGCCGCGAGCCGCTCGGTGGCAGCGGCCTGGTCGGCCACGGACCGGGCGCCGCCGACCACGGCGACCTGCACCTCGAGCCCGTCGACGACGGCGCGGCCGGCCGGCGACGTCGCCGTCACGACGTCGCGCGGCGCGTTGAAGGACAGGTAGCCGTCGTCGGTCAGGCGCAGCAGCACGTTGCGCTGCACGAGGGAGCGCACGTAGGTGGGCACGGCGCCCGCGCGGTCGGCGGTGAACACGACGTGCATGCCCAGGCCGCGACCCTCGGTCATGACGTCGCGGAAGACGTCGAACCACTCCGAGCGCCCGGTGCCGACCTCCCAGTCGTCGCGGAAGGCGGCGAACCCGTCGACCACGAGCAGGATGCGCGGCACGTCGTGCCGGCCGGTGATCTGCCGGTACTCGGTGACGCTCGCGGCCGACACCGCGGCGAACGCCTCGCCGCGGCGCTCGAGCTCGTCGCGCAGCATGCGCAGCAGGCTGACGATCCGCTCGCCGTCGTCGCCGCGGACGACGGCGCCCACGTGCGGCAGCGACTCGAGCATGCGCAGCGCGCCGGAGGCGAAGTCGAGCCCGTAGACGTGGACCGGGCCGCCGCGGGGGGTGATGCCGGCGGCGGTGGCGACGGTGCGCAGCGCCGTCGACTTGCCCGAGCCGCCCGTGCCGTAGATGCCCAGGTTGCCGTCGAGGTCGGGCTGGAAGTACACCGGCCGCTGCGCCTGCTCCTGCGGCAGGTCCGCCACGCCCACGAGCAGCTCGGCGTCGGTGCGCTGGCGCAGCCGGGTCAGGTCGTAGAGGTCCGCGAGCGAGTCGAGCCACGGGCGGCGCGGCGTCGGCAGCCCGCCGGCGTCGAACGCCTCGCGCACGCGCGACACGAGCCGCTGCTGGTCGTTGGGGCCGAGGTCCTCCGGCGCCGGGGACGCCGCGTCGTCGACCGGCTCCTCCCACGGCTCCTCGCGCCCGAAGCGGAGCCCGGCCACCTCGACCTTGGCGCGCTCCGGGGCCCGGGTGCTCCACCCGCCGGCGTAGCCCGACTGGAACGCCTGCACCCGGCCCGGGCCGGTCTTCACCAGGCCGCGGCCGGGGATGCTGGGGTCGACGTAGGCGGCGTCGGGCACCTCGACGACGTCGCTGGAGTCGGAGGCGTCGGCCATGCGCAGCGCCACGCGCAGGTTGGTGTTGGCGCGCAGGTTGTCCTTGATGACGCCGGCGGGCCGCTGGGTGGCCATGATCAGGTGGATGCCGAGCGAGCGGCCGCGCTGGGCGACGTCCACGACGCCGTCGACGAACTCGGGCACGTCGCTCACGAGCGCCGCGAACTCGTCGATGACGATGACCAGCGCGGGCGGCGTCTCGGGGTCGCCGCGCTTCTCCAGCTCGAGCAGGTCCTTGGCCTTCTTGCGGTTCAGCAGCCGCTCGCGGTGGTGCAGCTCGGCGCGCAGCGACGTCAGGGCGCGCAGCACCAGGTGCGGCGACAGGTCGGTCACCAGGCCGACGCTGTGCGGCAGGTGGATGCAGTCGGCGAACGCCGAGCCGCCCTTGTAGTCGACGAACAGGAACGTCACGCGGTCCGGGCTGTACTCGGCGGCCATGGCCAGCACCCAGGCCTGCAGGAACTCGGACTTGCCGGCGCCGGTGGTGCCGCCCACCAGGGCGTGCGGGCCCTGGGACCGCAGGTCGAGGTGCTGGGCGTCCACGCCCGCGGAGCCGACGACGGCGCGCAGCGACCCGGCGCGCCGCCGCTCGACGGAGCGCCCCGACCGGTCGTAGACGGACCGGTTCTGCCGCCACCGGTCGAGCACGGCCTCGGCCGACTCGAACAGGTCGTGCCCCAGCAGCGCCGGCAGCGACACCGACCGCGGCAGGTCGCTGGCGTCCTCCACGACGGCGCCGGCGTCGAACACCGGGGCCAGGCGGCGGCCGTAGTCGAGCGCCGCCGCGGCGTCGATCTCCTCGAGCTGCACGTCGTCGACCCACCGGCCGAGGCGCACGAGGCCGACGCGCGGCTGCGCGGCGCCGAGGTCGACGAACGTGCGGCACGCGGCCGGCAGCCGCGCGGCCTCGGTGGCGACCCACAGCAGGTACACGCCGGCGTCGGGACCCTGCTCGGCGAGCTGCACGAGGCGGGCGCGGTCGACGTCGATGTCGTCGCTGACCACCACGACGACGGCGGGGACCGGCGACCTCGTGCCGGCCTCGTGCGCGGACGCGCCGACGTCGGCGCCGCGCTCGATCGCGGCGTCGTCCTCGTCGACCGCGCCGCGCCGCCGCGGGCGGTTCGCCTTCAGCCGGGTGGCGACCAGCTCCTCGAGCTGCGCCACGAGGCGCGAGGCGCCCGTGGCGGAGTCGGCCAGGTGCAGGCCGTCGACCGGGCTCTGCGGGCTGGAGGTGTGCGGCACCCAGGTGAGCCACTCCAGCGTCCGCGTCCACACCGGGCTGACCATGGCGGTCACGACGAGCTCGCTCGGCGCGTGCAGCCCGGTCAGCTGCAGCAGGATCGCGTTGAGCGAGCCGGCCACGCGCGGGGGCGGGCCCGCGAAGCCGAGGGCGCCGGCGTCGTAGAGGTTCTCGACCACGGGCACGCCGTCGACGGTGTCGAACTGCGCGACGACGGCGTCGAGCTGCTCCTGGTGCTCCTTGAGCAGCCGGCCGCGGTCGCCCGTCTTGATGGTGTTGCGCGACGGCATGGTGCCGAGGCCGAAGCGGACGTTGAGGAAGCTCCAGTGCTCGGGGCGGCGCGTCCACAGCAGCGGCCCGTGCCGCATGGCCTCGACGAACACGTGCTGCGTGGCCGGCGCCTCGCGCAGGCGCACGGAGCGCTCCTGCTCCTTCTCCTGCGCGAGCGCGGTGCGCAGCGACTCCAGCCGCTCGTCGAACCGCTGCACCTGCCGCTCGAGCCGCCTGCGGTTCTGCCGGCCCTGGGTGAGGTGGTTGCCCAGCAGCATGAGCGGGGTCATGAGCACGAACAGCAGCGCGGTGGGCCGGTGCAGGACGAAGAACATCGTCAGGCCGAGCAGGACCGGCGCGACCAGCGCGAGGAACGGGAACTCCCGGGGCTCGATCTCCTCCGGGGCGTCGGGGGCCTCGAAGGTCTCGCCGGTGTAGCGCGCCTCGACGCGCGGGGAGCGCGTGAACGGCACCGGCCCCGCCTTCGGCGCGACGCCGGTGATGCGGGCCGCGTCCCGGCGCCGCTCGACCACCAGGGCGGTGTCGCCGACGACGACGCGCTGCGCGCCGTCGACGCGCAGCCGCGCCACCGGCGTGCCGTCGACGAGCGTGCCGTTGGCCGACCCGAGGTCGACGACGTCGACCGTCTCTCCCACGTCGAGCCGCAGGTGCCGCTTCGACACCAGCGGGTCGGCGAGGACGACGTCGCACTCCGGGGCACGGCCCAGCGTCCAGCTGCCCTCGGTGAGCTGGTGGGTCTCGCCGCCCTCGACCCGCACCACGGCACGCACGTCCTGCGAGCGCGGGCAGTCGAAGCCCGGCAGCGAGAGGTCGACGACGGCGATCTCCGCGCCCGAGCCGATCCACGCCTCGCCCAGCGCGGCGTCCTGCGGCAGCCGCACCGGCTGCTCCTGGCCGGGCAGCCGCGCCTCGAGCGTGCGCGGCGCGTCCGGGTCGCCGTGGCTGGCGTGCGGGTCGACGCGCGCGATCGTCGCGGCGATCTCCCCGATGGTCGCGCCCGCGTCCGCGGTGATGACGACGTCCTCGGCGGTGCCGTCGACGCGGCGCAGCGTGGCCTTGACGTGCATCGGTGCTTCCCCTGCCTCGTGCCGTGCTGGTGATCGTGCTGGTGATCGTGTGTTGCTGGTGGTGGTGCCATGGTGCTGGTGGTGCTCAGCCGCGCCGCCGCAGGACGGCGGCGTGGACCGTCCCGACGACGAGGCCGCCGACGGCGGCGAGCCCGACGGCCCTCCAGGTGCTGCCCGCGGCCAGCGCGCGCCCGAGCGCGCGGTACGGGTCGGCGAAGCTGCCCGTCCCGGCGCCGTGCAGCAGCACCTCGAGCGCGACCATGACGACGAGCGCGACCGCCGCCGCGGCCACGGGCCAGGCGACGAGCACCCGCCCGGGCGCGGGGCCCGTGCTCACTCCTCGCCCTCCGTGGGCTCGTCGAGCAGCGGGAGGTCCGCCGCGGTGACCAGCCGCGAGGCGACGGCGTACTCGACGAGCCGCGCCCGCCGGTTCGTGGCCAGGGCGCCGGGACCGCCCCGCAGACCCTGGACGCCGATGCGGTCGAGCTTCTCGCAGACGTTGTCGAGCTTGCGGTTGAACCGGGTGGTCGTCCACCCGAGGCGGGCGGCCGCGGCCGCCGACGACGGGATCTGGGCCAGGCTCGTGCCGTCGCGGCGCAGCAGCGGCTCGGCGAGCGCGACGATGAGCTGGCGCTGGCTGCGGGTGAACGGGATCATCCCGATCGTCGTCGCGCCGCCGTCCTCCTCGTCCACCGCCTGCACCTGGTGGTAGGGAGCGCCCTCGAGCACCACGGAGATCTCGTACGTCGTCGGGCCGGCGGTGAACACCACCTGGGTGGCGGGGAAGACCATCGGCAGCCGGTTGCCCGGCGACACCCACGACTGGACGCCGCCGCCGGCGTCGCAGACGGTGGCCGACAGCAGCGAGCCCACGTTGACGAGCCACCAGATGCCGCCCTCGTGCCGGAGCTGCAGGAACCGGCGGTGCAGGTACGGGTTGTCGTCGATCGCCAGGTCGCCGTCGCGGCCGACCTCGAACGGCGCGCCGTCCGGGTCGGGGTAGAACCACTCGCCGCAGAACTCGACGGCGAGGCGGCCGCCCGCCGCCGCGGGCGCGGCGGTCGGCTGGACCGTCGGCTGGACTGTCGGCTGGGTCATGAGGCGCACGCATCCTGGGGGGTCGCGGACTGCTTGCCGGAGCGGACCACCACGACCTCGACGCAGGTCTGCCCGTCCGCCGACAGCGGCACGGTGACGGACGTGGCGTCCGTGGGCTCGTAGAGGGTCTCCTCGGTGATGCTGAGCTGGCGCCACGCGTACCGGTCGCCGTCCTGGGCGTCGGCGGGCGGCTGCCAGGTGAACGTCGCCCGGTCGCCCTCGACGGCCACCTTGAGGTCGCGCACCGCGGGCACGAGCGAGCCGAGGTTGTCGCGCGGCGGGGCCGTGGAGGAGAGATCGACGACCAGCTCGGCGGCGACCGGCTCGGCGGCGGTCACAGGTCCGCCGCCAGGACGAGGGCGCCGTCGACCGGGGGTGCGGTGAGGACCTCGAGCGCG
>NZ_LWGM01000077.1 GCF_001750215.1 Isoptericola variabilis | reverse complement strand
CGGCCCGGCACCCGCAGGCCCGAGGCGGCCAGCCGGCGTGCGAGCGCGCGGCCGTCGAGCGGCACCGCGCCGGCGGCGACGAGCTCGTCGTACCGCTCGGCGGGCGCGTCGTAGTGGTCGAGGTCCAGCCCGCGGTCGGGCAGCCCGACGGCGCGGGCGAACGTGCGCAGCTCGTGCAGCGAGGAGTCCGAGACGAGGTGCGACCAGACCGTCCCGTGGGCGGGCCAGGCGGGCGGGTCGACGAGCACGGTCACGCCACGACCCTAGCCGCCCCTGCTGGCGACCGAGCGGGGCGACCGAGCGGGGCGACCGAGCGGGGCGACCGGGCGGGGAAGCCAGCGGGCGGCCGGGCGGGGCGGCCGGCGCGAGGCGGCGGGCTCAGCCGGCCGTGATGCCCGACGCCGGGCGCAGGCCCTCGACGGCCTCGACGCACTGCCGGGCGATCGCCAGCTCCTCCATCGTGGGGACCACCATCACGAGCGTGGACGTCCAGGCGGGGGAGATGATGCGCGGCTCGTCGCCGCGCACGGCGTTGCGCTGCTCGTCGACGTCGATGCCCAGGCTCTCCAGCCCGTCGCACACGGCCGCGCGGACCTCGGCGGAGTTCTCGCCGACGCCGGCGGTGAAGGCGACGACGTCGACCCGGCCCAGCACGGCGTGGTACGCGCCGATGTACTTCTTGAGCCGGTGGACGTAGACGTCGAACGCCAGGCGGGCGCCGTCGTCGCCGGCGTCGATGAGCCGGCGCAGCTCGCGCATGTCGTTCTCGCCGGCCAGGCCCTTGAGGCCGGACCGCTTGTTCAGCAGCGTGTCGAGGTCGTCGATGCCCATGCCGGCGTTGCGCGCCAGGTGGAACACCACGGCGGGGTCGACGTCGCCCGAGCGCGTGCCCATCACCAGGCCCTCGAGCGGCGTGAGGCCCATCGAGGTGTCCACGGGCACGCCGCCGCGCACGGCCGACGCGGACGCCCCGTTGCCCAGGTGCAGCACGATCGTGTTGAGGTCCTGCACGCGCCGGCCGAGCACGCGCGCCACCTTGCCCACGACGTACTGGTGCGACGTTCCGTGGAATCCGTACCGGCGCACCCCGTGCGCCCGCGCCACCTCGCGGTCGATCGCGTAGGTGTACGCGTGCTCGGGCAGCGACTGGAAGAACGCGGTGTCGAACACGGCGACGTGCGGCACGTCCGGCAGCAGCTCGCGGGCCACCTCGATGCCCTGCACGTTGGCGGGGTTGTGCAGCGGCGCGAGCGGCACGAGGTCGTGGATCTTCGCCACGACGTCGTCGTCGACGACCACCGGGCGCGAGAACAGCTCGCCGCCGTGGACGACGCGGTGGCCGACGGCGTAGATCCCGGCGTCGGCGAGCCGCGGGCCGACCTCCTCGAACAGCCCGAGGGCGAGCCGCAGCGCCGCCCCGTGGTCGGGCACCTCGAGCTCGCGCTCGGTGGTGTTGCCGGCGAACCGATGGGTGACGATGCCGGACGACTCGCCGATGCGCTCGATCGTGCCCTTGGCGATCGCCTCGCCGCCGACCGGGTTGACCAGCTGGTACTTCAGCGACGACGAGCCGGAGTTGAGCACCAGCACCGAGCCGTGCGCACCGTAGGCGCTGTAGGGGTTGGGGCGCTCGGCCTCCGGGACGATGCTCATGCGGGCTCTCCCTCCACGGCCGTGCCGGCCAGGTCCGCGGTGCGGCCTGCGGGCGCGGCCTGCGCCTGGATGGCGGTGATCGCGACGGTGTTGACGATGTCCTGGACGAGCGCGCCGCGGGACAGGTCGTTGACGGGCCTGTTGAGGCCCTGCAGCACGGGGCCGATCGCGACGGCGCCGGCCGAGCGCTGCACGGCCTTGTAGGTGTTGTTGCCGGTGTTGAGGTCGGGGAACACGAACACGGTCGCCCGCCCGGCGACCGAGGACTCCGGCAGCTTGGACGCCGCCACCGACGCGTCCACGGCGGCGTCGTACTGGATCGGGCCCTCGACGCTCAGGTCCGGCCGGCGCTCGCGGACCAGCTGCGTGGCCTCGCGGACCTTGTCGACGTCGGCCCCGGAGCCCGAGGTGCCGGTCGAGTACGACAGCATCGCGACGCGCGGCTCGACGCCGAACTGGGCGGCCGTCGCGGCGGACGTGATGGCGACGTCGGCGAGCTGGTCGGCGGTGGGGTCGGGGATGACGGCGCAGTCGCCGTACACCAGCACGCGGTCCTCGAGGCACATGAGGAACACGCCCGAGACGCTCGCGATGCCGGGCTTGGTCTTGATGATCTCGAACGACGGGCGGATGGTGTGCGCCGTGGTGTGCCGGGCGCCGGACACCATCCCGTCGGCGAGGCCGAGGTGCACCATGAGCGTGCCGAAGTACGACACGTCGGTGACGATCTCCTTCGCCCGGTCCACGATCATGCCCCTGTGCGCCCGCAGCCGGGCGTACTCCTCGGCGAACCGGGCGACGTGGTCCGGGTCGTGCGGCGATAGCACGGTCGCGGCGGAGATGTCGAGGCCGAGCTCGGCGGCGCGGGCCCGCACGGGCTCCTCGTCGCCGAGGATCGTCAGGTCGGCGATGCCGCGGGCCAGCACGGTGGAGGCGGCCCGCAGGATGCGGTCGTCGTCGCCCTCGGGCAGCACGACGCGGCGGCGGTCGGCGCGGGCGCGCTCGATGAGCTCGTGCTCGAACATCAGCGGCGTCACCACGGCGGGGCGCGGCACGTCGAGCCGCGCGAGCAGCTCCGCGCCGTCCACGTGCTGCTCGAAGAGCTGGCGGGCGGTGTCGATCTTGCGGGTCGAGGCGACCGTCACCCTGCCGCGGGTGCGGGCGGCGGCCCGGGCGGCGGGGTAGGTGTCCCACGACGTGGTGATGACCGGGACGTTGGGGCGCAGCGCGTGCACGAGCTGCCCGGTGGTGCCCTGCGGCGTGTACCCGCCGGTGAGGACGATGCCGGCGAGCGAGGGGAACCCGGCGGCCGTCTGGGCCGACAGCAGGCCGAGGACCACCTCGGTGCGGTCGCCGGGCGTGATGACGACGGCGCCGTCGGACAGGTGCTCCAGCAGGTGCTCGAGCGACATCGCGCCGACCAGCACGTCGAGGGCCTCGCGGCCGAGCAGCTCGGGGTCGCCGAGCAGCAGCTCGCCGCCGACGGCGTCGCGCAGCTGGGCCACGGTGGGCGCGCCCAGGAACGGCTCCTCCGGGACCACCCACACCGGCAGGTCCGCCGACAGCGCCGTGGCGGCGACGGGCAGCTCGCCCTCGTACCGGTTGACGACGACGCCGACCGGCTGGGCGTGGTTGGCGCGCAGCTCGCCCAGGGAGATGCCGGCCAGGGCCCGCACGTCGTCGTCGGAGCGGCCGTGGCCGGACACGACCAGCAGCACGGGCGCGCCGACGTTGGCGGCGATCTTGGCGTTGAACGCCAGCTCGGTGGGCCCGGAGACGTCGGTGTAGTCGGTGCCGAGGACCACGACCCAGTCGCAGCGGTCGGCCACCTCGTGGTACCGCGCCACGATCCGCGACATCGCGCTCTCGGGGTCGGCGTGGATCTCGTCGTAGGTGACGCCGACGGCCTCCTCGTAGCGGAGGTCGACGCCGTCGTGCGCCAGCAGCAGCTCCAGCACGTGGTCGCGCTCGCGGCCGTCGGTCGACGCCGGGGACGCGGCGGCCTCGGGGGAGGCGGGCGCCGCGGGAGCGGCGGGCACGCGCGAGACGGGCCGGAACACGCCCACCCGCTGACCCTGGTGCGCCAGCAGGTCGATGACGCCGAGAGCCACGGTGGACTTGCCCGAGTCGCCCTCGGGCGAGGCGATGACGATGCTGCGCGTCGCGGTCATGCGGTGGGTTCTCCTCGTCGTACGCGTGAGCCCGGCCGGGAAACATCCTCCCGGCCGGGCTCACGGTTGTCACCGGGACGGTGGTCACATCCCAGGTGAGCGGCCAGATCGGCGGCTCAGGTCAGCGGCCGGCGGGGCCGACGCCCGCGGGCCGGGACCCGCGGCGCGAGCGGTCACTCGTTGTCGCCGCCGGTGTCCTGCACGCCGCCGTCGTACTGCGGCCCGCCGCCCTCGGTGGCGGTCTCGCCGACGTCCGGCCACACCCAGTCGCGCACCTCCGGGATGTCCTCGCCGTGCTCCCGGGTGTACGCCCGGGCCCGCAGGCGCGCGTCCTGCATCTCCTGGCGCAGGCCCGCGGCCTTCGAGCGCAGGAACGGCACCCGGTCGATCACGTCGATGACGAGGTGGTACCGGTCCAGGTCGTTGAGCATGACCATGTCGAACGGCGTGGTGGTGGTGCCCTCCTCCTTGTACCCCCGCGCGTGGATGTTCTGGTGGCCGTGGCGGCGGTACGTGAGGCGGTGGATCAGCCACGGGTAGCCGTGGTAGGCGAAGATCACGGGCTTGTCCGTGGTGAACAGCGTGTCGAACTCGCGGTCCGACAGCCCGTGCGGGTGCTCCTTCTCGTCCTGCAGGCGCATCAGGTCCACGACGTTGATGACGCGGACCTTGAGGTCGGGCAGCTCGCGGCGCAGGATGTCCGCCGCCGCGAGCACCTCGAGCGTGGGCACGTCGCCCGCGCAGGCGAGCACGACGTCGGGGTTCTGCCCGGGCTGCTCCGTGCCGGCCCACTCCCAGATGCCCAGACCCCGGGTGCAGTGCGCGATCGCCTCCTCCATCGTCAGGAACTGCGGCGAGGGCTGCTTGCCGGCCACGACGACGTTGACGTACTGCCGGCTGCGCAGGCAGTGGTCGTACGTGCTCAGCAGCGTGTTCGCGTCCGGCGGCAGGTAGACCCGCACGATCTCGGACTTCTTGTTGAGCACGTGGTCGATGAAGCCCGGGTCCTGGTGGCTGAAGCCGTTGTGGTCCTGGCGCCACACGTGGCTGGACAGCAGGTAGTTGAGCGACGCGATCGGGCGCCGCCACGGGATGTGGTTGGTGACCTTGAGCCACTTGGCGTGCTGGTTGAACATCGAGTCGACGATGTGGATGAACGCCTCGTAGCAGTTGAACAGCCCGTGGCGCCCGGTCAGCAGGTAGCCCTCGAGCCAGCCCTGGCACTGGTGCTCCGAGAGCATCTCCATCACCCGGCCGGCGCGGGCGAGGTGCTCGTCCACCTCCGCGGCGAGGTACTCCGCGTTCCACTGCTTGTCCGTGGTGTCGTACACGGCCTGCAGGCGGTTGGACGCGGTCTCGTCCGGCCCGAAGATGCGGAAGTTGTGCGGGTTGAGCCTCACGACGTCGGTGAGCCACCGGCCCAGCGCGCGCGGTGCCTCGGCGACGGCGCCGCCGGGCCGCGGCACGTCGACGGCGTACTCGCGGAAGTCGGGCAGGCGCAGGTCCTTGAGCAGCAGCCCGCCGTTGGCGTGCGGGTTGTCGCTCATCCGCAGGGTGCCCTCGGGTGCCAGCGCGGCGACGTCCTCGATCACCCGCCCGTCGTCGTCGAACAGCTCCTCGGGCCGGTAGGACCGCAGCCACCGCTCGAGCACGCGCAGGTGCTCCTCGGTGTCGCGGGCGCTGGCCAGCGGCACCTGGTGGGCGCGCCACGAGCCGGTCGTCTTCTTGTCGTCGATGGTGTCCGGGCCGGTCCAGCCCTTCGGCGTGCGGAACACGATCATCGGCCAGACGGGGCGCGAGTCGTCGCCGTCCGCGGCCCGCTGCTTGATCGCGGCGATCTCGTCGAGCACCTCGTCGAGCACCGCGGCGAACCGGCGGTGGATGTCCGCGTGCGACTCGGTGGAGCCGTCCTCGACCTCGAAGAAGTACGGCTTGTGCCCGTAGCCGACCATGAGGTCGCGCAGCTCCTCCTGCGGGATGCGCGCCAGCACCGTGGGGTTGGCGATCTTGTAGCCGTTGAGGTGCAGGATCGGCAGGACGACCCCGTCCTGCACCGGGTTCACGAACTTGTTGGAGTGCCATGAGGTGGCCAGCGGGCCGGTCTCGGCCTCGCCGTCGCCGACCACGGCGGCCACGAGCAGGTCCGGGTTGTCGAACGCGGCGCCGTAGGCGTGCGAGAGCGCGTAGCCGAGCTCGCCGCCCTCGTGGATGGAGCCGGGCGTCTCGGGCGCCACGTGCGACGGGATGCCGCCCGGGAACGAGAACTGCTTGAACAGCCGCTGCAGGCCCCGGGTGTCCTGCGTGACGTCGGAGTACACCTCGGAGTAGGTGCCGTCCAGGTACGCGGACGCGACGAGCCCGGGGCCGCCGTGGCCGGGGCCGGTGACGTAGATCGTGGACTGCTGCCGCTCCTGGATGGCGCGGTTGAGGTGCGCGTAGAGGAACGTCAGGCCGGGCGTGGTGCCCCAGTGGCCCAGCAGGCGCGGCTTGACGTGCTCGCGCGTCAGCGGCTCGCGCAGCAGCGGGTTGTCCAGCAGGTAGATCTGGCCCACGGACAGGTAGTTGGCGGCCCGCCACCACTTGTCGATGCGCTCGAGCGTCTCGTCCGACAGGTCGGCGACGCCCTGCGCGCGCCATGCCGTCGGGGTGGCCGCCGGGGTGGCGGTGGTCGTCGTCATCGCATGCTCCCTCGAGTGGGGTACTCGGCTGCGCCCTCATTCCACCGCAGAACCTGGGGAGCCGCAGGGCGAGCACCGGGGCTCTCCCGGCGGCCCGAGGGGCCGCGGACGACTGTGGCCTGACCACGGTCGTGCGCCGTGCCGCCGCAGGTGCGGGACGGGTCCGCAGTGACGCTCGGCACGTCCGGGGCGATCGGCCGCGACGGGTTTCTCGCGCCGTGCGCGGCGCCGATACGGTGGGTGCGTGAGCAGCCCGGTGCCCGCCCGTCGTCCCTTCTGGGCGGTCGCCCTGCAGCCGCGCATGCTCGGCGTCCTCGTCGTCGTGCTGCTGGCCGTGGCCCTGTGCGTGCGGCTCGGGATCTGGCAGCTCGACCGGGCGTACGAGCGCGCCGACCTGGTCGGCCAGCAGGAGCTGGCGGACGCCGCGGCGGGCCGGCCGGCCGGGCTCGGCGAGCTCGTCGCGCCGCAGACGGCGTTCGGCGGCGAGCTCGTGGGCCGCAGCGTCTGGGTCGAGGGCACGTACGACCCGGCCGGGCAGCTGCTCGTGACGGGCCGCGCGCTGGACGGGCGCACCGGGTACCTCGTGCTGACCCCGCTGCGCGTGTCGGACGACGGCACCGGCGGCGCGTCGTGGGCCGGCCTGTCCGGCGCCCCCGTGGTGCCGGTCGTGCGGGGATGGGTCGCCGAGCCGCAGGACGCGCCCGGCCTCGCCGTGCCCGAGGGCACCGTGCGGGTGACGGGCTGGCTGCAGGCGGGGGAGGCGACCTCCGGCGTCGCGCCGCCCGCGAACCCCGGGGGCCCGCCGCTCACCGACGCCATCTCCACCGCGGCGCTCGTGAACTCCTGGGGCGGCCCGATCTGGGACGGCTACGTCGTCCTCACCGGCTCGCAGCCGGAGCAGGTGCCGGCCGCCGAGGGCGGCCCCGCAGCGCTGCCGCGGCCCGTGATCGAGGGCTCGGGCAGCGTCAACCTGCAGAGCCTGTTCTACGCGGTCGAGTGGTGGGTCTTCGGCCTGTTCGCCCTGGGCCTGTGGGTGCGGCTGGTGCTCGACGAGGCCACGGCCCAGGCGCCCGACCGGGCCGGGCGGGTGCGCCCGCGCCGCGGCGCGGACGCCGGCATCGCGGGGCTGCCGGGCTGAGCGTGCCGGGCCGAGCGGTCCGGGCTGACTGTGCTCGGCCGAGCGTGCCGGGCGAGCGTGCCGGGCCCGCGGCGTCACCGGCCCAGGACCCGGGCCGTCCGCTCCAGCGCCTCGGCCAGCAGCGGGCGCGGCATCGCGAGGTTGAGGCGCACGAAGCCGCGGCCGGCGGCGCCGCAGGCCGCGCCGTCGACGACGACCACCCCGGCGCGCTCGCGCAGCGCGTCGGCCGGGCGGTCGCCCAGGCCCGCGCCGCCGGGCCCGGCGTGGCGCACGTCGAGCCAGGCGAGGTAGGTGCCCTCGGGCGGCACGTACCCCACGTCGGGCATCCGCTCGGCGACCACCTCGGCGACCAGCCGGCGGTTGCCGTCGAGGTAGCCGAGGACCCCGTCGAGCCAGGGGCCGCCCTCCTCGTAGGCGACGGCGTTCGCCACCAGACCCGGCGTCGAGGCCCCGTGCTCGACGTGCTCGCCCACGCGCTCCCACGTCGCGAGGTCGGCGTCGTTCGTCAGCACGAGCTGGGCGCACTTGAGGCCGGGCAGGTTCCAGGCCTTCGAGGCCGACGTCGCCGTGAGCGTGTGCCGGGCGGTGGCGGGGGACAGCGAGGCGTAGGGCACATGGCGGTGGCCGGGCATCATGAGCGGGGCGTGGATCTCGTCGGCCAGCACCCGCCCGCCGCGGGTCTCCACCACCTCCGCGACCGCGAGCATCTCGGCCGGCTCCAGCACCCGGCCCACGGGGTTGTGCGGGTTGCAGAGCACCAGCAGCTCCGCGCCGGCGGCGAAGGCGGCGTCGAGCGCGTCGAGGTCGTAGACGTACCGGCCGGGACGCCCGCCAGGGCCCGGTTCGCGCACCAGCGGGACCTGCACGACGTCGCGCCCGAGCGTGCGCGGCAGCTCCAGGAACGGCATGTACGCCGGCGTCGGCACGATCACGGGCGACCCCGGCGAGGTGAGGTGCGTGACGGCGGCGGCGAGGGCGGCCAGCACGTCCGGCAGGGGCCGCACCCGCGCGGCGGGCACGTGCCAGCCGTACCGGTCGGCGGCGAACGCGGCGAACGCCGCCGACGTGCGCTCGACGAGCGCCGGCGGGGCGTACCCCAGCAGGCCGCGGTCGACGACGTCGTGCAGCGCCCGCGTCACCGCCGGAGCCGTGCCGAAGTCCATCTCGGCCACCCACGCCCCGATGGCCCCGTCCGCGGCGGTCCACTTGAGGGAGCCGGCGGCGCGCAGGTCGTCCGCGGTGCGGGCGTCGAGCGCGCGGGCGAGGTCCGCAGGCGTCGCGGCGTCGTCGTCGAGGGGGAGCGGGTGCACGGCCCGACGCTACGGGTGACCGCCGCCACAGGGCCACCGTCCGCCCGGGCGGCCCCCGTAGGCTGGGCCCGTGAGCACCGCCCCGCAGCACGCCCCCGAGCCCGCCTCCGACCCGACGGCCGCCACGCCGGGCGACCCCGCCGCCGTCTCCCGCGCCCAGGCGGCCGAGGCCATCCGCAAGGCCCGCGGTGCGCTGGCGCGCTACCGCGTCATGGCCATCGTCACCGGCGTGATGCTCCTGCTGCTCACCGTGTGGATGATCCTCAAGTACCCCGTGCAGTGGTGGGTCGCGGACGTCAGCGCCGTCGTCGACGCCACCTGGATCGTCGCGCCGGTGCACGGGTGGGTCTACGTCGTCTACCTCGTCACCGTGCTGCAGGCCTGGGCCACCATGCGGTGGGGCTGGGGCCGGCTGGCCACGATGGTCTTCGCCGGCGTCGTGCCGGTGATGTCGTTCGTCGTGGAGCGCCGCGTGCACACCGACGGCCAGGCCAAGCTGGCGTCGCTCGAGCAGCGCTACCTGGGCTGACGCCGCGGGCGGACCCTCGACCACGCCGCCCGGCCAGGACCACGTCCGCGCTCCGCCGTGGCATCCTCCAGGAGGCGCCGAGGCGGCGCCCACCGTGTTCCCAGGGGAGTTCTCTCGTGCGTCGTGCTCTGCTCGCTCTCGTACCCACCGCCGTCGCGGCGCTGCTGCTGGCCGGCTGCACCGGCGCGGCCGAGGACGCCGCGACCGGCGCGTCGCCGGCGGCCGCACCGGCCTCGGCGGACGAGCGCCCGCCCGGCAGCGCCCGGGCCGCCACGTCGGTGATGGCGGAGCACACGGTCGAGACGCCGCACGGTGGTGGTGACCACCGAGGCGGCGAGGTGACGGTCACGCTGCGCGCCGTGGAGGTCTCCGGCGGCACGATGACGGTGCGCTGGGCCCTGCGGTGGGACGACGACGCGGCCGAGGCCGACGCGGGGATCAGCTACTACGACATGGGCGTGCAGCCGGTCACGACCGTGACGGACGGGACGAGCCTCCGGGCCTACCGACCCTTCTGCACCGAGGGGTCCTGGCAGCCCGGCGACGAGGTCGGGATCGCCGAGCGGGCCGCCCTGCAGATGCGGTGCGAGGAGTCCATGCTGGTCTCGCCGCTCGAGGACATCTTCTTCCAGTTCCCCAACCACGGCACGGTCGAGGGCTGGTCGCTGCTGCCCGCGCCGGAGAAGCGGGTAGAGACCGTCGACGTGCTGCCCCTCGAGGGCCTCCCCGCGTTCACCGGGGCCGAGGTGGCCTACCCGGACGGCGACGCGTGAGCCGCCCGCTGCTGCGGCGCGCTGTCGTTCCGGCGTCGCTGGCTCTCGGCCTCGTGCTCGGCGCGGCACCGGCGGCGCTCGCCGCCGGTGCCGCGCCGAGGCCGGAGCCGACGGCCTCGGCGGACGCCGACGCCGCGGCGCTGCGGGCGGCGATGGATGACGTGTCCGAGACGCTCGCCGAGGACGCCGAGCGGGCGGCGGCCGTGACGCTCACCGACGCGATGCGGGCCGACGCCACGTTCGTGCTGCGCCCGCAGGACGCCGCGATCGTGCTGCGCCCGGAGGTGTCGGTGACGCCGCTGGAGCGGCGCGTGCAGAAGGAGCGTCGCACCACGGTGCGGCTGACGGCGGACCTGCTGTTCGAGTTCGGCTCCGCCGAGCTCACCCCGTCGGCCGCGGAAGCGGTCGCGGGGCTCGCGGCGGACGTCCCGCAGGACGCGGCCGTCGCCGTCGACGGGCACACCGACTCCGTCGGTGACGAGGCCCGCAACGACGACCTCTCGCGGCAGCGCGCGGACGCCGTCGCCGGAGTGCTGGCGCGGGTCCGCCCCGACCTGCGCCTCACGGTCACCGGGCACGGCGAACGACAGCCGGTGGCCCAGAACGAGGTCGACGGCGAGGACAACCCCGGCGGGCGGGCGCTCAACAGGCGCGTCGAGGTCACCTACGACGCGCCCCAGGCCTGAGCGGGGCGTGCCGGGCGGGGGCGTGCGAAGCCGGGGGGCCGCCGACCCGGTGAGCGGCCTCACGGCCGCCCGCCAGGGGCGGGCCACTAGACTGGACCGGTGACGTCTCCCGCCACCGCCCCCGTCTCCCACGCCGCCGCCGAGTCCGCCGCCGAGCAGCAGCACCGCCCCGTCCTGGTCGTCGACTTCGGCGCCCAGTACGCCCAGCTGATCGCGCGCCGCGTGCGCGAGGCGCGCGTGTACTCCGAGATCGTCCCGCACACGGCGACGGTCGAGCAGATGCTCGCCAAGAACCCGGCGGCGATCATCCTTTCCGGCGGCCCCGCCTCGGTGTACGCCCAGGGCGCGCCGTTCGTGGACCCGGCGCTGTTCGACGCCGGCGTGCCCGTGCTGGGCATCTGCTACGGCTTCCAGGCGATGGCCAAGGCGCTCGGCGGCGAGGTGGCCCAGACCGGCCTGCGCGAGTACGGCGGCACCGAGGTCGAGGTCTGCGCGGCCGGCGTGCTGCTCGCCGACACCCCCACGAACCAGACCGCCTGGATGAGCCACGGCGACGCCGTGCACCGCGCGCCCGAGGGCTTCGAGGTCCTGGCGACGTCGGACGGCTCGCCGGTCGCGGCGTTCGAGGACACCTCCCGCCGGCTGTTCGGCGTGCAGTGGCACCCGGAGGTCAAGCACTCGGCGCACGGCCAGAGCGTGCTCGAGCACTTCCTCTACGAGGGCGCCGGCCTGGCTCCCGACTGGACGGCCGGCAACGTCATCGCCGAGCAGGTCGAGAAGATCCGCGCCCAGGTGGGCGACGCGCGCGTGATCTGCGGCCTGTCCGGCGGCGTCGACTCCTCGGTCGCGGCCGCGCTCGTGCAGCGCGCCGTCGGCGACCAGCTCACCTGCGTGTTCGTCGACCACGGCCTGCTGCGCGCCGGCGAGGCCGAGCAGGTCGAGCGCGACTTCGTCGCCGCCACCGGCGTGCGCCTCGTCGTGCGCGACGAGAAGGAGCGGTTCCTCACCGCGCTGGCCGGCGTCACCGACCCGGAGACCAAGCGCAAGATCATCGGCCGCGAGTTCATCCGCGTGTTCGAGGACGCCGCCCGCGACGTCGTCGCCGAGGCCGGCGCGCACGGCGAGGAGGTCAAGTTCCTCGTCCAGGGCACGCTGTACCCCGACGTCGTCGAGTCCGGCGGCGGCGAGGGCGCGGCCAACATCAAGTCGCACCACAACGTCGGCGGCCTGCCCGACGACCTGCAGTTCGAGCTCATCGAGCCGCTGCGCACCCTGTTCAAGGACGAGGTGCGGGCCGTCGGCCTGGAGCTCGGCGTGCCGGAGGCGATCGTCTGGCGCCAGCCGTTCCCCGGCCCCGGACTGGGCATCCGGATCATCGGCGAGGTCAACGCCGAGCGCCTCGACGTGCTGCGCGCCGCCGACGCCATCGCCCGCGAGGAGCTGACCCGCGCCGGCCTCGACCGCGAGATCTGGCAGTGCCCGGTGGTGCTGCTCGCCGACGTGCGCTCCGTCGGCGTGCAGGGCGACGGCCGCACGTACGGCCACCCGGTGGTGCTCCGCCCGGTGTCGTCCGAGGACGCGATGACCGCCGACTGGACCCGCCTGCCGTACGACGTGCTGGCCACCATCTCCACCCGCATCACCAACGAGGTGCGCGAGGTCAACCGCGTGGTGCTCGACGTGACGAGCAAGCCGCCGGCGACGATCGAGTGGGAGTGAGGTTCGTGGCGGTCGGCCGTGCTGTGGCGGCGCCGTCCGCTCGAATGATTCGCTCGCTGCGCTCGCTCGGCTCTCGCTGACGGCGCCGCCGCAGCCCGGCCTCGCGTCGGGTGGTGCGTGCGCAGGAGGCCCGGAACCCGTGGGGTTCCGGGCCTCTGTGCTGTCCGGCGTCGACGCTCTCAGGCGTTCTCCGCCAGCTTGGTGGCCCGGGCGTAGGCGTCCTCCGTGGCCGCCAGGACCTGCGGCCAGTCGGCGGCCAGGGCGTGGGCGCGGTTGTGCGCCACGATCCGGTCGAGCAGGCCCGGCTCCGCGACGAGCCGCTCGAGGGCGCGGGACAGTGCCGCGTCGTCGTCGGCCAGCAGGGCGTCGACGCCGTCCGTCAGCCGCTCGGCCACGCCCGACTGCGAGCGGGAGACGACCGCCAGCCCGGCCGCCTGCGCCTCGAGCGCGGCGATGCCGAACGCGTCCTGCACGGCGGGGGCCACGAACACGTCCGCGCGCCGGTACAGCTCGCGCAGCTCGTCCGGCGTCATCCGCCCCGGCAGCCGCACGACGTCGGCGAGCCCGGCCGCGGCCACCGCCCGGCGCGCCCGCTCGAGCTGCTCGCCCGTGCCCGCCACCGTCGCGACGAGGGCGCC
>NZ_LWGM01000076.1 GCF_001750215.1 Isoptericola variabilis | reverse complement strand
CCGGGGCGGCGCCGGCTCCCGGCGCGCCGGGCCCGCGCGCGGGCGACACGACGGAGCGCACGCTGCGCCGGGCGCTCGCCGCGACCGGCAACGGGGTGGCGATCAGCGACGTGACCCGCCCCGACCAGCCGCTGGTCTACGTCAACACGGCGTTCGAGCGCCTCGCAGGGCTGCGCGCGGAGGAGGTGCTCGGGCGCAACTGCCGCTTCCTGCAGGGCGAGGGCACCGACGCCGCGGCCACGGCACGGCTGCGGTCGGCGATCGCCGAGGGGCGCGAGGCCCGCGAGACGCTGCTCAACTACCGCGGGCCCGAGCGGACCCCCTGGTGGAACGAGGTCTACGTCGCGCCCGTCTTCGACGACGACGGCCGGCTCGTCCAGTACATCGGGGTGCAGAACGACGTCACCGACCAGGTCGACGCGCAGGAGCGGCTGCGGGCCGAGCACGAGAGGTCGCAGTCGTACCTGCGCGAGCTCGAGCGCCTGGCCTACCTGGACCCGCTGACCGGTCTGCTCAACCGCCGGCGGCTGGCGGAGTCGCTGGAGGCGACGCTGCAGGAGGCGGAGGGCAGCGGCACGGGGGTCGCGGTGCTGTACCTCGACCTCGACGGCTTCAAGCAGGTCAACGACGAGCACGGCCACGCGGTCGGGGACGCGCTGCTGCAGGTGGTCGCGGACCGGCTGCGCACCCGCCTGGGCGACGGCGAGCTGGTCGCGCGGCTCGGCGGTGACGAGTTCCTCGTCATCGTGCCGGGCGTGGCCCGGGAGACGGGGCGGGCGGAGGCCGAACGCGTCGCGGACGAGCTCGCCGAGGCGCTCGCCGAGCCGGCGGCCACGGACCGGGGGACCGTCGACGTGCGGGTGTCGATCGGCGTCAGCGCCTACCCGCAGGACGGCGCGAGCTTCGACAGCCTCGTGCACGCCGCGGACCAGCGGATGTACCGGACGAAGTCCCTCCACGGCGCCGACGTCGGCGCCGGCCGCTGACGACGAAGGCCCCTCGCCGCGTGGCGAGGGGCCTTCGTGCCGGAGCGGGTGACGGGAATCGAACCCGCGCTGTCAGCTTGGGAAGCTGAAGTTCTACCATTGAACTACACCCGCGTGACGCACCGACGGCGGTGCGCGCGTCCCGATCATAACCACCACCTGCGGGTCGGCCGAAACCGACGCCCCGGCGCGGGGACTACGGTGTCCCTCGTGCTGATCTCCGACCGCGACATCCGTGCCGAGCTCGACGCCGGGCGCGTCCGCCTGGACCCGTACGAGCCGGCGATGATCCAGCCGTCGAGCATCGACGTGCGGCTCGACAAGTTCTTCCGGCTCTTCGACAACCACAAGTACCCGGTCATCGACCCGTCGCAGGAGCAGCCGGAGCTCACCCGCCTCGTCGAGGTCGGCCCCGAGGAGCCGTTCGTGCTCCACCCGGGCGAGTTCGTGCTCGGCTCCACGTTCGAGACCGTCACGCTGCCCGACGACGTCGCCGCCCGGCTCGAGGGCAAGTCGTCGCTGGGCCGCCTGGGCCTGCTCACCCACAGCACGGCGGGCTTCATCGACCCCGGGTTCGGCGGTCACGTGACCCTGGAGCTGAGCAACGTGGCCACGCTGCCGATCCTGCTGTGGCCGGGCATGAAGATCGGCCAGCTGTGCTTCTTCCGGCTGACGTCGCCCACGGAGCACCCCTACGGCTCGGCCGCGTACGGCTCGCGCTACCAGGGGCAGCGCGGGCCGACGGCGAGCCGGTCGTGGCAGTCGTTCCACCGCACCACGATCTGAGCCACGGCACTGGCTACGGCACTGGCCACGGCACTGGCCACGGCACCGACCACGGGCGGACGGAGGCGGGGATGGGCGACGGCGAGAACAAAAAGGACGATCCGGGTCTAGGCGGGCAGCGCTCGCGCCGCTACGCTCGGTCGCGCCACGCCGGCGGGACGCGCCGTCGTGCGCTGCCGACCCGGAAGGAGCTGCGTCGCATGGCCCAGTCCGCCGCGCTCCCCGCGCTGCCGCGCTCGGTCACCCGCGGGCACGAGGCCCGGCACCTGCTCGCCCTGCCGGCCGACGTCGCCGTCGACGAGGTCGAGGTGCTCGCGATGTCCCGGTTCGTCGGCACCCGCTGGGACGTGGTCCCCGCGGGCCTCGCGGCCGTCGACGTGCCCGTGGGCCGCACCGCCGGCTCCGGCGAGCCCGGCGTGCTGCGGCTGAGCCGCCACTCCACGCTCACCGGCCCGTACGCGCCGGCCGGCCAGGGCTTCGACCCCGGCCTGCCCGCGGGCACGCAGCTGGTGTTCGACGTCGTCACCCCGCGCGAGCGCTGGGACGACGCGCCCGTGCCGGGCGGGGGCGACCGCGACGGGCTGGCGCGCGCGTTCCCGGCGGGCCTGCCGAACCGCGAGGAGGAGCGCGTCGTGACGTGGCTGGTCGCCGCCGCTCGCCGGCTCGGCGGCTCGGTGCGCGTCGACGTCGCGGGGCTGTGGGACCCCGCCGTGGCCGCCGACCGGCGCGGCTCCGGCGTGGTGCTCACGCCGGACCCGGCCGCGGCCGTGGACCTCGCGGTCTTCTCCGACGTCTGGCTCGACCCGCTGGCCTGCCAGCAGGTGGCGCGAGCGGTGCACCCGGCGGCGACGCTCGCCACGGAGGGCGCGGAGTACCAGGGGCCGCCGAAGGGCCTCGCCGAGCGGCAGCTGTTCCCGGGGGAGGACCTCGACCCGGACGAGCGCCGCGAGCTGCACGCCCGCGCCGACGACGTCGACATCGCCGCGCTGCAGGCGCCGCAGGTGCTGGACGGCTACGGCGTCGTCACCGACCTGGGCCCGGACGGGTACGTGACCGTCGAGGTGATGGGGGAGGAGGCGCTGCCGCTGCTGCTGCGCGACCTGCCGTGGGCGCAGGGCGGGTGCGTCGCCTACCACGTGCGGTGGGACCCGCCGGACGTGGCCGAGGCACAGCGGGAGGTCCCCGACCCGGCCCTCGTGGCGGCCCGGCGCCGCGCGGCCGAGATGGTGGCCGGGATGTCCCGCGCGCTGTGGGAGGCCGTCGGCGGCGAGATCGCCGACGAGGCGGACTTCCTGGTCGACCCCGAGGACCTCTAGGCCGCGGTCGGCGCGCGTCCGCGCCCGTCCTCCCGGGCGGCGAGGAGCGATACCCCGGGCAGGTAACGGTCAAGGACCGGTAAGATGGGTCGCGAAATCGCCCACCCGCCCGCGTCACGCGGTACGTCGTCGACCCTGCCTGCCCGAGGCTCGAATGCGTTCCGTACGGCGCCCGACCGGACGGAGCGGACGTGCTGCTCGTACTTCTCGCCCACCTCGTGCTCGCCCTGGCCGCGCCTGCCCTCGTGGGGTGGTGGGGCCGCCGCGCGTTCTGGGCGCTCGCCCTGGGCCCCGCGGCCGCGGCCGCCTACGCCCTGACCAAGACGCCGGCGGTGCTCGCCGGCGAGACCGTCGTCGAGCAGGTGCCCTGGGTGCCCGGCCTCCACCTGGCCCTCGACTTCCGGTTCGACACGCTGTCGTGGCTGATGCTCCTGGTCGTCGGCGGGGTGGGCGCCCTCGTGCTGCTGTACTGCAGCGCCTACTTCTCCCGGGACGCGCAGGGACTGCGCCGGTTCGGCGGCGTGCTGGTCGCGTTCGCCGGCGCCATGGCCGGCCTCGTCACCTGCGACGACCTGCTCCTGACCTTCGTGTTCTGGGAGCTCACCACCGTCCTCTCGTACCTGCTGATCGGCCACTACGCCGACCGCAAGGCGTCGCGCCGCGCGGCCATGCAGGCCATCGTCGTGACGACGGCGGGCGGCCTGACGATGCTCGTGGGGCTGGTGATCCTCGGCGTCGAGGCGGGCACGTGGCGGGTGTCCGAGGTGGTCGCCGCGGGCGCCGACGGCCGGCTCGCCGGGCCCGCGGTGGCCGCCGCGGCCGTGTGCCTCGTCCTCGGTGCGGCGAGCAAGTCGGCGCTGGTGCCCACCCACTTCTGGCTGCCGGCGGCGATGGCCGCCCCCACGCCGGTGTCGGCCTACCTGCACGCGGCGGCCATGGTGAAGGCCGGCATCTACCTGGTCGCGCGGTTCGCCCCCGCCTTCGGCGAGGTCCCGGTCTGGCGGGTGGTGCTGCTCGTGCTGGGCGCGGCCACGCTGCTGCTCGGCGGCTACCGCGCGATGCGCCAGCACGACCTCAAGCTCGTGCTGGCGTTCGGCACGGTCTCCCAGCTCGGCCTGCTCGTGGTGCTGCTCGGCTACGGCACGCGGGCCGCGGCGCTGGCCGGGCTGGCGCTGCTCGGCGCGCACGCGATGTTCAAGGCGGCCCTGTTCCTCGCCGTCGGCGTCGTCGACCGCGCCACGGGCACGCGCGACCTGCGCCGGCTCTCCGGCCTGGCCCGCCAGCTGCCCGTGACGTGCACCGCCGCGGTCCTGGCCACCGCGTCGATGATCGGGCTGCCGCCGTTCGCCGGGTACGTGGCCAAGGAGGCGGCGCTCGAGGCGTTCTGGGTGGACCTCGAGCACGGCGACGCGCTCGGCGGCTGGACGCTCGCCGTCGTCGCCCTGGGCTCCGCGCTCACCGTCGCCTACGGCATGCGGTTCCTGTGGGGCGCGTTCGGCACCAAGCGCGACTGGGAGCGCCGCTGGGCGACCCAGCACCCGCTCACGACGGACGAGGCGGGGCCCGTCGCGGGCCCGACGCCGGCCGAGCGGCAGCCGTTCTGGCTCGTCGCGCCGCCGCTCGTGCTCGGCGTGCTGGGCCTGGCCGCCGCCGTCGTGCCGCAGGTGGGCGAGGCGCTGCTGGCGCCGTACGCCGACACCTACCCCGCCGGCGAGCCCGGCCACCTGCTGCTGTGGGCCGGGTTCACCCCGACCCTCGCGATCACCGTGGGCGTGCTCGCGCTCGGCTTCCTGGCGTTCTGGCAGCGCTCGCGCGTGGAGCGGTGGCAGGACCTGCTGTGGTCGCCGCGCGGCGCCGACGCCGTCTACCGCCGCTCGATGCGCCGGCTCGACGACCTCGCCGCCGACGTCACCGGCCGCACCCAGCGCGGCTCGCTGCCCTTCTACCTCGGCGCGATCCTCGTCGTGCTGGCCGTCGGGCCCGGTCTGGCGCTCGCCTTCGGGCTGCTGAACCTGGCCACCGGCACGGGCGCCCTGCCGGTCGCGGCCGAGGCCACCGACCGCGACGGTGTGGTCGGGCTCGGGCCGCTCGCCCTGGTGCTGTGGGACCGCCCGGCGCAGCTGGCCGTCGTCGCGGTGGTCGCAGTGGCGGCCGTGCTCGCCGCCCGGTCGCGCCGCCGCCTCAAGGCGGTGCTGCTGGTGGGCGTGGCCGGCTACGGCAACGCCGCGCTGTTCCTGCTGCACGGCGCGCCCGACCTGGCGCTGACGCAGGTGCTGTGCGAGACCGTGACGCTCGTCGTCATGGTGCTGGTGCTGCGCCGCCTGCCCCCGTACTTCTCCTACCGGCCGCTGCCCGCGAGCCGCTGGCTGCGCCTCGCCGTCGGCGTCGTCACCGGCCTGGTGATGATGCTGTTCTGCGTCGCGGCCCCGCTGGCCCGGGTGCACCTGCCGATCTCCGTGGACTTCCCCGAGGAGGCCGTGGCCTGGGGAGGCGGCAAGAACGTGGTCAACGTGACCCTCGTGGACACCCGCGCGTGGGACACGGTGGGCGAGATCTCCGTGCTGCTCGTGGCCGCCACCGGCGTCGCGTCGCTGGTGTTCCTGCGCCAGCGCAGCGGCACCGTGCTGCGCGCGGCCGACGACGCCTCGGCCACCCGGCGGGAGGCCGAGGCGTTCGCCAAGGCGCCCAAGCGCCCCCAGTACGCGCGGTGGCTCGTCGCCGTGCCGACGCTCGCCCCGGAGCGGCGGTCGGTGATGTTCGAGGTCATCACCCGCGTGATCTTCCACGCGATGGTCGTGTTCGCCCTGTTCCTGCTGTTCAGCGGGCACAACGCCCCGGGCGGCGGGTTCGCCGCCGGCCTCGTCGTGGGCATCGCGCTCACCGTGCGCTACCTGGCCGGCGGGCGCTACGAGCTGGGCGAGGCCGCGCCGGTGCACCCGGGCCTGCTGCTCGGCACGGGCCTGTTCCTGTCCGCCGGCGTGGGCCTCGCCGCGCTGCTCAGCGGGCACGAGGCGCTCCAGAGCTTCATCGTCCACGACCTGCACCTGCCCGTGCTGGGCGAGGTCCACCTGGTCACCAGCCTCTTCTTCGACATCGGGGTGTTCCTGGTCGTCGTCGGGCTCGTGCTCGACATCCTGCGGACGCTGGGTGCCGAGCTCGACCGGCAGGCCGACGACCACGACGACGTCCAGGAGGCCGCCCGGATCGCCCGCGCCCGCGAGGAGGAGCCCGCATGATCGTGCTCGACACCGTCCCGTCCGGCGCGCTGGTGCTGGTGGTGGGCGTGCTGTTCGCCGCCGGCGTGTACCTGCTGCTCGAGCGCTCGCTCACGCGGGTGCTGCTCGGCTTCGTGCTCGTGAGCAACGGCGCGAGCCTCGCCATCCTCGTGGCCGGCGGCCGCGCCGGGGCGTCGCCGATCGTCGGCAACGCGCCCGAGGACGAGCGGATGAGCGACCCGCTGGCGCAGGCGATGATCCTCACCTCGATCGTCATCACGCTCGCCCTGGTCGCGTTCGTGCTGGCGATGGCCTACCGCTCCTGGCAGCTCAACGGCCACGACGAGGTGCAGGACGACGTGGAGGACCGCCGCATCGCGCGGCTCGCGGCGCGCAACGCGCCGTCGTACGAGGACGCGGACGCCGGGGAGCCCGGCGTCTCCCTGGACGAGGAGGCGGCGGAGATCCACGACGAGGTCGCGCAGGTGACGAAGGTGCGGGCGCCCGAGGCGGCGTCCGGCGACGGGCGCGACCCCGCGCCCGGCATGGGGCGGCGTGACGGCCGCGCCGGGAACGACGGCCGCGCCGGCCGGGACGGGGGCCGCGCGTGAGCCTGTGGACCCTCGACACCCTCGTCCCCCTGCCGGTCCTGGTGCCGTTGTTCGGCGCCGGGCTCACCCTGGCGCTGCACCGCCACGTGCGCGCCCAGCGGGCGATCTCGGTGGCCGCGATCGCCATCGCGCTCGCGGCGTCCGTCGCGCTGCTCGTCGCCGCCGACGACGGTCCCGTCGTCGTGGAGATCGGTGACTGGGCGGTGCCGGTCGGCGTCGGCCTCGTCGCCGACCGCCTCGCCGCCCTCATGCTCACCGTGAGCGGCGTGGTCATGCTCTGCGTGCTGCTGTACTCGATGGCGCAGGGCGTCGCCGACGTCCCCGGCCGGGACGACGACCCGGACGCCGACGAGGAGGCGCAGTCCGAGGTCATCCCGGTGGCGATCTACCACCCGACCTACCTGGTGCTGGCCGCCGGCGTGGCCGACGCGTTCCTCGCCGGGGACCTGTTCAACCTCTACGTCGGCTTCGAGATCCTCCTGGCGGCCTCGTACGTGCTGCTCACCGTGGGCGGGACCGGCGAGCGGATCCGCGCCGGCAGCGTCTACGTCGTCGTCGCCCTGCTCAGCTCGGTCCTGTTCCTCACCGCGGTCGGGTTCGCCTACGCCGCGACGGGCACGGTGAACATCGCCCAGCTGGCCGAGCGGCTGCCCGACGTCGACCCCGCGGTGCGCCTCGGCATCCAGCTGCTGCTGCTGCTCGCGTTCGGCATCAAGGCGGCGATCTTCCCGCTGTCGGCCTGGCTCCCCGACTCCTACCCGACGGCCCCGGCCCCGGTCACGGCCGTGTTCGCCGGCCTGCTCACCAAGGTGGGGGTGTACGCGATCCTGCGCACCCAGACGCTGCTCTTCCCGGGGCACGAGCGGGTGGAGCAGGTGCTCATGGTGCTCGCCGTGCTCACGATGGTGGTGGGCATCCTCGGCGCCGTGGCGCAGGACGACGTGAAACGGCTGCTGTCGTTCACCCTGGTCAGCCACATCGGGTACATGCTCTTCGGCATCGCGCTGGCGTCGGAGGCGGGGACCGCCGCGGCGATCTTCTACGTCGTCCACCACATCACCGTGCAGACCACCCTGTTCCTCGTGGTCGGCCTCGTGGAGCGGCGCGGTGGCTCGACGTCGCTCGACCGCCTCGGCGGCCTGGCCAAGGTGGCGCCCGGGCTGGCGATCCTGTTCTTCGTGCCCGCGATGAACCTCGCCGGCATCCCGCCCCTGTCCGGGTTCCTCGGCAAGGTCGGGCTGCTGGAGTCCGGCGTCGCGGACGGGTCCCTGCTGGCCTGGCTCGCCGTGACCGGCTCGGTGCTGACCTCGTTGCTGACCCTGTACGCGCTGGTCAAGGCGTGGAACAAGGCGTTCTGGCAGGCGCCGTCCCAGGCGATCGTCGAGGGCACCACGGGCGAGGCCGTGCTGCCGCGCGGCATGGTCGGCCCGACCGCGGCGATGGTCGGCGTCGGTCTGGCCCTGACCGTGGTGGCCGGGCCGCTGTACGCGTACTCCGAGCGCGCGGCGCACACGTCGATGGACGGGCGCACGTACGTGGACTCGGTCTTCCCGGGCGGCGCGGAGCGCGGCACCGGGTCGTCCAACGACGTCGTGGGGGAGGGGCACCCGTGAGCGCCGTGACCACCGCCGCGCCCGGGCCGTGGCGCACACGCGTCCGCCGGCTGCGGTCCCAGTGGACCACCGTGGTGGTCCTCACCGTGCTGTGGGTGCTGCTGTGGGGAGACCTGTCCTGGGCCAACCTCATCGCCGGTGCCCTGATCGGGCTCGTCGTCGTCACCGTGCTGCCGCTGCCGTCCGTCGAGACCCGCGGCCGGCTGCGGGTGGTGCCCTTCCTCGTGCTGGCGGGGCGGTTCCTCGTCGACCTCTTCGTCGCCTCGTTCCACGTCGCGTGGCTCGCGGTGCGGCCCGGCGCCCACCCGCGCTCCGGCATCGTGGGCGTGTGCCTCGCCTCGTCGTCGGAGGTCTTCCTGACGATCACCGCGGAGATGACCTCGCTGGTGCCCGGGTCCGTGGTGGTCGAGGCGCACCGCAGCACCCGCATGCTCTACCTGCACGTGCTCGACCTGCCCTACTCGGGCGGGCCGGACGGCGTCCGCGAGACGACGCTGGCGCTCGAGGCGCGCGTGCTGCGGGCGTTCGCGTCCGACGACGAGCTCGTGCGGCTCGGGTTCGCGACGCCCGGCGACCGGCTCGCGCGCCGCACCGCCCGCCCGGCCGCCCGGAGGGAGGGACGCGCATGATCGTCGCCGTCTTCGTCACGACCGGCCTGCTGGCCGTCGCGGCGCTGCTCGCCGTCGTCCGGATCGAGCGCGGGCCGTCGATGCTCGACCGCAGCATCGCGTTCGACGTGCTCACCAGCGTGCTCGTCGGCGCGATCGCCGTCGAGGCCGCGTGGTCCCGCCGCACCGAGACGATCCCGATCCTGGTGGTGCTGTCCCTCGTGGGGTTCGTGGGGTCGGTGACCATCGCGCGGTTCGCGTCGGTGGAGCCCGAGGGCGAGGCGCTGGTGCCTTCGTCGGAGGAGATCGCGGCCGACGAGGCCGACCGGATGGCTGCGCTGGACTCCGCCGAGGCGTCGCACGACGCCGAGCACCACGGTGGCGGCGCGGAGGGAGAGGTGCGATGACCGAGGTCCTTCCCGGAGTCTGGACGACGGTGGCCGACGTGGTGGCCGCGGTGTGCCTGCTGCTCGGCGGGTTCTTCTCGCTGTCCGCGGGCGTGGGCGTGCTGCGCTTCGGCAACCTGCTGGCGCGGACGCACGCCGTGGCGAAGCCGCAGGTGCTCGGCCTGATCCTGCTGCTCGTCGGGGTGGCGCTGCGGGTGCGCTCGTGGCCGGCGGTGACCCTGCTCGCGCTGGTCGTCGCGTTCCAGCTGCTGACGTCGCCCGTGGCCGCGCACATGGTGGGCCGGGCCGGCGTGCGCACCGGCAAGGTGGACCCCGCCGACCTGGAGGTCGACGAGCTGGGCGACGACGTCGTCGAGCCGCGGCAGGCCCCGCAGCAGCCGACGCCGCCGCGGTAGGCGCGCCGGGCGGCCGGTGCGCCGGGCGGCCGGTGCGTCCGCGGCCGCGCCGTCGGCGGCGCGGCATGATGCCCGGGTGGACTTCTCGCAGCCGCCCGTGGTCCGCGTCGTGCCCGACCGCGAGCGCCCCCTCCCGCCCGGCGTCTGGCCGCGGACGGTGCCCGCCGTCGAGCAGCTGCTGCGCGACGGGCTCGACCTCGCGCCGGGGGTGACGTTCCTGGTCGGCGAGAACGGCAGCGGCAAGTCGACGCTCGTCGAGGCCGTGGCCGTGGCCTACGGGCTGTCGCCGGAGGGCGGCACCGCGCACGGGCGGCACTCGACCCGGGAGACGGAGTCGCCGCTGCACCGTGCCGTGCGGCTGCAGCGGGGCGTCGGGTCGGGCCGCTGGGGCTTCTTCCTGCGCGCCGAGACGATGCACGGCTGGTACACGTTCCTGGAGGAGCACCCGGGGCCGAGGGACCCGGCGTTCCACGAGATGAGCCACGGCGAGTCCTTCCTCGCCGTCCTGGAGTCCCGGTTCGACGGCCCTGGCCTGTACTGCCTCGACGAGCCCGAGGCGGCGCTCAGCTTCGCCTCCACGCTCAGTCTCATGAGCGTGCTGGCGGACCTGGCCGAGCGCGGCGGGCAGGTGCTGTGCGCCACGCACTCGCCGGTGCTCGCGGCGCTGCCCGGCGCCACGATCCTGGAGGTCGGGCCGTGGGGCCTGCGCCCGACGACGTGGGAGGAGCTCGAGCTGGTGCAGCACTGGCGGGCGTTCCTCGACGCTCCCGGGCGCTACCTGCGTCACCTGCTGGCCTGACGCCGCCGCGCCGACGCCCGCCCGGGTGAGCGCCGCCGGCCGCTGGTAGACCGGGGCGCATGACGCTGCCCGCCTCCGAGCTCGCCAGCCCGCGCGTCGCGCAGCCGGCCGAGCGCTCCGAGAGCACCCTGACCGTCCTCGTCGCCTTCGGCGCGAACGCGCTCGTCGCCGTCGCCAAGTCGGTGGCTGCCGTGGTCACCGGGTCGGCGTCGATGCTCGCGGAGGCGGTGCACTCCTGGGCCGACACGGGCAACGAGGTGTTCCTGCTGCTCGCCGACCGCCGCTCCCGGCGCCCGGCCGACCGCACCCACCCCCTCGGGTTCGGGCGGGAGGCCTACGTCTGGTCCATGTTCGCGGCGCTGGGCCTGTTCGCCGTCGGGGCGGGCGTGTCGATCACCCACGGTGTCCAGGAGCTCGTGCACCCCGAGCCGGCGGGCAGCTTCGCCCTGGCCTACGTGGTGCTCGGCGTCGCGCTCGTGCTCGAGGGCGTCTCGTTCCTGCAGGCGACACGGCGGGCGCGCGCCGAGGCGCGGTCCGCGGAGCGCGACGTGCTGCACCACGTGCTGGTCACGTCCGACCCCACGCTGCGTGCCGTCGTGGCGGAGGACGCCGCGGCGCTCGCCGGGCTGGTCGTGGCGTCCGGCGGCGTGCTGGCCCACCAGCTCACCGGGTCGCCCGTGCCGGACGCCGTCGGCTCGGTCGTCGTCGGCCTCGTGCTCGCCGTGGTGTCCGTGGTGCTCATCGACCGCAACCGGCGGTTCCTGGTCGGCGAGGCGGCGCTGCCGGCCACCCGCGAGGCGGCGCTGCAGGCGTTGCTCGGCATGCCCGAGATAGAGCGGGTCACCTACCTGCGCCTGGAGTTCGTGGGGCCGCGGTCGCTGTACCTGGTGGCGAGCGTGGACCTCCACGGCGACGAGCCCGAGACGTCCGTCGCGCGCCGCCTCGACGCGCTCGAGCGGCGGGTCACGGCGCTGCCGATCGTGGCCGGGGCGGTCTTCACGGTGTCGACGCCGGAGGAGCCGTCGCTGCACCTGTGACGCTCCCGGGACCCGGAACTCACCCCGTGACGCACCCCGTGACGCACCCCGTGACGCGCCCCGTCACGCGGCGCGGGCGAACCAGTCGAGCGCGAGGGCGGCGACCGCGTCGGGGGCGTCGTCGGTGACGAAGTGCGCCGCGTCGTCGACGTAGGCGAGCTCGAGGTGGTCGGCGTACCGCTCGGGGTCGCGGCAGATGCGCCCCATCAGCTCCTCGGTGGTGGGGTGGTCGCGGCGGCCGAACACGACGAGCGTCGGCACGGTGAGCCGTCGGCGGCGGTAGACGCCCCGCATCATGCGCACGGCCTCGGCCAGGACCGTGCGGCGCACGAGGGGCCGCACCGCGGCGTCCACCTCGGGCCGGCGCATCGGCGCGAGGTGGGCCTCGATCGTCGCGTCCGGCAGCGGCCGGGCGACGTACCGGTCCGAGAAGATCCCGCGCAGCGAGGCGCCGGGACGGTGCCAGACGAGCGGCGGCAGGTGCTGGAAGGCCGGGACGAGCCTCAGGTCGAACCGGAAGAAGGCCGGCCACACGGAGAGCTGCACCGCCGTCCGCACCCGCTCGGGGTGGAAGTAGGTCAGCTGGATCGCGGTGATGACGCCCATGTCGTGCGAGACGACGTGGGCCCGCTCGACGTCCAGGGCGTCGAGGAGGGCGAGCAGGTCGCGCAGCCGGGTCTCCCGCTCGATCCGGGGGTCGTCCGCCACCGTCCAGCCGGCGCCGCGCAGGTCGGGGCAGATGGCGCGGTAGCCGGCCGCGGCGACGGCCGGGGCGACGGCGCGCCACTGCCACCAGTGCTGGGGGAACCCGTGCAGCAGCACGACCGGCTCCCCCTCGCCGACGACCGCGACGTGCGTGCGCAGGCCGGGGGTCTCGACGACGAGGTGGTCGAACCCGGGTGCCTCGGGCAGAGGCGGCGACCAGGCCGCGGGCTCGGCGGGACGGGTGCTGCGGGGCTCGAGCGTGGCCATGGCGACCTCCTCGGCGAGGCGGATCTACTACGTCCATAGTAGGACGCGCGCGAGCGGGCGTCCATGCCCCGGCCCGGGCGCCGGTCAGGCCGCGGCGGCCTCGCGGGCCAGCAGGCTCTCCTTGACGCCAAGCCCGTAGCGGAACCCGCCGAGCGACCCATCCGTGCGCAGCACCCGGTGGCACGGCACGAAGAGCGCGGCGGCGTTCATCGCGCACGCGCCCGCGGCGGCGCGCACCGAGGCCGGGCGCCCGGTCCGCGCCGCGTACTGCGTGTACGTCACGCGCTCGCCGGGGGTCACGCCGCGCAGCACCTCCCACGCGTGCTGGCGGAACTCGCCCGACCGCTGCCGCACCGGCACCGCGCAGACCGCGGCGAGGTCGCCGTCGTAGTAGGCGGTCACGGCGTCGACGGCGGCGCGCAGGCCGTCGTGGACACCGTCCGCCGCCCCGTCGGCTGCTCCGTCCGCGACCCCGTCGGTGAGCCCGACCGGGCGCAGGCCCGGGTGGACGAGGGGCAGCAGCGCGCCCGGGTCGTCGGTCCAGCCCGAGGCCAGCACGGCGGCGGGCACCTCGGCGGCCGGGGCGCCGACGACGACGGTGAACGGGCCGTCCGGCGTGCTGAGCGTGGCGGTGCGGGCGGTGGTCATCGGGTCTCCTCGGGAGTGCGGGTCTGGGCGGGGACGCGGGTCTGGGCAGGGACGCGGGGACGGGCCGGGGCCGTGCCGGCGGGGTGCGAGGCGGTCGGGGGGCGCTCGGCGGCGGCGCGCCACAGGTGCAGCGCGGCGTAGGAGCGCCAGGGCGCCCAG
>NZ_LWGM01000075.1 GCF_001750215.1 Isoptericola variabilis | reverse complement strand
CTCGACTCGGTGGACTGCAGCCTGCCGTCGTCGTCGGCGGGGACGAGCTCGGGCGAGATCTCCTGGCCGAGGATCTCGTCGAGCACCGTGTTGGTCTCGTCCCCGAACTGCCCGGACTCGACGACCCGGCGCAGGACCGGGCGCCCCGCACCGCCGGCGCGCGTGCCGGCCGCGCCGGTGGCCCTGGTGGCGTCGGTGACGTCGTCGGTGGCCTCGCCGCCCCGCGCGACGGCGACGGGCCCCGTCACGACGTGGTGCTGCAGCACCGCGGCGCCGGCGAAGCAGGCGGCGCCGACGACCGCCAGGGCGATCGCGGGCCCGGTGCCTGCCAGGCCGCTCACGCGCGACCCCGCACCGGGCCGGCCGCGCGCCGGCCGGTCGTCACCGTCGTTGCACCCATCAGGGCCCACGGTGCCGCAGCCGGGTGGCGCCGCAGGCGTCGGGCGGGCGAACGGTGGGCGAACGGCAGGAGGCGGTCCGGCGTCGTGCTGCCTCGCGCCAGCCGTCCCGGCAGGCGTCCCGGCGGGCGTCCCGGCAGGAGTCCCCGCGGCCGTGGCTGCGTCGTCATGCGCCCACCCTGGCAGGTCTCGCGCCACGAGGGGTATCAGGACGTCCCCCGGGTTTCCCCGGGGTTGCCCCGAGAATCCCCTGAACTGGACCGACGTCCCTTCGCGGCCCGAGGCGGCGCCGCTACGCTCCCCGTGTGCCGACCCCCTCCCCCGCCGCCGCGCCCCCGGGCCTGCCCACCGACGTGCGCCCGGACGCGCCCTCGGACACGCGCTCGGACGCGCGCTCGGACGCGCCATCCCCCGCGCCGGGCGCGCGGCCGTCACTGCCGCGCCGCGCCCCGCGCCCGGACGTCCGGGTGCTCGTGCCGGACCTGCCGGGCTTCGGCGCCTCGGCGCCGCTGCCGGCCGGGCGGCACGACGTCGCCGGGTACGCCGCGTGGGCCGGCGAGCTGCTCGACGCCGTCGCGCCGCTCGACGCGGTGCTGCTCGGCCACTCCTTCGGGTCCGTCGTGGCCGCCGCCACGGCGGCGCGGCGGCCGCTGCGCGGGCTGGTGCTGGTCAACCCCATCGCCGCCACCGCCCTCGCGGGCCGGCCCGGCGCGGCCGCCGTGACCGGCGCGTTCCACCGCCTCGCCGGCGTGCTCCCCGAGCGGGCCGGGACCGCGCTGCTGCGGCTGCCCGTGGTGACGCGCCTGGCCTCCGTGGCGATGGTGCGCACCCGCGACCGCGCGCTGCGCCGCTGGATCCACGCCGAGCACGACCGCCGGTTCGCCGGGTTCGCGGACCGGCGCACGCTGCTGGAGGCGTACGCCGCGTCGTCGGGCAGCGACGTGCGCCCGCACGCGCCGGCGGTCGCGGCGCCCACGCTGCTGGTGGCCGCCGAGCTCGACGACCTCGCCCCCGTCGACGCGCAGCACGCGCTGGCCGGACTCTTCGCCGATGCCCGCCTCGTCGTCGTGCCGGCCACCGGCCACCTCGCGCACTACGAGACGCCCGACGCCGTGGCCGCCGCGGTGGCGGACTTCCTGCGGTCGCTCGAGGGGCGCGGGCAGTGACCGGCGCGGTCGCGGACGCCGGGTTCGGCACGCCGCGGGTCCTGGTCGACTGCCGCTACGTGCGCACGGGCAGGCACGACGGCATCAGCCGGTACACCGCGGGCCTCGTCGCCGAGCTGGCCCGCCTCCACCCGGTCGAGCTGCTCGTCAGCGACGAGCGGCAGCTCGCCCACCTGCCGGACCTGCCCTGGCACCGCGTGTCGGGCCCCACCAGCTGGCGCGAGCCGTTCGTCGCCCGCCAGGTGCGCCGGCTGCGGCCCGACGTGGTGTTCAGCCCGATGCAGACGATGGGCTCCTGGGGCCGCGACTACGGCCTGGTGCTCACGCTGCACGACCTCATCTACTACCGGCACCCCGCCCCGCCCGCCGACCTGCCGGCGGGCGTGCGGCTGCTGTGGCGGGCCTTCCACCTCGCCTGGTGGCCGCAGCGGCTGCTGCTGGACCGGGCCGACGCCGTCGTCACCGTCTCGGCGACGACGCGCGCGCTCATCGCCGCCCACCGCCTGACCCGCCGCCCGGTGACCGTGGTGACCAACGCGGCCGACCCGGCGTTCGCCGCGTCGGCGCCGCCCGTGGCGGAGGCGGCGGTGGAGCACACGGTGGAGCAGACGGTGGAGCACGCGGCGCAGCGCGCGGCCGGGCGCACCCGGGCCCTGGTGTACATGGGCTCGTTCATGCCGTACAAGAACGTGGCCACCCTCGCCCGCGCGATGGCCCGCCTGCCCGGCCACGAGCTGCACCTCATGAGCCGGGTCGCGCCCGCCGAGCGGGCACGGCTCACGGCGCTGGCCGGGCCCGGGCGCCTGGTGTTCCACGACGGCGCGGACGACGCGACCTACCGCCGGGTGCTGGCCTCGGCGACCGCCCTGGTGACCGCCTCGCGCGACGAGGGCTTCGGCATCCCGCTCGTGGAGGCCATGACGCTGGGCGTGCCCGTCGTGGTCAGCGACATCCCGGTGTTCCGCGAGGTGGCGGGCGCCGCCGGGGCGTACGTGGCCCCGGACGACGCCGAGGGGTTCGCGCGCGCCGTGCGGGCCCTGGACGACGACGCGACGTGGGCCGAGCGCTCGGCGCAGGCGCGCCGGGAGGCCGCGCGGTTCGACTGGGCGGCGTCGGCGCGCGTGCTGCTCGCCGAGCTCCTGCGCGTGGCCGCCGCGCGGTCCGGCGGGCGTCAGCCCGCGGCGCCGAGGTAGCGCAGCACGGCCAGCACCCGCCGGTGGTCGGCGGCGTCCGGCGGCAGCCGGAGCTTCGAGAAGATCGCCGCGACGTTCTTCTCCACGGCGCCGTAGGACAGGAACAGCGCCTCGGCGATCGCGCCGTTCGAGCGGCCCTGCGCCATGAGGTCGAGCACCTGCCGCTCCCGCGGCGTGAGCGTGTCCAGGCCGTCGTCGCGGGAGCGCGACGCGTTCAGCAGCTGGCCGACGACCTCGGGGTCGAGCACGGTCTCCCCCGCGGCGACCCGGCCGAGCGCGGCGACGAACTCCCCGACGTCGGCGACCCGGTCCTTGAGCAGGTAGCCGACGCCGCGGGCGTCGCCAGCCAGCAGGCGCGACGCGTAGCGTGTCTCCACCCACTGGCTGAACAGCAGCACCGGCAGGCCGGGGTGGTCCGCGCGCAGCGCGAGCACCGCGCGCAGCCCCTCGTCGGTGTGCGACGGCGGCATGCGCACGTCGGCCACCACGACGTCGGGCAGGGCGCCGGCCGCCGCGAGGGCGCGCACCTGCGCGACGAGCGCGTCGCCGTCGCCCACCGCGGCCACGGCGTCGTGGCCGCGGCGGGCGAGGAGGGCGGCGAGCCCGTCGCGCAGGATCGCCGAGTCCTCGGCGAGCACGACGCGCAGGCCGGTCACTGCCGGGTGCTGGTCGGGAGCGTCACGGTGACCACCGTAGGGCCACCCGCGGGGCTGACCAGGTCGAGCGTGCCGTCGACGCTGCGGACGCGCTCGACGAGGCCGGCCAGCCCCGTGCGCCGCCCCGCGCCGTCGGGCCTGCTGACCACGGCGCCGCCGCGGCCGTCGTCGCGCACCTGCAGCACCAGCGCGGTGTCGCGCCGCGCCGCGAGCACGGACGCCCCGGTGGCGCCGGAGTGCTTGGCCGCGTTCGTCAGCAGCTCGGCCACGGTGAAGTAGGCGATCGCCTCGACCGCGGGCGACAGGTCGTCGTCGCCGAGCCCGGCGGTGTCCACCGCGACCGGCAGGGGCGCGCGGGCGGCGAGCGTCTCGAGCGCGACGGCGAGCCCGCTGTCGAGGGCGGGCGGGTGGATGCCGCGGGCGATCTCGCGCAGCTCGGTCAGCGCCTCCTTGGTGGAGGTGTGCGCCGTGCCCAGCAGCTCGGCCGCGAGCGCCGGGTCGCCGCCGCCGGCGAGCTGCTCGCGCGCCTCGCCCAGCTGCATCGCCACGGCCACCAGCCGGGCCTGCGTGCCGTCGTGCAGGTCGCGCTCGATGCGGCGCAGGCGGGCCTCGGCGCCCTCGACGGCGCCGGCGCGCGAGGCGTGCAGCTCGGCGACCCGCAGGCTGGCCCGCGTGGGGCCGAGCAGCGTGCGGGTCAGCACGCGGAAGAGCTGAGCGAACAGGTGGGTGACCCACGGCCACGCCAGGAGCACCAGCACGCCGGCGGCCGCGAGCGCCGCCTGCCGGGGCGGGGTGTCGACGAACCAGTCGGTGCCGAGCTGCGCGCCGCGGTGGAGGGTGCCGTCGGCCGCCTGCTGCAGCGGCAGCCAGCGCGACCAGGCCCAGTGGGTCGTGGCGCCCAGGCCGGTGGCCAGCAGGGTGGTGCTGACCACGAAGGCGACGAGCGTGAGCGGAAAGGTGACGCCGAGGAAGAGCAGCGCCCGCCAGCCGGCGGCGTCGGCGAGCGAGGCGCCGAGGCGGCGCCAGAAGCCGCGGGGGCGGGCGTACGGCGCGGGGGCCGGCACCGGGGTGCCGAGCAGCGAGGACGCCATGGCGCGGTAGGTGGCGGCCCAGCCGCGCCCGCCGAGGACCAGGGCGCCGACGACGAACAGGCCCACGACGGTGACGGCGAGGCCGGCGCCGAGCGAGACGGTCGCCACGGCGTAGGCGAGGCCGAAGGGGGCCAGCAGCAGCGCCAGCCACAGGTAGCCGTACTCGGACCAGGTACGGCGGTGGAACGGGGCGCGCAGGAAGGGCACGCTCGCGGCGTCGGCGGTGGCGTCGACGCCGGGGGCGGAGGTCATGGGAGCCATGCTCCCAGCCTCCCGGCCGGGCGGTGCCGGGGACCATGGTGCCGCCCGCCGTCGGGCACGGGGGACGTCCCCCGTGCCCGACGGCGGCGGGCCGATGCCGGCGGGTGCCGGTCGGTGCCGGTTGGTGCCGGCGCGCGGTGCCGGCGGGCCGGTGCCGGCGGCTCAGTACCGGTAGTGCTCGGGCTTGAACGGGCCCTCGACCGGCACGCCGATGTACGCCGCCTGGTCGGCCGACAGGTCGGTGAGGCGCGCGCCGAGCGCGTCGAGGTGCAGGCGCGCCACCTTCTCGTCGAGCACCTTGGGCAGGCGGTACACCTGGTTGGCGTACTGGCGCTCGCCCTCGGCCCGCGCCGCGTCGACGAACAGCTCGATCTGGGCGATGACCTGGTTGGAGAACGAGTTGCTCATGACGAACGACGGGTGGCCCGTGGCGTTGCCGAGGTTGAGCAGGCGGCCCTCGCTGAGCACGATGACCGACTTCCCGTCCGGGAAGGTCCACTCGTGCACCTGCGGCTTGATCTCGGTCTTGGTCACGCCCGGCGTCGCGGCGAGGCCGGCCATGTCGATCTCGTTGTCGAAGTGGCCGATGTTGCCGACCACGGCCTTGTCCTTCATCCGCGCGATGTGCTCGGCGCGGATGACGTCCTTGTTGCCCGTGGTGGTGATGAAGAAGTCGGCCTGGTCGAGCACGTCCTCGATTCGCGCCACCTGGAAGCCGTCCATCGCGGCCTGCAGGGCGCAGATGGGGTCGACCTCGGAGACGATCACGCGGGCACCCTGGCCGCGGAACGCCTCGGCGGCGCCCTTGCCGACGTCGCCGTAGCCGGCGACGAAGGCGACCTTGCCGCCGATGAGGATGTCGGTGGCGCGGTTGATGCCGTCCGGCAGCGAGTGGCGGATGCCGTACTTGTTGTCGAACTTGCTCTTGGTGACCGAGTCGTTGACGTTGATCGCCGGGAAGAGCAGCTCGCCGGTCTCGGCCAGCTGGTACAGGCGGTGCACGCCCGTGGTGGTCTCCTCCGTGACGCCCTGCACGGCGGCGGCGACCTCCGTCCAGCGCAGGGGGTCGGCCTCGAGGCCGCGGCGCAGCAGGTCGCGCACCACGTTCATCTCGTCGGTGTGGTCCGGCTCGCCGGGCAGCGTGTTCGGCGGCACGACGCCGGCGCGCTCGTACTGCAGGCCCAGGTGGACCAGCATCGTCGCGTCGCCGCCGTCGTCGAGGATCATGTTGGGGCCGGTGCGGCCGTCGGCGCCGTCCTGCGCGGGCCACACGAGGATCTGCTCGGTGCAGGCCCAGTACTCCTCGAGCGTCTCGCCCTTCCAGGCGAACACGGGCACGCCCTGCGGGTCCTGCGGGGTGCCGTGCGGGCCGACGACGATCGCCGCGGCGGCCTCGTCCTGCGTCGAGAAGATGTTGCAGCTCGCCCAGCGCACCTCGGCGCCGAGCGCGACCAGCGTCTCGATGAGCACCGCGGTCTGGACGGTCATGTGCAGGGAGCCGGCGATGCGGGCGCCGCGCAGCGGCTGCGACTCGCCGTACTCGGCGCGCAGGGCCATGAGGCCCGGCATCTCGTGCTCCGCGAGGCGGATCTGGTGGCGGCCGGCCTCGGCGAGGGCGAGCGAGCGGACCTTGTAGCGGCCCGGGACCTCGTCGAAGCCCGGGGTGCTGGCGGCGGCTCGCTCGGGCGCAGTGGTGGACACGGACATCCTCCGTCGTTCGGTGTGCTGTGACTGCCGTGCGCTGGGGGCTCCCGTCTGCGCTGCGCGTCCAGCCGCCGGCGTTCCTCGGGCACTTCACCGTGTTCGCGCTGGCCGTCGTGGTGGGGTTCTACGTCATCTCCAACGTCAGCCACTCCCTGCACACCCCGCTGATGGCCCAGACCAACGCCGTCTCGGGGATCATCCTGGTCGGCGCGCTGCTGCAGCTCGGCGTGGACGACCCCGTGGTCACCACCCTCGCGTTCGTCGCGGCGACCGTGGCGAGCGTCAACATCGTGGGCGGGTTCGGCGTCAGCCGCCGGATGATCGGCATGTTCCGGAAGGACGCCTGAGGTGACGCCGGGCACGGACGCCGGGACGGCCACCGCGTTCGCGCAGGCCGTGTACGTCGTCGCGGCCCTGCTGTTCGTCCTGTCGCTCGCCGGGCTGGCCCGGCCGACGACGGCCCGGCGCGGCGTGACGCTCGGCATCGTCGGCATGGCGCTGGCGCTGGGCGCGACGGTGCTGCTGGCGGCGGAGCGGTCCGAGCGGCCGGTCGGCGTGACGCTCGGCCTGGCCCTCGCCGCGCTCGTGCTCGGCGGCGCCGTCGGGGCGTGGCGCGCCCGGCGGGTCGCGATGACGGAGCTGCCCCAGCTCATCGCGATCCTGCACTCGTCCGTGGGCCTCGCGGCGGTGGCGGTCGGCTACAACTCGTTCCTCACCAGCGGCCTGGACGGCGGCCTGGACGGCGGCCCGGACGACGACGCGGTGCACCGCGTGGAGATCTTCCTGGGCGTGCTGGTCGGCGCGGTGACGCTCACCGGCTCCGTGGTGGCCTACCTCAAGCTGGCGGCGCGCATGCCGTCGGCGCCGCTGGTGCTGCCGCGGCGCAACGCGCTGAACCTGGCGGCGGTCCTGGTCGCGCTCGGGCTGCTGCCGTGGTTCCTCGCCGCCGACGGCCCCGCGGCCCTCGTGCCCCTGCTGCTGATGACGCTGGTGGCGCTGGCGCTCGGCGCGCACCTCGTGGCGGCGATCGGCGGCGGGGACATGCCCGTCGTCGTCTCGATGCTCAACTCCTACTCGGGGTGGGCCGCCGCCGCCGCGGGCTTCATGCTCGGCAACGACCTGCTCATCGTCACCGGCGCGCTGGTCGGCGCCTCCGGCGCGATCCTCAGCTACCTCATGTGCCGGGCGATGAACCGCTCGTTCGTCTCCGTCGTGCTCGGCGGCTTCGGCGCCCCCACGGGCGGCCCCGGCGCCGGAGCCGCGGCCGGGGCGGGGGAGCACCGCGAGGTGCAGGTCGAGGACGTCGCCCGGATGCTGCGCGGCGCGCGCAGCGTCGTGGTCACGCCCGGCTACGGCATGGCCGTGGCGCAGGCGCAGTACCCGGTGGCCGAGCTGGTGGCCCGCCTGCGCGCCCGCGGCGTCGCGGTGCGGTTCGGCGTGCACCCGGTGGCCGGGCGCCTGCCCGGGCACATGAACGTGCTGCTCGCCGAGGCCAAGGTGCCGTACGACATCGTGCTGGAGATGGACGAGATCAACGACGACCTCGCGGGCACCGACGTCGTCCTGGTCATCGGCGCCAACGACACGGTCAACCCCGCCGCGCTCGAGGACCCGGGCAGCCCCATCGCGGGCATGCCGGTGCTGCGGGTGTGGGAGGCGGGGCAGGTCGTGGTCTTCAAGCGCTCGATGGCCGCCGGCTACGCCGGCGTGCCCAACCCGCTGTTCGCCCGCGAGAACACCGCGATGCTCTTCGGCGACGCCAAGGAGCAGGTGGAGAAGATCGTCCAGGCGCTGTGACTCTCAGGCGCTGTGACCCTCAGGCGCTGTGACCCTCACCCGGCGAGCAGCAGCCCCACGGCCAGGGCCACCATGACCACGGCGATGACGGCGTCGAGCACCCGCCACGCGCCCGGCCGGGCGAACACGGGGCGCAGCAGCCGTGCGCCGTACCCGAGCGCCGTGAACCACACCAGGCTGCCGACCATCGCCCCCGCGGCGAACCACCAGCGGCCGTCGCCGTGGCCCCCGGCGATCGACCCCAGCATCACCAGGGTGTCGAGGTAGACGTGCGGGTTGAGCCAGGTGATCGCCAGCGCCGTGCCGAGCACCGCCCCCGCGCCCGCCCGGCCGGCCCCGGACGGGCGGGCGGCGTGGTCCGGCTGCAGGGAGGCGCCCGTGGGCCGCAGCGCCCGCCGCGCCGCGAGGCCGGCGTAGACGAGCAGGAACACCGCGCCGCCCCAGCGCATCACGGTCACGAGCCACGGCACGGCGCCGAGCAGCGCGCCGGCGCCCGCCACCCCCGCGCCGATGAGGACGACGTCGGACAGCGTGCAGGCGGCGACGACGACGCCCACGTGCTCGCGGCGCAGGCCCTGGCGCAGCACGAACATGTTCTGCGCCCCGATGGCGACGATGAGGGACAGGCCGAAGCCGAGGCCGGCGAGCGCGTGGAGCATCACGACCACGACGCTAGGCGCCCGCACATCCACAGTCCAACGAATGTTTCTCAGGTTGCCTTAGCGTTGCTTCATGGAGATCGCCCAGCTCGACGCCCTCCTCGCCGTCGTGGACGAGGGCTCCTTCGACGGCGCCGCCCGCGTGCTGCACGTGACGCCGTCGGCCGTGAGCCAGCGCATCAAGGCGCTCGAGACGAGCGCGGGCGCTGTGCTCGTGCGGCGCTCGCGGCCGGTGGCGGCCACGGAGGTGGGTTCCGACTACGCGCGGCTCGCGCGCCAGGTGCTCGCCGTGGTGCGCGAGTCCGGCCTGCCCGGCCGCACGGCCGGCGCGGGCGGGGACGCCGGGGCGGGCGGGGGCGCGGGGGCCGGTGCCCCGCTCGCGCGCGTGCCCATCGCCATCAACGGCGACTCGCTCAACACCTGGGCGATGGCGGCGCTGGCGGAGGTGGCCGACCGCGCGGTGTTCGACGTGCACCGCGAGGACCAGGACCACTCCGCGGAGCTGCTGCGCTCCGGCGAGGTGATGGCCGCCATCACCACGCAGGCGGTGCCGGTGCAGGGCTGCACCGCCGTGCGGCTCGGCGTCATGCGCTACCGGCCGTTCGCCACCCCGGCGTTCGCGCGCCGCTGGTTCGCCGACGGCGTGACGCCCGAGGCGATCGCGGTGGCGCCGATGGTGATGTTCGACCGCAAGGACGACCTGCAGGACCGCTACGCCCGCGCCAAGGCCGGCCGCGACGTCGAGCCGCCGCGGCACTACGTGCCCTCCACCGCCGACTACGCCCGCGCGGTGGTGCACGGCCTCGGGTGGGGGCTGCTGCCGCACGAGCACTCCGAGGGGCCCGAGGCCGCCGGCGCGCTGGTCGAGCTCGAGCCGGGCGCGCACGTCGACGTCGAGCTGCACTGGCAGCAGTGGTCGCTGCGCACGCCGGTGCTCGACGCCGTCGCCCGGGCCGTGCGGCGCGCCGCGGCGGCCGCGCTGCTGCCCTGAGCGCCGCTGCGGCGTGAGTGTCACAGGGCCGTCCTAACGTGGGCGCCGTGACCCCGCGGGACGACCGGAAGGACGGGAGCGCGATGTCGGAGCAGACGGCCGAGCAGGTGTACGGGCTGACGAGCGAGGAGGCCGACGTGCTGGACGAGATCACCGCAGACGACGTGCTGGCGGACGTGCGCAGCGCCGCACGGGCCATGACGCGCGGCGGCTTCGCCACCTTCGACGACGTGCTCTCGCGCTGCCTCGAGCTCGCCGCCCTGGCGGCCGTGACGCCGCGGGCGGGCACCGTGGAACGCGTGGTCCGGCAGGAGTGGGAGGCCGGCCTGGCGGCACAGCGCGCCTGGGCGGGGGAGGAGGGCGACGACCGCCGCCTCGACGCCGCCTTCGCCGAGCTGCAGGCGGAGGGCGTCTTCGCCCGCGCGAGCCTGGGCGACTGCGTCGAGTGCGGCGAGCGCGAGGCGCGCGCCCTGGCCGGGGCGTCCGCGCGCGGCTGGGTCTTCTTCCCGGCCGGCGCGGTGGAGACCCCGGCGCCGCGCCCGACGTGGTCGCCGACCAGGTCAGCGAGCCGCTCGAGACCGCCGTCCAGGGCGTCGACAACGTCGAGGCCGTGAGCTCGACGTCGTCCACCGGGATGTCGGTGACCACCGTGGAGATGACGTACGGCACCGACATGGACGCGGCGGCCACGCAGCTGCGCGGCGCGGTCGACCAGATCCGCCGCCAGCTACCCGAGGACGTCGACCCGCAGGTCGTCACGGGGTCGGTCGACGACCTGCCCGTGCTGCAGCTCGCGGTGTCCCGCACCGGCGGGGGCGACGAGCTCGACGACGCGGCCCTCGCGGCGCTGGTCGAGGACACGGTCGTGCCGCGCCTGGAGGAGGTCGACGACGTCCGCGGCGTCAGCGTCTCCGGCGTCGCCGACCAGGAGGTCCGCATCGACACCGACCCCGCGGCGCTCGCGGCGGCCGGCCTGACGACGGCGCAGCTCGGCACGCTGCTGCAGGACAACGGCGCGGTGGTGCCCGCCGGCACGGTGGCCGACGGCGACACCGAGCTAAGCGTCCAGGTCGGCTCGGCGGTCGGCTCGGTCGACGACCTCGCCGCCCTGCCGCTGCCCGGCGCGACCGGCCCCGACGGCCCCGTGACGCTCGGCGACGTCGCCGAGGTGACCGAGGGGCCGCAGGAGGCCACCTCGTACTCGCGCCTCGACGGCGAGCCGTCGCTGGGCGTCGCGATCACCAAGACGCCGCAGGGCAACACCGTCGAGGTGTCCCACGCGGTCGCCGACGCGCTCGCCGAGCTGCGGCCGGTGCTCGAGGAGCGCGGCGTGCGCACCGCCGTCGTCTTCGACCAGGCGCCGTTCATCGAGGAGTCGATCCACGGGCTGGCCACCGAGGGCGGGCTCGGCCTCGTGTTCGCCGTCGTGGTGATCCTGCTGTTCCTCGCCTCGATCCCCTCGACGCTCGTCTCGGCGGTGTCCATCCCGCTGTCGCTGGCCGTGACGTTCGTGGTCATGCAGCTGACCGGCTACACGCTGAACATCCTCACGCTCGGCGCCATGACCATCGCCATCGGCCGCGTCGTGGACGACGCGATCGTGGTCATCGAGAACATCAAGCGCCACCTGTCCTACGGCGAGGACGAGCGCCAGGCGATCCTCACCGCGGTGCGCGAGGTCGGCGGCGCCATCACCGCCTCCACGGTGTGCACCGTGGCGGTGTTCGCGCCGATCGCGTTCGTCTCCGGCATGGTGGGCGAGCTGTTCCGGCCGTTCGCCATGACGGTCGCCATCGCCATGCTCTCCTCGCTCGTGGTGGCGCTCATGGTGGTGCCGGTGCTGGCGTACTGGTTCCTGCGCAGCCCGCGGGGCGCGGAGGCCGACGGCGGCGCTGCGGTGCGCGCGGCGGCCGAGGCCAAGGAGCGCCGCGGCCTGTGGCAGCGCGCGTACGTGCCGAGCCTCGCGACGGCGCTGCGCCGGCCGTGGGCCGTGGTGGGCGTGGCCGTCGTGGTGCTGGCCGGCACGCTGGCGCTCGTGCCCCGCATGGAGACCAGCTTCATCGGGGACTCCGGCCAGAACACCCTGACCGTCACCCAGACGTTCGACGCCGGCACGGCGCTGGACGCCCAGGACGACGCCGCCCGCCAGGTGGAGGGCGTGCTCGGTGACCTCGCCGGCGTCGAGACCGTGCAGACGACGGTGGGCAGCGGCGACGACGCGATGGCCGCGTTCGCCGGCGGCGGCGCCGCGCCGCAGGCGTCGTTCGCCGTGACGCTCGGTGCCGACGTCGACGCGGAGGCCACGCGCGGCGAGGTCCGCGACGCGCTCGCCGACGCCGGTGTGCCGGGCGACATCCAGGTGTCCGGCGGGGAGTCCGGGTTCGGCGGCTCCACCGTCGACCTCGTCGTCACCGCCCCGGACGCCGAGGCGCTGTCGCAGGCCGCGACGGCCGTGCAGGACGCCGTCGGCGACGTGGACGGCGTCGCCGAGGTGGCGAACAACCTCTCCGCGGCCACCGAGCGCGTCCAGGTGACCGTCGACCGCGCCGCCGCGGCGCGGGCCGGCCTCACCGAGGCGCAGGTCAGCGGCGTGGTGGCCGGGCAGATGGGCGACCGGACGATCGGCCGCGTGGACCTGGGCGAGGGCCCGGTCGACGTCGTCGTGGCCGCCGAGGACGCCCCCGCGACAGTCGACGAGCTCCAGGACCTCGTGGTGCCGACGGCGACGGGCGTCGTCCCGCTGACCGACGTGGCCGCCGTCGAGCGCGTCGAGGCGCCCGCCTCGGTGACGCGCGAGGACGGCCGGCGGTCGGCGACCGTGTCGGTCACGCCGGCCGGCCAGGACCTCGGCTCGCTCACCACGGCGCTCACCGCGGCGGTGGACGGCGTCGAGCTGCCCGCCGGCGCGGCCGTCGAGGTCGGAGGAGTGGCCTCCCAGCAGGCGGACGCGTTCGCCGACCTGGGCCTGGCCCTGCTGGCGGCGATCGCGATCGTCTACCTGGTCATGGTCGGCACGTTCCGCTCGATGGTCCAGCCGCTCATCCTGCTGGTGTCCGTGCCGTTCGCCGCCACCGGCGCCCTCGTCGCGCTGCTGGTCACCGGCACGCCGCTGGGCGTGCCCGCCCTCATCGGCGTGCTGATGCTGGTGGGCATCGTGGTCTCGAACGCCATCGTGCTCATCGACCTCGTCAACCAGTACCGCGAGCGGGGGCGCACGCTCGACGACGCCGTCCGCGAGGGCGCCCGCAAGCGCCTGCGGCCCATCGTCATGACGGCCGCGGCGACGATCTTCGCGCTCACCCCCATGGCGCTCGGCATCACCGGCGGCGGGTCGTTCATCAGCCGGCCGCTGGCGCTCGTGGTCATCGGCGGGCTGGTGTCCTCCACGCTGCTGACGCTCTACGTCGTGCCGGCGATCTACACGATCGTGGAGCGTCGCAAGGAGCGGCGGGCCGCCCGGCGTCGGCCCGTGCCGCGGACCGACGCCGCGGTCGGGACGGGTGCGCCCGCGGCGGGCGCCGCGGGCGGGGCCGGCGAGGAGCGCCGCCCGTACACCGCGCAGCACGCCAAGGTGGATCCCGCCTGACGCGTCCCCGGGCAGCTCCAGCGCGGCCCACTCGGGCACGGTGCGCGGGGCGGCCGGCGACC
>NZ_LWGM01000074.1 GCF_001750215.1 Isoptericola variabilis | reverse complement strand
CGGGTGCAGCGGGCGCGCGGCGCCGTCGAGCACGTGCAGCAGGGCCTCGCGGCGCGGGAGGAGGCGCTGCGGCGCCGCGCGGACGACGTCGGGGCGCGCCGCGCGGCGCTGCTGCGGACCGTGTGACCGTGCTGCTGGCAGTGCTGATGACCGTGCCGGTGGCCGCGGTGAGGTCACCGCGGCCGGGCGTCACTCCTCCGGGCCGACGTCGAACATCCAGGTGACGCCGTAGCGGTCGGTGAGCTGGCCGTAGTGGTCGCCCCACGGGGCGAGGTCCAGCGGCATGACGTCGCTGGCGCCCTCCGCCAGCGCCTCGTACGCGCCACGGATGTACTCCAGGTCCTCGGGCCCGCCGGTGAGGGCCACGGTGACGCCCGACGTCGGCGCCTCGTAGGGCATGGAGGAGCCGGTGTCGGCGGCCATGAGGGTCAGGCCGCCGGGCGCGTCGAGCTGGCCATGCATGACGAGCGACTTCTCCGACTCGTCCTGGAGCATGCCCGCGACCTCCGGGACGTCCGAGAACACCGAGATGCTCAGCTCGCCGCCCAGCGCGGACTGCCAGAACTCCAGCGCCTCGCGGGCGTTGTCCTTGAAGCTGACGTAGGGGTTGAGCTTGGCCATGGCGGATCCCTCCCGTCCAGGCCGGGCACGGGCCGCCCGGCGTCGTGGCCGCCGCCCCACCCAAGTGTGACGGGGTCAGCACCAGGGTGGGGCCGGCACCGGACCACGGCAAGGCCCTGCGACGGGTTTCAGCCGGTGCGCCGGCGCGGGCCGGCGGCGGCGCTCAGCCGACGCGCTCGCTGGCTCCCAGGAACTCCCGGACGATGGGGCCCAGCTGGTCGAACTCGATGAGGAACCCGTCGTGCCCGTGCTCCGAGGTGATGATCCGCAGCCCCTCGGCCCCCGGCACCCACGCCGCGATGCGCGCGGACTGCGCCGGCGGGAACAGCCGGTCGGAGTCGACCGCGACCACCAGCGTGCGCGCCGTGACCTGCGAGAGCGCCGCCTCGACCCCGCCGCGGTCGCGCCCCAGGTCGTGCGTGAGCATCGACTCGGTGAGCACCAGGTAGGAGTTGGCGTCGAACCGGCGGGCCAGCTTGTCGCCGTGGTGGTCGAGGTACGACTGGACGGCGTAGCGGCCGTCGGTCAGCGGGTCCTCCCCACCCTGCGGCAGGCGGCCGAACCGGGTGTCCAGCTCGTGCGCCGAGCGGTAGGTGGTGTGCGCGATCTGCCGCGCGACGCCGAGGCCGGCGTGCGGCCCCTCGCCGTCCGGCGCGTCGTAGTAGTCGCCGTCGTTCCAGCGCGGGTCGAGCCGGATCGCCGCGAGCTGCGGGTGCGCCCACGCGATCTGGTCGGCGCTGGTCTGCGCCGTCGTCGCGATCGCGGCCAGGCCGCGCACCTCGATGCCGGCCTCGGGGCCCATCAGCGCCCACTCCAGGGCGCGCAGGCCACCCATGGACGCGCCCACCACGAGCTCCCAGGAGCGCACGCCGAGCTGGCGCGCCAGCTCGACCTCCACGGCCACCTGGTCGCGCGTCGTGACGCGCGGGAAGCGCCCGCCCCACGGGCGCCCGTCCGGGGCGAGGGACGACGGGCCCGTGGTGCCCTGGCACCCGCCCAGCACGTTGGGCACCACCACGAACCAGCGGTCGGTGTCGACGGGCCGGCCGGGGCCCACCATGTCCTCCCACCAGCCCGCCGACAGGTGCCCGGGGCCCGCGGGGCCGGCCACGTGGGAGTCGCCGGTGAGCGCGTGCAGCACCAGGACGGCGTTGGACCCGTCGGCGGCGAGCTCGCCGTACGTCTCGTAGGCCACGGTGACGTCGGGCAGCAGCCCGCCGCCCTCGAGCTCGAACGAGCCGACGGCGGCGAACCGCCGGTCGCCGGCGGGGTCGCCGTCGCGCCAGGCCCCCGTCGCGGGGACGGGGGGCCTGGCGGCCGCCCGGGGCGTGGTGCCGACGAGGCGGTTGGCGCTGCCGACGAGCGGGGTCGTGCGTGTCACGCGTTGGCCCCGAGCCGGCCCTTGGCGGCGGTGAAGCCGAGCTCGAGGTCCGCGAGGATGTCGTCCAGGTGCTCCAGGCCCACGGCGAGGCGCACGAGCCCCGGCGTCACGCCGGAGAGCTCCTGCTCGAGCGGCGTGAGCTGGCTGTGCGTGGTCGAGGCGGGGTGGATGACCAGCGACCGGACGTCGCCGATGTTGGCGACGTTCGAGTGCAGCTGCAGCGCCGAGACGAACGCCTGCCCGGCCCGGCGGGCCGTCTCCGGGTCGTCGACGTCCAGCTCGAAGGCCAGCACGGCGCCCGCACCCTTCGGCAGGTACTTCGCCGCGGCCTCGTGCCAGCGCGACGACGCCAGCCCGGCGTAGTGCACGCGGCGCACGTCGTCGCGCGCCTCGAGCCACTCGGCCACCCTCTGGGCGTTGGCCACGTGCCGCTCGATGCGCAGCGAGAGCGTCTCGATGCCCTGGGCGAGCAGGAACGCGTTGAACGGCGAGATCGCCGGGCCGAGGTCGCGCAGCAGCTGCACGCGCGCCTTGAGCACGAACGCGAGGTTGGCCCCCAGCGGCGAGCCGACGCCCAGGTCCCGGGCGTAGACCAGGCCGTGGTAGCTCGGGTCGGGCTGGTTGAAGTTCGGGAAGCGCTCGGGGTGCAGCGCGTAGTCGAACGTGCCGCCGTCGACGATGACGCCGCCGATCGCGGAGCCGTGGCCGCCGAGGTACTTGGTGGCCGAGTGCACGACGACGTCGGCGCCCCACTCCAGCGGGCGCAGCAGGTAGGGCGTGGGCACGGTGTTGTCGACGACCAGCGGCACGCCGACCTCGTGCGCGACGCCCGCGACGGTCTCGATGTCGAGCACGTCGGCCAGCGGGTTCGGCACGGTCTCGCCGAAGAACAGCTTGGTGTTCGGCCGCACGGCGTCGCGCCAGGCCTGCGGGTCGTGCGGGTCGGTGACGAACGTCGTCTCCACGCCGAGCTTGGGCAGCGTGTAGTGCAGCAGGTTGTACGTGCCGCCGTAGAGGCTCGGGCTGGCGACGACGTGGTCGCCCGCCTCCGCGATGTTGAGGATCGCCAGCGACTCGGCCGCCTGGCCCGAGGCGACGAGCAGCGCGCCGACGCCGCCCTCGAGGTCCGCGATGCGGTTCTCGACGACCTCCTGCGTGGGGTTGCCGATGCGCGTGTAGATCGGGCCGAGGTCCTGCAGGGCGAAGCGGTCGGCGGCGACGTCGGCCGAGGGGAACACGAACGAGGTGGTCTGGAAGATCGGCAGGGCGCGGGCGCCGGTGGCGGCGTCCGGCGCCTGGCCGGCGTGGATCTGACGGGTCTCGAACGACCAGTTCGGCTGGGTGCTCATGGTGGTCCTCCGGGGTGCTGGCGAGGGGTCGTCTCTGCTGACGTAGGACGGGCCGCGGACGCCCCTTCCGGGGGCCTGCTGCGTCGGAGGTGGTCCGCGGCGGGCGTCTGCGCACGCGGGGCCGGAGCGGTTCCGGGCAGGCGAACGTGCGCTGGGGTCAGCGACACATTCGACGGGTCATGGCAGGGACAGTAACGGCGCCACCAGGCGCACGAAACCTACATCCCACGATGTGGGACCAAAATATGAGACGGCCGCGACGCCTGCTCGAAGCGTGAACGTCGCAGTTCCCCGGCTTCCCGGCCTGTCTTGCCGGGAAACTACGACGCTCGCCGAGCTTGGCGTCGATGCCCGGCCGGGGAAGTGGTTCCAGCTGCTGAGGGGTGCGGGCGTCGGCGCGCGAGAGCCGAGGGAGCGCAGCGACCGGATCATTCGAGCGCGGCGGGGCCCGCACCCCTCAGACGATGGTCACGGACGCAGCAGCACCTTCGTCGCCCGCCGCTCGTCCATCGCGGCGTACGCCTCCGCCACCTTGGCCAGCGGCAGCTCCAGGTCGAACACGCGCCCCGGGGTGATCGTCCCGTCCAGCACGTCCGGCAGGAGCTCCGCCATGTAGCGCCGGGCCGAGGCCATGCCGCCGCCCACGGAGATGTTGCGCCGGAACATGCGGGTCACGTCGAGCGCCGGGCCGTGCGGCACGCCCACGAACCCGATGCGCCCGCCGCCGCGGACCACGCCGAAGGCCTGGTCCATCGACTGCGCGGTGCCCACGCACTCCAGCGCCGTGTCCGCGAGGTTCCCGTCGAGCAGGTCGCGCACCGCGGCCGTGGCCTCCTCGCCGCGCTCGGCGACGACGTCGGTGGCCCCGAGCTCGCGGGCCAGCGCCGAACGGTCCTCGTGCCGGCTCATCGCGATGATGCGCTCGGCGCCGAGCTGCTTCGCGGCGATGACGCCCGACAGGCCCACGGCGCCGTCGCCCACCACGGCCACGACGTCGCCGGGGCCCACGTGCGCGGACACCGCGGCGTGGTAGCCGGTCGACATGACGTCGGCGAGGGTGAGCAGGTGCGGCACCAGGCCGGCGGCCTCGAGGTCGGCCTCGGTGCGGCCGACGGGGAACAGGGAGTGCTGGGCGAGCGGGATGCGCACGCGCTCGCCCTGGGCGCCGTCGACCGGCAGGCCGTCGCGGTCGGCGGAGCCGAAGCCGGTGACCTTGTCGCAGGCCGACGGGAAGCCGGCGCGGCAGGCCTGGCACCGGCCGCAGCTGAGGGAGAACGGCACGATGACGAAGTCGCCGACCTGCGCGGACGTCACGTCGGCGCCGAGCTCCTCGACCACGCCCACCAGCTCGTGGCCGATGGGGCGCGGCTCGCGGGTCTCGTTGACGCCGCGGTAGGGCCACAGGTCCGAGCCGCACACGCAGGAGGCGACGACGCGCACGACGGCGTCGCCGGGGGTGAGGACCCGGGGGTCGGGCCGGTTCTCGGCGCGCACGTCACGAGGGCCGTGGATGATGGCTGCGAGCATGCGCCCACAGTACGACGGCGGCGCCGCGCCCCCGTGCGGGGGGCGGCGCCGCCGTCGTCGGACCTGCGGCCCGGCCGGGGCCGGGCGCGGGGTCAGTGGTGGTAGCCGGTGTCCTTGGCGCGCTGGATGGAGCGGACGATCTCGGCCTCGGCCTCGGCGCGGCCCACCCAGTGGGCGCCCTCGACGGACTTGCCGGGCTCGAGGTCCTTGTACACCTCGAAGAAGTGCTGGATCTCCAGGCGGTGGAAGTCCGACACGTCGTCGATGTCCTGGCGCCAGGCGGCGCGCTGGTCGCCCGTGGGCACGCACAGCACCTTGTCGTCGCCGCCGGCCTCGTCGCGCATGCGGAACATGCCCAGCGCGCGGCAGCGGATCAGGCAGCCCGGGAAGGTCGGCTCCTCCAGCAGGACGAGAGCGTCCAGCGGGTCGCCGTCCTCGCCGAGCGTTCCCTCGATGAACCCGTAGTCGTCCGGGTAGCGGGTCGAGGTGAAGAGCATGCGGTCAAGACGGATGCGACCGGTCTCGTGGTCCACCTCGTACTTGTTCCGCTGACCCTTCGGGATCTCGATCGTGACGTCGAACTCCACACTTCCTCCTGCCGTCGGTACGCCGGGACAAGTGTGCCACGTGCGCGTGCTCGGCCTGCCGGGAAGGCGTGCCATGATGCCCGTTGTCACGCGCGCGGGCGGTCCGGAGCCCGCGGCCGGCGGGCGACAGGCTGGAGGAATCATGGGGTGGCGGGCACGGGTCGGTGCCACCGTCACGACGGTGGTCGTGCTCGTCGGGGGGTACCTCGCCGCGGACGCCTACGACGTCGTGCCGGGCGCGCTCACGCTCGCGCCGGCGCCGCCGCAGCCCGCGCCGTTCCCCACGGCGCCCGCCGCGCAGCCCGGCCCGTCGCCGTCGGTGGTGCTCGACCCGCTGCCCAGCGACGCGCCGGAGCCGTCCGCCGACGACGTCGGAGCCCTGGTCGACGAGGTGGCGCGGGACGAGCGGCTGGGCGAGCGCGCCGGCCTGCTCGTCGTGGACGCGCTCAGCGGCGACGTCCTCGGCGAGGCGGGCGCGGACGCGGGGCTGGTGCCGGCCTCCACGCAGAAGCTCGTCACCGCCGTCGCCGCCGTCACCGAGCTGGGCGGGGACGCGACGCTGCCCACCACCGTGGTCGACGACGGCGACGGCGGGCTCGTGCTGGTGGGCGGCGGCGACATGATGCTCGCGGCGGGGACCGGGGACCCCGACGCCGTCAACGGCCGCGCGGGGCTCGACGACCTCGCCGCGCAGGTGGCGGCGCAGGTCACGCTCACCGGCCGCACCGAGGTGCGGCTGACCCTCGACGACACCCTGTTCAGCGGTGCCGCGATCGCCCCCACCGTCCCGGCCGCCGACGTCACCGACGGCTACCTGGCGCCCGTCGCCGCGCTGGCGGTCGACATCGCGCGCCTGGAGGACGAGGAGTACGCCCCGCGGGAGAAGGACCCGGCGATGGCCGCCGCGCAGGCGTTCGCGCGGGCGCTCGGCGAGCACGGCGTGACGGTGACGGGCGAGCCGGCCCGGGGCTCGGCGCCCGAGGGCGCGCGCGTCCTCGGGTGGGTGGAGTCGGCGCCGCTCGACCAGGTGGTCGAGTACGCGCTCGAGCACTCGGACAACACGATCACCGAGGTGCTCGGCCGGCTCGTCGCGCTCGACCGCGGCCTGCCGGGGTCCCTCGAGGGCTCCACGAAGGCGGTGGTCGACGTGGTGGCCGGCCTGGGGGTGGACCTCGACGGCGCCCGGCTCGTGGACTGCTCCGGGCTCGGCCGCGGCTCGGTCATGACCGCGCGCCAGCTCGTCGACACGCTGCGGCTCGCCGTCGACCCCCAGCACCCCGAGCTGCGCGACATCGCCGTCGGCATGCCGGTCGCCGGCCTGTCCGGCACGCTCTCGGGCCGCTACGGCGGCGACAACCCGGGGCGCGGGCTCGTGCGCGCCAAGACCGGGTCGCTGCCGAGCACCGTCGGCCTCGCCGGCACCGTCGTCACCACCGACGACCGCCTGCTGCTGTTCGCCTTCCTCGCCGACCGCATCCCCGACGGCGGCACGTACGGGGCGCGCCAGATCTTCGACGGGCTCGCGGGCCGGCTCGCCCAGGTCTGACGCGGGCCGGCGCCGGGCGCGCCGGGCCGGCCGGCACGTGGCTACGGTGGTCGCGTGAACTCCACGCCCGATCCGGTCGTCGACTGGTCCGCCGCCGCCGGCATCGCCGCCCACGTCGCCCCGCCCGGCCCGCGGGCCACCCGCGAGCAGATCGCCGAGCTCGTCGAGGGCCTGCGGCACGCCGCCGCGCAGGCCGTGCCGCACGTGCTGCGCACCACGCGGCTCGAGCCGGCCGACGGGGTGCGCCACGTCGTCGGCGGGGCGCAGGACGGCGCGCCGCTGCTCGGCCAGGTGGCCGTCGTCGACCGCGCCACCTGGGCGCGCGCCAACACGCAGGTGATGGAGGCCATGACCGCGCCCGTCGCCGCGACGCTCGGCGAGGAGTCCGTGCCCACGTCCGACGCCGCCCGGCTCGGCGGGGCCGCCGAGGTGGGTGGCCTGCTCGCGCTGCTGTCCTCCCGCGTGCTGGGCCAGTTCGACCCGTACTCGGCGCTCGGCACCGACGCCGACGCCGCGGGGCCGGGGCGCCTGCTGCTCGTGGCGCCGAACGTGCTGCAGGTAGAGCGCGCGCTGGACGTGCCCCCCGCGGACTTCCGCCTGTGGGTGTGCCTGCACGAGCAGACCCACGCCCTGCAGTTCGCCGCCGCGCCGTGGCTCGCCGGCCACCTGCGCGACCGCGTCGGGACGCTGCTGCAGGACCTCGCGCGCACGTCGATCGGGTTCTCCCGCGCCCCGCTGCGGCGCAAGCTCGTCGCGGCCGGGCGCGCCACGTACGACGTCGTCGCCGGGGTGGTCCGCGGCGACGGTCCCGCCCCGCTCGACCGCCTCATGACCCCCGCCCAGAAGGACGAGCTGGTCGAGGTCACCGCCGTCATGGCCCTGCTCGAGGGGCACGCCGACGTGATGATGGACGCCGTCGGGCCCCGGGTCGTGCGCAGCGTGCGCACCATCCGCGCGCGGTTCGACCGCCGCCGGGCCGGCGAGGGCGCCCCCACCTTCGACGTCGTGCTGCGCCGGCTGCTGGGCATGGAGGCCAAGCTGGCCCAGTACCGCGACGGGGCGCGGTTCGTGCGGGCCGTCGAGGAGATCGTGGGCCGCGACGGGCTGAACGCCGCGTTCGCCGCCCCGGCCAACCTGCCCTCCGCGCGCGAGATCGCCGACGCCCCCGCCTGGGTGCGCCGGGTGCACGGCTGACGCCGGTGGGGCGCGTCGACCCCGCGCTCGCCGCCGTCCGCGCCGCCGTCCGCGCCGACCGCCGCCGCGACGTCGGCGGGCGTGACCGCGTCGCGCTCCGTCTCGAGCACCAGCACGGCCTCGAGCACCTGCAGCGTCGGGGCGTCGGCACGGGCCAGCGCGCGCTCCAGCGACGTGCGGCTGGACGCCCGGGCCGCGAGCGAGCGCAGCGTCGAGGGGGAGGGGGAGGCCAGGTCCGGGCGCTCGCGCAGCAGCGCCACGAGCGCCTCGTCGGGGCGCTCGCGGATCGCGTCGGTGAACGTGCGGCGGGCGACCGGGCCGTCGCCGAGGGCGTCGGCCGATGCCGTCCCGCGCGGTGCGGGCGTGCTGGCCATCCCGCCGATGCTACGCGCCTGACCTGGACGGGCGCCGTCCGACGCGGTCCGGCGCCGTCCGGCGCTGTCCGGCGCTGTCCGGCGCTGTCCGGCGCAGTCGGGCGCCGCCCGGCGGCGGCCCGGTGACCACCGTGCCGCCCGCATCACTGCCGCGCTGTGCGCCGGCAGACCTCCTCCCACGGCGTCGGCGCGATGCCGAACCGCTCCCGGGCGGCGGCGTCGTCGAGCACGTACGGGCGCTCCCACTGGTAGATCAGCTCGCGCAGCTCCCGCAGCAGCGGCGACGCGAGAGCGGCGGCGGCCAGCGCCGGCCCGCGCAGGGAGCGGACCCGCACCGGCGGCCGGCCGACGGCGGCCAGCACGTCGGTGAGGGCCTGCCGCTGCGTGACGGGCGGGTTGCTCGGGGTGTGCCAGGTCCGCCCGTGGGCGCCGGGGTCCTCGGCGGCCGCGACGAGGGTACGCGCGGCGTCCTGCACGTCGGTGAAGGTGTGCGGCTGGTCGGTGCGGCCCATCATCCACACGCTCCTGCCCCGCAGCGCGTCCGGTACCACGCGGGAGACGTGACCGTTGCCGCCCACGCCCGGGCCCACGAAGTCCGAGCTGCGCACCTCGACGGCCCGCACCCGTCCGGCCCGGTGGGCGGCCAGGGCGTCGGCCCAGAGCCGGGCGCGCAGCCGGCCCTTGTGGTCGGTGGCGGCGTCGGGCAGGTCCTCGCGCATCGGACCGTCGACCGGCCCGTACGGGTAGAGGTTGCCGGTGATCGCGTAGACGGCGCCGGAGCGCTCGGCCGCGGTGAGCAGCGACGCGGCCAGCGGCGGCCAGACCTCCTCCCACCTCGTGTAGTCGCCGGGGTTGGCGCAGTTGTAGAGCACGGCGGCGCCCTCGGCGGCGCGGGACAGCTTGTCGGCGTCGGACGCGTCGAGCGCCAGGTGCTCGACGCCGTCGACGCCGGTGCTGCGGCCCGAGCGGGTGGCGACGGTGACGCGCGAGCCGCGCGCGGCGAGCAGCGCGGCGACGTGCCGGCCGACGGGGCCGGCGCCGACGACGAGGTGGTGGTCGGTGGTGGTCATGAGGGCTCCTGGTGCGGGTGCGGGTCGGTCGGGGCGAGGCCCTGAGGTGGGCGGCGAAGCGAGAGCACCGCTCTCGGTTTTGAGCATGGCACGCCGCGAGCGCCGTGACAAGAGCGGTGCTCTCTTTTGCGCGCGGTGCTCTCGCCGTGCCACCCTGGCCGCGTGACGACGCCCCGCACCGCCCGCGCCCTGGCCCGCGAGACGCTGACCCGCGAGATCCTCGACGCGGCCCGCGCCCGGCTCGGTACCGAGGGGCCCGCGGGGCTGTCGCTGCGCGCCGTCGCGCGCGACGTCGGCATGGTGTCCTCGGCCGTGTACCGGTACTTCCCCAGCCGCGACGCCCTGCTGACCGCCCTGCTGCTGGAGACGTACGGCGAGCTCGGTGACGCGGTCGAGGCGGCGGAGGGCGCCGTGGCGCGCGACGACCTCGGCGGCCGCTGGCTCGCCGCCTGCCGCGCGCTGCGGGCGTGGTGCGTGGAGCACCCCGGCGACTTCGCGCTGCTGTACGGCACCCCGGTGCCCGGCTACGCCGCGCCGCGCGACACCGTCGAGCCGGCCACCCGCGTGGTGCGGGTGCTGGTGCGGATCGTCGGCGACGCGCACGCCGCCGGCGCCCGCCCCGCTCCGGGGCCCGACGGCGTCGCCGAGCCGGCCGATCTCGTCGCCGACGCCCTCGCCTTCGTCGTCGCGCACGGGCTCGTCGCGCCGGACGCGCCCACCGAGGCCGTGGTGCGCACGCTGATGGCCTGGACGGAGCTGTTCGGCACGGTGTCGTTCGAGCTGTTCGGGCACCTCACCGGCACGGTGGGCGACTACGCCCGCTGGTTCGACCACGTGGCCGCGCGCCTGGCCGCCGACCTGGGCATCGCCGTCCGCCTCTGACGCCGCCCGCCGCCCGCCGCCCACACCCCACGCGCGTTCCGGGTCCCTGGCGATCCGAGACAGACCCCTCGGTCTCGGATCGCCAGGGACCCGGAACGGTGGTGGGGCGGACCCGGAACGGTCGTGGTGGGGGCGCGGTATCGATGCGGCGTGCGCCCGGACCGGCCGGTAACCTGGGACCCGGCCCGCACCCGGGCCGCCCCGCCCCCTCGGCCTCGCACGGCCGCGCGAGCGGGCAGAGTCTGCAGAGCGCACGGAAACGAGGTCCAGGTGCCCACCGGCAAGGTCAAGTGGTACGACGCCGAGCGCGGCTTCGGTTTCATCGCCGCCGACGACGGCGCCGAGGTGTTCCTGCACGCCACCGCGCTGCCCGCCGGCGTGACGAACCCGCGCCCCGGCGCCCGCGTCGACTTCAGCGTCGCCGACGGCAAGCGCGGCCCGCAGGCGCTGGCCGTCACGCTGCTGGATCCCGTGCCGTCGGTCGTCAAGGCGAAGCGCAAGCCGCCGTCGGAGATGGCCGGCATCGTGGAGGACCTGATCCGCGTGCTGGAGCGCGTCGACGGTGCCCTGCAGCGGGGGCGCTACCCGGAGACTGCGACCTCGCAGCGCGTCGCCAAGCTGCTGCGCGCCGTCGCGGACGACCTCGAGGCCTGAGAGGACACGCATGACCGTCGCCACGGCTGAGCCGGGCAGGACCACCGCGCAGGCCCGCCGCGCCGCCGCCCGCACCGCGAAGGACGCCGTGCTCACCGCCGACGCCGCGGTCGAGCTGGCGCGCGCGGCCGCCGAGGAGGTCGCGGACTCGCCGTCCGACGTCGGCGAGCACCTCGGCCTCGTCGTCGAGGGCGACCGCCTGGTGTCGCACCGCTTCGCCGCCGGCATGCGCGGCTACCGCGGCTGGTACTGGGTGGTCACGCTCGCGCGCGTGCCCCGCGGCCGCGCCGCCACCGTGTGCGAGGTGGAGCTGCTGCCCGGCGACGACGCGATGCTGGCCCCCGAGTGGCTGCCGTGGTCGGAGCGCCTGCGCCCCGGCGACATCGGCGCCGGCGACGTGCTGCCGTTCCGCCCGGACGACCCGCGCCTCGAGCCCGGCTGGACCCCCACCGGCGACGAGGAGCTCGACTCCGTCGCGATCGACGAGCTGGCCCTGGCCCGCGCCCGCGTGCTGTCGCCGCGCGGCCGCGACGAGGCCGCCCAGCGCTGGTACCGCGGCTCGCGCGGCCCGACGGCGCCCGGCGCCGTGGCGTCCGCCGCCGAGTGCCTCTCGTGCGGGTTCCTCGTGCCGCTGCAGGGCCCGCTCGGCCAGCTGTTCGGCGTCTGCGCCAACGAGTGGTCGCCCGACGACGGCAAGGTCGTCTCCCTCGACCACGGCTGCGGCGCGCACTCGGAGACCGACGTCGAGCGCCCGCCGTCGGACTGGCCCGACGCCGAGCCGCTGATCGACGAGACGACGGTCGAGGTGGTCGACGTGACGCCGGCCGCGCCCGCCGCGGACGCCGAGGCGACCGCCGCCGAGGCGGTCACGGAGGCCGACACCGCCACCGCCGACACCCCGGACGGCACCGCGCCCGGGGCGGAGTGACCGCCGACCCGTTCGGCACCGCGGCGCTGCGCCGCGCCGTCGTCGAGGCCTGGCAGGGCTCCCCGACGCGCCTGCGCGAGGACGCCAACCTCGAGGAGGACCACGCCCGCGGGTACTACCGCGACCGCGTGGTGGTGGAGCTGGCGCAGAACGCCGCCGACGCCGCCGCCCGTGCCGGCGTGCCAGGCCGGCTGACGCTGCGGCTCGCCCGGCGCCGCGGCCCTCACGCCGCCTCCGAGGCGCCCTGGGTGCTCACCGCCGCGAACGTCGGCGCCCCGCTCGACGCCGACGGCGTCGCCTCGCTCGCGTCGCTGCGCGCCTCCGCCAAGGGCGACGGCGCGGTGAGCATGGTGAGCACCGTGGGCCGGTTCGGCGTCGGGTTCGCCGCGGTGCGCTCCGTGGCCGACGACGTCGACGTCCGCTCGCGCGGCGGCGGCGTGCGCTTCTCCCTCGACCGCACCCGCGCCGTGCTCGCCGAGCACGGGCTCGCCGACGCCGTCGCCGCCCGCGGTGCCGCTCTGCCCGTGCTGCGCCTGCCGTTCCCCGCCCCGGCCACCGCGCCGACCGAGCCGGACACCGTCGTCGAGCTGACCCTGCGGGACGACGCCGCCGTCGCCGCGGTGCGCGCCACCAGCTCGCTGGACGCCATGGACGGCTGGCTGCCGGGCGGCCCGGTGGCGCACCTGCGCTCGGCCGCCGAGATGGCGCGGCTGCACCACCGGCACCCGCGCGCGGTCGACACGGCGGCACGGCTCGCCGCCGAGTGCGCGTTCGACCTGCAGCTCGTGGCGCCGCAGCTGCCGCCGTACCCGGTGCCGCCGGGGCACGACGAGGCGTCCTGGCTGCGCGAGCTCGTGCGGCGGGGAGCCACCGAGCGGTACGGGCCGCGGGGCGCGGAGCGCGTGCCCGGCGCGTGGGCGCAGGTCGACCACGAGCTGCGGGTCATCGAGGAGCTCGGGTTCCCCGGGTACTTCCTGGTGGTCTACGACCTCGTGGAGTTCTGCCGCACCCAGGGCATCCTGTGCCAGGGGCGGGGCAGCGCCGCCAACTCCGCCGTCTGCTACGCCCTGGGCATCACCGCCGTCGACGCCGTGCGGCACGGGCTGCTGTTCGAGCGGTTCCTCGCCCCCGAGCGGGACGGGCCGCCCGACATCGACATCGACATCGAGTCCGGGCGGCGCGAGGAGGTCATCCAGCACGTCTACGCCACGTTCGGCCGCACGCACGCCGCGCAGGTCGCCAACGTCATCTCCTACCGGCCCCGCTCGGCGGTGCGCGACGCCGCCCGGGCGCTCGGGTACGACGTCGGGCAGCAGGACGCCTGGTCCAAGTCGATCGAGCAGTGGGGCCGGGCGCCGCCTCGTCCTCTTCCGCCCACGGCCCGACGACGCCGACCTTCAGGCCCCGCATCGCCACCGGGTCGGGCTCGAGGGCGAGCACCGCGCTGGCGTCGCGCAGCCG
>NZ_LWGM01000073.1 GCF_001750215.1 Isoptericola variabilis | reverse complement strand
CCCGGCGGCCGCGGCGAACGCCGCGCCGGCCGCCTCCGCCGCGGCGACGACGTCGGCCAGGTCCTTGCCCTGCTGCGCCGCCACGGCGGCGGCCACCGCGCCCTCGACGAACGGCGCCGAGGCGAGCCGCACCCGTCCGGCGAGGTCGTCGTCGAGCTCCAGCACGGACTCGACGGTCAGCACGGCCGAGCCGAGGTCGGCGAGCACGGCGACCGCGTCGCCCCGGTCGAGCCCGGTGTCCACGGCGGCGCGCACGACGTCGTACGAGGTGCCCAGGGTGCCGTCGGGCATGCCGGCGCCGGGCAGCACCGCGACGTCCGGCGCCATCTGCCCCGCGAGCTCGGCCGTGCCCTCCGCCAGCCGCGCGGAGTGGGAGACGAGCACCAGGGCGACGCTCATGCGGGGTCGGCCGCCTCGGCCGCGTCGACCGCCGCGCGCAGCAGCAGCGCCGTCGAGCGCGCGCCCGGGTCCTCGTGGCCGGCGGACCGCTCGCCGAGGTAGGACGCCCGGCCCTTGGTCGCCACGAGCGGGATGGTGGCCGTCGCTCCGGCGTCGGCGGCGTCGGCCGCGGCACGCAGCACCGCCAGGCCGTCCCCGCCGTCGCCCGCGACCTTGCCGGCCGCCTCGACGGCGGGCTGCCACGCGTCGACCATCGTCTTCTCGCCCGTGTGCGCGTGGCCGCGCGCCTCGATGCCCTCGAGCGCGGCCTCGAGCAGCGCGACGACGCTCGGCGCCTCGATCGACTCGCGCCCGCAGACCTTCGACGCCCGCAGGAAGGCGGTGCCGTACAGCGGGCCAGCGGCCCCGCCGACCGTCGACATGAGGGTCGTCGCCACGAGCTTGAGGACGTCGCCGACCTGGGCGGGCCCGCCGTCCGGCCCGGCCTCGTCCAGCCGCGCCACCACGGCGCGGAAGCCCCGGTCCAGGTTCGCCCCGTGGTCGCCGTCCCCGATCTGGCGGTCCAGCTCCGTCAGCGCGTCCCTGTTCGCGGCCACCGCGTCCGCTGCCGTGCGGACCCACCGCTTCGCCCACTCGACGTCGAGCGTCATCCCTCGGTCCTCCGCCTTCCTCGTCCCGCGGGCCCGTCCGGGCCCGCGCGCCGACCTCGTGCCCCGGCACTCTCAAAGCCGCAGCATCACCACCGCGGCCTCACCACCGCAGCGCAGCGGTGCGCACCGGGGCGTCCCACAGCGTCTCGAGCTCGTCGTCGAGGCGCAGCACGGTCACGGACGCGCCCTGCATCTCGAGCGACGTCACGTAGCTGCCCACGAGCGAGCGCGTCACCTCGACGCCACGCTTCGCGAGCAGGTCGTGCGCCCGACCATAGACCACGTAGAGCTCGCTCAGCGGCGTACCACCCATCCCGTTGACGAACAGCAGCACGCGCTCGCCCGACTCCAGCGCCAGGTCGTCGGCCACGGGGTCGAGCAGCGCCTGGGTCACCTCGGCGGCCGACGTCATGGGCACGCGGCGCCGCCCGGGCTCGCCGTGGATGCCGATGCCGATCTCGATCTCGTCGTCGGCGAGGTCGAAGCCGGGGCGCCCGACGTGCGGGACCGTCGCCGGCGACAGCGCGACGCCCATCGAGCGCACGCCCGCGACGACGCGCTCGGCGACGCCGCGGACCCCGGCCAGGTCGTCGCCTCGCGCAGCGGCGGCGCCGGCGAGCTTCTCGACCATCACCGTGCCGGCGACGCCGCGGCGCCCGGCGGTGTACAGGGAGTTCTCGACGGCGACGTCGTCGTCCACGACCACGGTGGCGACCTCGACGCCCTCGGCCTCGGCCAGCTCGACGGCCGTCTCGAAGTTGAGGACGTCGCCGGTGTAGTTCTTGACGATCGCCAGGACGCCCGAGCCGGAGTCGGCGGCCTGGATCGCGGGCTGGATCTGGTCGGGCGTGGGCGAGGTGAAGACCGCGCCCGGCACGGCGGCGTCGAGCATGCCGTCGCCGACGAAGCCGGCGTGCAGCGGCTCGTGGCCCGAGCCGCCGCCGGAGACCAGGCCGACCTTGCCGGCCACGGCGCCGCCGGCCCGGGTGACGTACGTGGGCGAGTAGTGGACCTCCACCAGGTCGGCGTGGGCGCGCGCGAAGCCGGCGAGCGAGTCGTCGACGGCGTTCGCCGGGTCGTCGAGCAGCTTCTTCATCAGTGCGTCCTCTCCCCGGGGCCCTCGCCGTCGAGGGCCTCCGGGGCCATTCCACACCCGGCAGGGGTCCCGCGCCCAGAGCCCGGGCGCCCGTTCACCCCGGAACAGGCCGGTGACCGGCCCGTCCGCGGGCCCCGACGGGCCGCCGGCGGGTCTCGGACGGCGGGTCTCAGGTGTAGTACTGCGCCACGCGGCGCCCGTCGACCTCGTGGATGGTCACGTCGACCTCGTAGACCTCGGTGAGCACCTCGGTGGTGACGACCTCCTGCGGCGACCCGTGCGCGACCACGCGCCCGTCGCGCATCGCCACGACGACGTCGGACCAGCACGACGCGAAGTTCACGTCGTGCAGCACGGTCACCACCGTCTTGCCGAGGTCGTCCGCGGCGCGGCGCGCGAGCGCCATCATGGCGCGGGCGTGCTTGAGGTCGAGGTTGTTGAGCGGCTCGTCGAGCAGCACGTAGTCGGTGTCCTGCGCGAGCACCATGGCGACGAACGCCCGCTGGCGCTGCCCGCCGGACAGCTCGTCGAGGAACCGGTGCTGCAGGTCGGCCAGCTCGAGGTACTCCAGCGCGGCGTCGACGTGCGCCCGGTCCTCGGCCGTGGTGCGGCCCTTGGTGTGCGGGTAGCGGCCGAAGGTCACCAGGTCGCGCACGGTGAGGCGCACGGCCAGGTGGTTGTCCTGGCGCAGGATGCCCAGGCGGCGGGCCATGACGTCGCCGGCGGTGCGGGCCACGTCGTCGCCGTCGACGACCACGCGACCGCCGTCGGCCGGCAGCAGCCGCGCCACCATCGACAGCAGCGTGGACTTGCCGGCGCCGTTGGGCCCGATGATCGACACCACGCCGCCTGCGGGCAGGTCGATGGACACGTCGTCGACGACGACGGAGGTGCCGTAGCGCTTGGTGACGCCCTCGGCGCGGATGGACCGGGCGCGCGGCGCGGCCTGAGGGGCGGTGGCGCCCGGGGCGCCGGGCACCGCGCCGGCGGGCGCGCTCGTCGTCGCCGTCATCGCCGCCTGCTCCCCGCGACCAGCATGCCGATGAACACGATCCCTCCCAGGAACTCGACGACGACGCTGAGCACGGTGTCCTGGCCCAGCAGGTGCTCCAGCACGGCCTGTCCGCCCACGAGCGTGACGACGGCGAGGAGCGCCGCCGTCGGCAGGGTGACCGCGTGCCGGTGGCTGCCCGCCAGCGCGTACGCGAGGTTCGCGACGAGCAGCCCGAAGAAGGTGATGGGGCCCACGAGGGCCGTGGAGACGGAGACCAGCACCGCCACGAGCGCGATGAGCACCAGCGAGGTGCGGCGCACGTCCAGCCCCAGGGTCACGGCGGTCTCCCGGCCGAGGGCCAGCACGTCGAGGCGGCGGCGCAGCGCCCACAGCACGGCGGTGCACGCCGCCACGACGACGGCGGCGACGACGAGCAGCCGCTCGTCGACGGCGCTGAAGCTGGCGAACAGCCGGCCCTGCAGCACCTGGAACTCGCTGGGGTCCATGACCCGCTGCAGCAGCGCGGTGACCGAGCGCAGCAGCGTGCCGAGCACGACGCCGACCAGCAGCACCAGGTGCAGCGACCGGCGCGCGCCGCCGAACAGCCCCAGGAACAGCGCCAGGGAGGCGGCGAGCATGACGACGACCGAGACGCCGAACTGCGGCACCGCGCCGATGCTCGCGACCGCGACGCCGCCGAGGGCGAACACGAGCGCCGTCTGGATCGTCTGGTACAGCGCGTCGAAGCCCATGATCGACGGCGTGAGGATGCGGTTGGCCGTGAGCGTCTGGAACACGACGGTGGACACCGCGACGGCGACGCCGACCACGGCCATGGCGGCCACGCGCCGGCCACGGAACGGCAGGACGAACGCCCACCCGGCGCGGACGTTCACCGTGAGGTAGACGGCGACCACGACCAGGGCCAGGAGCGCCAGCCCGGCGAGCACGAGCACCTCGCGCCGGCGGCGCCGGCGCTCGGCGTCGGTGGTGCCGGTGGAGCTGCCGCGCGGGCCGGCGCCGGCGTCGCCGGCGCCGCCCGTGGCGGCGCGCACGGCGTCGAGGGGGTGCTGGAGGACCTCAGCCGACATCGGGGGCCTTTCGCAGCAGGAGCCAGAGGAACACCGCGGCGCCGACGACGCCCATGACGACGCCGATGGGGATCTCGTACGGACGGATCACCAGGCGCCCCACGACGTCGCACACGAGCACGAGCGCGGCGCCGAGCACCGCCACCCACGGCAGGGAGCGGCGCAGGTTGTCGCCGACGAGCATGCTCACGACGTTGGGCACGACGAGGCCGAGGAACGGCAGCGCGCCGACGGTGACGACCACGACGGACGAGGACACCGCGACGACGGCCAGGCCGAGCGCCATGACGCCGCGGTAGCCCAGGCCGAGCGCCGTGGCGACGTCGCGGCCCATGCCGACCACGGTGAAGCGGTCGGCGACGAGGTAGACGACCAGCGCCATCGCGCCGACGAGCCAGAGCAGCTCGTAGCGGCCCTCCATGACCCCGGAGAAGTCGCCGGTCAGCCAGGCCGAGAGGGTCTGCATGAGGTCGTACCGGTAGGCCAGGTAGGCGGCCAGCGCGCCGACGACGCCGCCCAGCATGATGCCCACCAGCGGCACGGTGACCACCGAGCGGATCGGCACGGCCCGCAGCACGCCGAGGAACAGCAGGGTGCCGAGCACCGCGGCGACGGACCCGACGGCGATCTTGCCGGTCATGCTCGTGGCCGGCGCCCAGATCGTCACCGCGAGCAGGCCGAGCGAGGCCGACTCGGTCGTCCCGATCGTCGACGGCTCGACGAACCGGTTGCGCACGAGCATCTGCATGACGACGCCGGCGACGGCGGTGGCCGCCCCGGCGAGCAGCAGGGCCACGGTGCGCGGCAGCCGCGAGAGCCGCACCAGCTCCCAGGCGTGGGGGTCGCCCGCCAGCAGGGCGCCGAGCGAGACGTCGCCCGCCCCGACCAGGAGCGAGACGACGGCGCCGGCGGCCAGGAGGGCCAGCGACCCGCCCCACAGCAGCGCGCGGCGCAGGCCGGGGGGCGCGGTGCGCTCCCCGGCCTGCGTCGCGACCGTGGCTGCGGCCAACGTCAGGCCTTCTCGTCCAGGACGGCCGAGACGTCGTCGGCGATCTGCTGGAGGGCCACGACGCCGCCGCCCATGATGTACCAGCTCGTCGGGTCGACATAGACGATGCGGTCGTCCTGCGCGGCCTTCGTCTGGTTCACCAGCTCGTTGTCCATGACCTGCTCGGCGGCCTCGCTGCCCTCGCCGGTCGCGGCGTCGCGGTCGATGACGAAGATCCACTCGGGGTCGTTCTCGGCGATGAACTCGAACGAGATCGCCTGGCCGTGCTGGGCCTCCTCGGTGACCTCCGCGGCGGGGGCGAAGCCGAGCTGGTCGTGCAGGAAGCCGAAGCGGCCGCCGGGGCCGTAGGCGGTGACCTTGCCGCCGGAGGTGAGCACGATGAGCGCGTCGCCCGCGCCCTCGGCCTTGCCCGCGACCTCGGCGACCGAGGCGTCCAGCTCGTCCACGAGCTGCTGGGCCTCGTGGGTCTTGCCGAAGATCTTGCCGATCTTCAGCGCGTTCTCCTCGGAGGAGGCGACGTTGTCGGCCCAGTCGTTGGACAGGTCGACCGTGGGGGCGATCTTCTCCAGCTCCGGGTAGGCCGCGGCGGAGCGGCCGGCCACGACGATGAGGTCCGGGGCCTCGGCGGCGATCGTCTCGTAGTCCGGCTCGAAGAGCGTGCCGACGTCGACGACGTCCTCGTCGGCGGCGAGGTCCTCGAACCCGGCCGGCGGGTTGTTCTTCGGGATGCCGTCGATCTCGACGCCGATCTCCTGCATGACGGCCGCCGCGGCGAAGTCGAAGACGAAGACCTTCTCGGGCGTGCCCTCGAGCTCGGTGCTGCCCTGGGCGTGCTCGACGGTGATCGGGCCCGACGCCGAGGCGGAGCCGGTGGGCTCGGAGGACGCGGCCTCGCCGGCGTCGGACGTACCGCCGCAGGCGGCCAGTACGAGCGCGGCGACGGCGGCCGGGGCGGCCAGGCGGGCGGCGCGCAGGGTGGAGCGGACGGTGGTCACGCGGGGACTCCTCGGCGAGGGGACGGTGAAGGGCACAGGTCGCCCCGGCGCTGAGCGCGGGCGACTTAGCGATGCCTAACCTAAGCGGGAACGGTGGCCCTGTCCAACAATTCCGCAACATCGATGTTGCGTAAATGTGCTGGCCAGGGCGGCGTCGCGGCGCCGGACGCGGCAGAACCCCGGTGCGCCGGAGCGCACCGGGGTTCTGACAAGGTGCTGACGGTGCCCTGACCGGCCCCCACAGGCGGGTCGCGGCGGGCGGGGTCCCGCGCCCGGTCCCCCGCCGCGCGGCGGCGCCCAGCCGCTCAGCCGCTCAGCCGCGGCCGAGCAGGATCCGCGCGTCGGCCACCGTGATCACCGAGCCCGTGACGAGCACGCCCGTGCCCAGGCCCGACCCGACGGGATCGTGACGCTCGGCCAGGTCGGCCGCGACCTGGAGCGCCTCGTCGAGCCGCTCGGCCACGTGCACGCGGTCTTCGCCGAAGACGTCGCGGGCCACCTCGGCCAGCTCCTGCGGGTCCGCCGAGCGGGGCGCAGAGTTCCGGGTGACGACGATCTCCGCCAGCGTCGGCTCGAGGGCCGCCAGCAGCCCCTCGGCGTCCTTGTCGGCCATGATGGCGACGACGCCCACGAGGTGGCGGAAGTCGAACGCCTCGTCGAGCGTCGCGACCAGCGCCTCGGCGCCGTGCGGGTTGTGCGCGGCGTCGGCGATCACCGTGGGCGAGGCGCGGACCAGCTCCATGCGCCCGGGCGACGTGACGCCCGCGAAGCCGGCCTCGACGATGGCGCCCTCGAGCGCCCCTCCCCCGCTGAGCAGCGCCTCGACGGCGGCCAGCGCCAGCAGGGCGTTGTGCGCCTGGTGCGCGCCGTGCAGCGGCACGAGGACGCCGCTGTACAGCCCGGCCGGGGTGCGCAGGTCGACCAGCTGCCCGCCGACGGCGAGCTGGCGGCCGGCCACCTCGAGCTCGACGCCCTCGCGCAGCAGCCGTGCGCCCACCTCGGCGGCCCGCGCGCGCAGGACGGCGTCGGCCTCCTCGGTCTGGGCGGCCACGACGGCGGTCGCGCCCTTCTTGATGATCCCGGACTTCTCGGTGGCGATCTCCTCGACCGTCGAGCCGAGCCAGCGCTCGTGGTCGACGGCGACGGGGGTGACCACCGCGACGTCGCCGTCGGCGACGTTCGTGGAGTCCCAGAACCCGCCCATGCCGACCTCGACCACGGCGACGTCCACCGGGGCGTCGGCGAACGCGGCGAACGCCATCACGGTGAGCACCTCGAAGAAGCTCAGCCGCGGCCCGCCGGCCTCCTGGGACTCGCGGTCCGCCACGCCGATGTACGGCGCGACGTCCTCCCAGACCTCGACGAACCGCGCCGCGCTCAGCGGCTCGCCGTCGACCTGGATGCGCTCGGTGACGCTGGTCAGGTGCGGCGAGGTGAACAGGCCGGTGCGCAGCCCGTGCTCGCGCACGAGGCTCTCCACCATGCGGGCCGTGGACGTCTTGCCGTTGGTGCCGGTCAGGTGCACCACGCGGAAGGCGCGCTGCGGGTCGCCGAGCAGCTCCAGCACCCGGCGCACGCGGTCGAGGGTCGGGTCGATGTCGTGCTCCGGGGCGCGCGACATGATCTCCCGGTAGACCTCGCGCAGGGACTCCTGCGCGACGGCCTCCTCGGCGGCCTGCTGGGCGGCCTTGCGGCCGCCGCCCTTGGGGCCCTTGAGGCCCTTGGCGCCCCTGGCGTCCTTGGCCGCGCTCATCGGTCCTCCCCCGCCTCGGTGGTGGTGCCGGGCTCGGCGGCTGCCTTGGCGACGCGGACGGCGCGCTCGGCGCCGTCGACACCGGTCACCGCGAGCTCGACGGCGAGCGTCTCGCTCATCACCAGCTCGCGGTGGGCCTCGACGTCGGCCACGCGCTCGGCGGGCACGTCGAGCTCGAGCCGGATGCGGTCGCTCACCTCGAGGCCGGCGGCCTTGCGGGCGTCCTGCACGTCGCGCACGACGTCGCGGGCGTAGCCCTCGGCCTCCAGCTCCGGCGTGAGTGCCAGGTCCAGGACGGCGAAGCCGCCGCCGGGCAGGACGCTCGCGGCCACGTTCTCCCCCGCCTCGTCGCCCACCACCGTCGTCAGCTCGTACTCGGGCGCGAGCAGCGGCACGTCGCCGTCGTCGGTGGTGACGACGACGCCGTCGGGCGTCTGGCGCCACGCGCCGGCCTTGGCGGCCTTGATGACCGCCTGCACGCCGCGGCCCAGGCGCGGGCCGGCGGCGCGGGCGTTGACCGCCAGCCGCTCGGTGATGCCGAACCGCTCCGCCGCGCCGGCGTCGGCCTGCACGAGGTCCACGGCCTTGACGTTGAGCTCGCTGGCGAGCAGGCCGGCGTAGTCGCGCAGCGCCTCGGGGTCCTCGACGGCCACGGTGAGGCGGGCCAGCGGCTGGCGCACGCGCAGCTTGTTCGCCTTGCGCAGCGCCAGGGCGGTGGAGACGACGGCGCGGACCTCGTCCATGGCGGCGACCAGGGCGCCGTCGGCCACGAGCGCGGCGTGGGTGCCGTCGGCGCCCACCGTCGGCCAGTCCTCGAGGTGCACCGAGCGCCCGCCGGTGAGGCCGCGCCACACCTCCTCCGTCAGCAGCGGCGCGAGCGGCGCCATGACGCGGCACAGCACCTCGAGCGCGGTGTACAGGGTGTCGAACGCGTCGGCGTCCTCCTGCCAGAACCGGTCGCGCTGGGTGCGCACGTACCAGTTGGTCAGCACGTCGAGGTGCTCGCGCACGGACTCGCACGCCCCGGCGATGTCGTAGGCGTCGAGCTGCTCGGTGACGCGCACGACCAGGTCGTGGGTGCGGGCCAGCAGGTAGCGGTCGAGGGCGGGCAGGCCGGGCACGCGCTCGGGCGTGACCTGCTGCGCCGTGTACCCGGCGCCGTCCTTCGCGGAGTTCGCGTACAGGGTGAAGAAGTAGTACGTGCTCCACAGCGGCAGCAGCACCTGGCGCACCGAGTCGCGGATGCCCTCCTCGGTGACCACGAGGTTGCCGCCGCGCAGGATCGGCGACGACATGAGGAACCACCGCATCGCGTCGGAGCCGTCGCGGTCGAACACCTCGTTGACGTCCGGGTAGTTGCGCAGCGACTTGCTCATCTTGCGGCCGTCGGAGCCCAGCACGATGCCGTGCGAGACGGACGTGCGGAACGCCGGCCGGTCGAAGATCGCCGTGGCGAGCACGTGCAGCGTGTAGAACCAGCCGCGGGTCTGGCCGATGTACTCGACGATGAAGTCGCCCGGGTAGTGGCTCTCGAACCACTCGCGGTTCTCGAACGGGTAGTGCACCTGGGCGTACGGCATCGAGCCGGAGTCGACCCACACGTCCATGACGTCCTCGACGCGGCGCATCGTGGACTTCCCGGTCGGGTCGTCCGGGTTCGGCCGGGTGAGCCGGTCGATGAACGGCCGGTGCAGGTCGGTGACCTCCACGCCGAAGTCGCGCTGCAGCTCCTCCAGGGAGCCGTACACGTCGACGCGCGGGTGCTCGGGGTTGTCGGACTTCCACACCGGCACGGGCGAGCCCCAGAACCGGTTGCGCGTGATGGACCAGTCGCGGGCGCCCTCGAGCCACTTGCCGAACTGGCCGTGCTGGATGTGGTCCGGGGTCCAGGAGATCTGCTCGTTGAGCTCGAGCATCCGCTCCTTGATCTTCGTGACGGCCACGAACCAGGAGGACACGCCCATGTAGATCAGCGGCTGCCGGCAGCGCCAGCAGTGCGGGTAGGAGTGCGCGTACGACTCGCGGCGCAGCAGCACCGTGCCGGCGCTGGTGGCGCCCAGGGCGCCGACCTCGGCCTCGTCGGCGCCGCCGCCGAGCCGGGTGCGGGCCTTGAGGTGGTCGATGATCACCGGGTTGGCGTCGAAGACCTGCAGGCCCTCGTAGTCGACGACCGGGAAGGTGAACTTGCCGTCCGCGCCCACGGGGATGACGGGGTCCACGCCCTCGCGGTCGGTGACGACCTTGTCCTCCTCGCCGAAGGCCGCGGCGTTGTGGACCAGGCCGGTGCCGTCCGTCGTCGTGACGTAGTCCGCCTCGACGACGCGGTGGGCGCGGGCGTGCCCGCGGTAGTAGGTGAACGGCGGCTCGTAGGCGGCCTCCACCAGGTCGGCGCCGCGCAGACGCGCGACGACCTGCGTGGCGACGTCCTCGACCCCCTCGTCGGCGAGCTCGCGCTCGTAGGCGGCGAGGCGGTCGGCCGCCAGCAGGTAGCGCTCCGGGGTGCCGGTGAAGCGGGACTCGACGACGACGTACTCGATGTCCGGGCCGACGGTGACCAGCAGGTTGCTCGGCAGCGTCCACGGCGTCGTCGTCCAGATGAGCACCAGGTCGCCCGCACGCACGCCGGCGGCCTCGGCCGCGGCCGGCACGTCGGTGAGGCGGAAGCCGACCGTGACGGCCGGGTCCTGGCGCTGCTGGTAGACGTCGTCGTCCATGCGCAGCTCGTGGTTGGACAGCGGCGTCTGGTCGTTCCAGCAGTAGGGCAGCACGCGGAAGCCCTCGTAGACCAGGCCCTTGTCCCACAGCTGCTTGAAGCCCCACATGACGGACTCCATGTAGGACAGGTTCAGCGTCTTGTAGTCGTTGTCGAAGTCGACCCAGCGCGCCTGGCGGGTGACGTAGTCGCGCCACTCGGAGGTGTACCGCAGCACCGACTGGCGGCAGGCCTCGTTGAACTTCTCGATGCCCAGCTCGAGGATCTCGTCCTTGGTCTTGATGCCGAGCTGGCTCATCGCCTCGAGCTCGGCCGGCAGACCGTGGGTGTCCCAGCCGAACCGGCGCTCGACGCGGCGCCCGCGCATCGTCTGGTAGCGCGGGACGACGTCCTTGGCGTAGCCGGTGAGCAGGTGGCCGTAGTGCGGCAGGCCGTTGGCGAAGGGCGGGCCGTCGTAGAAGACGAACTCGTCGCCGCCGTCCTCGCTGGTCGGGTTCTTCTCCACCGACGCCTTGAACGTGTCGTCGGCCGCCCAGTAGTCGAGCACGCCGCGCTCGAGCGCGGGCAGGTCCGGGGAGGCGGGGATGCCGAAGGCGGCGCCGGGGCGGGTTCCGGGCCGGTTCTCTCCGGCCTTGCTCTCGGCCTGGTTCTCGGACGGCGCGTGCAGCGGATAGGCCATGGCGGGCGGCTCCTCGAGCGGTGGTGCGGGCGGTACGGGCACGTTCTCTGCTGCGAGGACGACGTCGCCGGCGCGCTGCTGCGCCGGCGGTGCCGCGGTACCACCCCGCTTGCCGGTCTTCCGTCGTCGCGCGGCGCGCGGACGCGCGGCGTGCGACGACGAGCGGACCGACCGCTCGTTCACGGCTGTGACGGGCCTACCCGTCCGGTTCTACTGAGCTTCTCCGCGGGACGCGGAAACCGCCGTTCTTCCGGAGGCTCGCCGGTGATGGCCGGGTCGACGCCTGTGCCTCCATGGTAGCCAGCCGCGCAACTCGCTCCCCGCCCACGCCGCTCGGCGCCGCTCCGCTCGGCATCCGCTCGCGAACCCTCCGCACGCCGAGACTTGAGTTGTGGCCGCCTCCGAGGCCTCGGAGGCGGCCACAAGTCAAGTCTCGGCGCAGGCCTGTGGAGGACGTCAGCGGATGCACGGCCGGCCGGCGCAGGCTGAGGCGCATGACGCGACCGTCGCCGCTGCCCCGGACGCTCGCCGGCCGTGCCTTCACCGTCCACGAGGCGCGTCGCGCGGGCCTCAGCCGACGGCGTCTGCGGTCGAGGGACCTCGTCCGGCCGACGCGCGGCGCCCGCCTGCCGACGGTCGTCGCGGACGACCACGCCGAGCGGTGCCGCGCGGTGCTCGCGCTGAGCCCGCCCTCGGCGGTGGTCAGCCACGTCAGCGCGCTGCGCCTGCTCCGCGTCGACCTCCCGTCACGACTGGCCCGTGACGACCGGGTGCACGTCACGGTGCTCGAGGGCGACGTCGCGCCCCAGCGTCGCGGCGTCGTCACGCACACCCACGCGACCGACGGACGCCGCTATCGAGGGCGACGGCTGCCCACGGCCGTCGCGGGCGGGCTGCCGATGGTCGCTCCGGAGCGCACCTGGCTGCAGCTCGCCGCGTCGCTGACCGCGGACGAGCTCGTGGTGCTCGGGGATGCGATGACGCGGCGCAGGACGGCGGTGACGACGCTCGACGCCCTGCGTGGCGAGGTCGGCGCCGCGCCCCCGGGCGCGCGCGGGATCCGCAGAGCGCGCGACGCCGTCGAGCTGGTCCGGCCGGGCACCGACTCGTCGCCGGAGTCCTGGGTACGGCTGCACATGGTGCGTGGCGGGCTGCCGTGCCCGCTCGTCAACGCCAAGGTCTACGACGAGCGGGGAGGCTTCGTCGCCATGCCGGACCTGACGCTGCCGTCGCTCAAGATCGCGGTCGAGTACGACGGCGACGTGCACCGCACGGACCGCGGGACGTGGATGCGCGACGTGGCGAAGCGCGAGGTCCTCCGCGAGCTCGGATGGCTGGTGATCGTCGTCGTGGGCGCGCACCTGCGCGATCCCGACGCGCTCGTCGCGATGCTGCGGCGGGCGATCCGCTCCCGTCAGTGAACGCCGAGACTTGAGCTGTGGCCGCCTCCGAGGCCTCGGAGGCGGCCACAGCTCAAGTCTCGGCGTCGGGTGGAGCGGGCGGGGGGGACGCCGAGGGTCAGACGCCCGTGCGGACCGTCTTGACGTTGTTCGCCTGGGCGCGCGGCCGCACCACCAGCAGGTCGACGTTGACGTGCGCCGGGCGGGTCAGCGTCCAGGCGATCGCGTCCGCGATGTCGTCGGCCACCAGCGGCATGTACCCCTCGTAGACGGCGGCGGCGCGGTCGGCGTCGCCCTCGAACCGCACGAGCGAGAACTCCTCGGTGGCCACGGCGCCCGGCGCGATCTGCACCACGCGCAGCGGCTCGCCCGCGACCTCCCAGCGCAGCGTCGTCGCGAGCATCCGCTCGGCGTGCTTGGCGGCGGTGTAGCCGGCGCCGCCCTCGTACGCGTCGTGCGCCGCCGTGGACGTCACGACGACGACGTCGGACCCGCCGGTGCGCTGCGCCGACTCCCGCAGCAGCGGCAGCAGCGCCTTGGTCACCCGCAGCGTGCCGAGCACGTTGAGGTCGTACATGCGGCGCCAGCCCTCGAGGTCGGCGTCCTCGACCCGGTCCAGGCCCAGCGCGCCGCCGGCGTTGTTCACGACGGCGTCCAGCCCGCCGGTCGCGCGCAGGTGCTCCACCAGCGCGGCGACGGCGTCGTCGTCGGTGACGTCGAGCGGGAACGCCTCCGCGCCGGTCTCGGCCGCGAGCGCCTCGAGCCGGTCGGCGCGGCGCGCGGCGACGACGACGCGCCAGCCCTCGGCGGCCAGGCGGCGGG
>NZ_LWGM01000072.1 GCF_001750215.1 Isoptericola variabilis | reverse complement strand
GCCCGCGCCCGGCCGCCGTCGGCCCGCCCGCGCAGCCACGGGGTGGCGGCCCGCCCGGCCGCCCACAGCAGCGTGTCGAGCACCAGCGCCAGGAGCAGGCAGCCGAGCGTGGCGGCGGTGATCTCCGCGCGGTGGAAGTTGTTGCGGAAGCCCTCGAACATCAGCTGCCCGAGCCCGCCGTAGCCGACGACGACGCCGACGGTGACCAGCGCCACGGTGGTGACCGTGGCGAGACGCAGGCCCGACACCAGCGCCGGCAGCGCGGCGGGCAGGCGCACCCGGAGCGTGACCTGCGCCGGGCCGTACCCGAGCCCGCGCGCCGCGTCGAGCGCCGCGGGGTCCACCGACTGCAGCCCGGCGAGCGTCTGGCGCAGGATCACGAGCAGCGCGTAGAGCACCAGGCCCACGAGCACCGGCGTGCGCCCGATGCCCAGCAGCGGTGCGAGGATCGCGAAGAGCGCCAGGGACGGCACCGTGTAGAGGACGGAGGCGGTCCCGACGACGGCGGCGGCCGTGCGCCGCCGTCGGGCCACCAGCAGCGCCAGCGGCACCGCGACGGCAGCGGCGATCGCCACCGCCTCCAGCGTCAGCAGCAGGTGCTGCCAGGAGCGTGCGGCGAGCACGTCCGCGTTGGCGCGGACCCACTCGAGCGAGAACCACGGGTTGCCGGGCATCCCCCGAACCTAACGGGCGCCGCCGGCCGGCACGGCTAGTGTCGGGGTCGTGTCCGCGCGCATCGAGCTCGACGCCGTCCGCAAGGAGTACCCCGACGGGACGGTGGCCGTCGGGTCGCTGAGCCTCGTCGTCGAGCCGGGGGAGGTGCTCGCCCTCGTCGGGCCCTCCGGCTGCGGCAAGTCCACCACCCTGCGGATGATCAACCGGCTCGTGGAGCCCACCGGCGGGCGGGTGCTGATCGACGGCGAGGACGTCGCGCGCACCGACCCCGTGCGGCTGCGGCGGCGCACCGGGTACGTCATCCAGGACGTCGGCCTGCTGCCGCACCGCACCGTGGCCGCGAACGTCGCCACGGTGCCGCGGCTGCTCGGCTGGGACCGGCGCCGCACCCGCGACCGGGTCGCCGAGGTGCTCGAGCTCGTCGGCCTACCGCTGGCCACGTACGGCCGCCGCTACCCCCACCAGCTCTCGGGCGGCGAGCGCCAGCGGGTCGGCGTGGCCCGGGCCCTGGCCACCGACCCGCCGGTGCTGCTGCTCGACGAGCCGTTCGGCGCCGTCGACCCCGAGCGGCGCCGCCTGCTGCAGGCCGAGGTGGGGCGCATCCTCGCCGACGTCGGCACCACGGTGGTGCTCGTGACCCACGACATCGACGAGGCCGTGCGGCTCGCCGACCGCGTGGCCGTCCTCGGCCGGGGCGGCGTCCTCGAGCAGGTGGCGCCGCCGCTGTCGGTGCTCGCGCACCCGGCGAGCGAGCGGGTGCGCGACTTCGTCGGCGAGGGCGCGCAGACCCGGCTGCTGCAGCTCGCGCGGGTGGGGCCCGACGACGTCGAGCCGGTCGTCGGTGCGGTCGGCGGCGCCGGCCTCGGCGCCGGCCTCGGCGCCGACGCCGGCGCTCAGGCGCCGGTGCTCAGGCGCCGGTGCTCAGGCGCCGGCGTCCGGGACGAACCCGTCGGTCAGCAGCCGGGGCACGTCACCGCCTGGACCGGCAGCGCGCAGCGCCTCGAGCACGCGCCGCTCGTGCGGCACCACGGGGTCCGGCAGCGCGTCGAGCGGGAACCACCGCACGGCGGCCGCCTTGGCCGCCTCGGCGAGGCGCGGCGTGCCGTCCCACCGCGTGGCCGCGAAGAAGACGTCGACGCGCTGCTCGAGCGCGGGTCCACCGGGCTGTCCGCGGTGCATCACGGTGACGGGCACGAGGTCGCCCGGCGCGACGACGACGTCGAGCTCCTCGCGCGCCTCGCGCACCGCGGCGGCCACCACGGACTCCCCCGGCTCGACGTGCCCCGCCGCGGCGGCGGCCCAGTGCCCGTCCATGAAGCCGGTGCCCTGCCGCAGCTGCAGCAGCACCTCCTCGCGCGCCCGGCCGCCGTCGTCGACGACCCGGCGCAGGTAGACGTACGCCGCGGGCACGACGCGGAAGCGGTGGTCGGCGGAGCCGTCGTCCCAGCCGCCGCGCAGCGGCCCCACCGCACGCCCCGGCTCGCGGCCCGGCGCACGGCCCGCCTCGCGCTCGGGCTCGCTCAGCGGCCCGCTCACCCGAGGCAGCTCGGCCCGAGCAGCGCCTTGAGGTCGCCGAACAGCGCGGGCGACTTCTCCACGCGCAGGGCGTCCGCCGCGCGCACAACCGTGCGCTTGCCCGGCTCTGCGACGGTGATGTGCACCTCGGCGGACCCCGGGTGCGTGGCCAGGACCTCGCGCAGCCGCGCCATGGTGGGCTCGACGCAGCGGGTGTGCGGGACGGTGACCTGGACCGGCGCGTCGGCCACGGCTGAGGTGTCCGGCAGCGACACCTCCATGGCCTGCAGCGAGAGCTGGTCGTCACGCCGACGCACCCGCCCGCGGATCGCCACCACCTGGTCCTCCGCGAGCGCCGTGGAGTAGGCCAGGTACGTCTCGCCGAAGAACATCACCTCGACGGAGCCCTCGAGGTCCTCGAGGGTCACGGCCGCCCAGGGGTTGCCGTTCTTGCTCATCTTGCGCTGCAGCGACGTGATGAGGCCGGCCACCGTGACGACCGAGTTCTCCGGCCGCCCCTCGTCCGCGACCAGCGAGGCGATCGAGGTGTCCGCCGACCGCGCGAGCACGTGCTCGAGGCCGGACAGCGGGTGGTCGGACACGTACAGGCCGAGCATCTCGCGCTCGAACGCGAGCTTCTGCTTCTTCTCCCAGTCCGGCAGGTCCGGGACCTCGACGGCGAAGGAGACGGCCGGCTCGTCGTCGCCGCCCCCGCCGAAGCCGGCGAACAGGTCGAACTGGCCCTCCGCCTCCTTGCGCTTGACGGAGATGACCGAGTCCACGGCCTGCTCGTGCACCACGAGCAGCGCGCGGCGGGCGTGGCCGAGCGAGTCGAACGCGCCGGCCTTGATCAGCGACTCGATGGTGCGCTTGTTGCACACCACGGCCGGGACCTTGTCGAGGAAGTCGGTGAACGAGGTGAAGGCGCCCTTCTCCTCGCGGGCGGCGATGATCGCCTCGACCACGTTGGTGCCGACGTTGCGCACGCCGGACAGGCCGAAGCGGATGTCCTGGCCGACGGCGGTGAACTTGGCGGCCGAGTCGTTGACGTCCGGCGGGAGCACGGTGATGTGCATCCGGCGGCACTCGTTGAGGTAGAGGGCGAGCTTGTCCTTGTCCTCTCGGGTGGACTGCAGCAGGCCCGCCATGTACTCGGCCGGGTAGTTCGCCTTGAGGTAGGCGGTCCAGTACGACACCAGGCCGTAGCCGGCGGAGTGCGCCTTGTTGAAGGCGTAGCCGGCGAACGGGACGAGGGTGTCCCACACCGCCTGGATGGCGCCGTCGGAGTAGCCCCGCTCGCGCATGCCCGCCTGGAAGGGCACGAACTCCTTGTCGAGGATCTCCTTCTTCTTCTTGCCCATCGCGCGGCGCAGCAGGTCGGCCTGGCCGAGCGAGTACCCGGCGAGCACCTGCGCGGCCTTCTGCACCTGCTCCTGGTACACGATGAGGCCGTAGGTGGTGTCCAGGACCTCCGCGAGCGGCTCGGCCAGCTCGGGGTGGATCGGGGTGATCTCCTGCAGGCCGTTCTTGCGCAGCGCGTAGTTCGTGTGCGAGTTCATGCCCATCGGCCCGGGCCGGTACAGCGCGATGACGGCGGAGATGTCCTCGAAGTTGTCCGGCCGCATCTGGCGCAGCAGCGCGCGCATCGGGCCGCCGTCGAGCTGGAACACGCCCAGGGTGTCACCGCGGCCGAGCAGCTCGTAGGTCGCCTTGTCGTCGAGCGCGACGTGCTCGATCGCGACCGGGTCCTTGCCGTTGTTGACGATGTTCTCGAGCGCGTCGTCGAGGATCGTGAGGTTGCGCAGCCCGAGGAAGTCCATCTTGATCAGGCCGAGGCCCTCGGACGTCGGGTAGTCGAACTGCGTGATGACCGCGCCGTCCTGCGGGCGCTTCATGATCGGGATGATGTCGATCAGCGGCTCGCTGGACATGATGACGCCCGCGGCGTGCACGCCCCACTGCCGCTTCAGGCCCTCGATGCCGCGCGCGAGCTCGACGACGCGCTGCGCTTCCGGGTCGGTGTCGTGCACCTGGCGGAACTCGCCCGCCTCGGGGTAGCGCGGGTGCTGCGGGTCGAAGATGCCGGACAGCGGGATGTCCTTGCCCATCACCGCCGGCGGCATGGCCTTGGTGAGCTTCTCCCCCATCGCGAACGGCATGCCGAGGAGGCGCGCGGAGTCCTTGATGGCCTGCTTGGCCTTGATGGTGCCGTAGGTGACGATCTGGGCGACGCGGTCCGAGCCGTACTTCTCGGTGACGTACTTGATCGCCTCGCCGCGCCGGCGCTCGTCGAAGTCGACGTCGACGTCGGGCATCGACACGCGCTCGGGGTTGAGGAACCGCTCGAAGATCAGGCCGTGCTCGAGCGGGTCGAGCTCGGTGATGCCCATGAGGTAGGACACCATCGAGCCGGCCGCCGAGCCGCGGCCCGGCCCGACGCGGATGCCCTGGGCCTTGGACCAGTTGATGAAGTCGGCGACCACGAGGAAGTACCCCGGGAAGCCCATCTGGATGATGACGTCGGTCTCGTACTTGGCCTGGGCCCGCACGGCGTCGGACGCGCCCTGCGGGTAGCGGCGCTCGATGCCCCGCTCGACCTCCTTGACGAACCAGGAGATCTCGTCCTCGCCCTCGGGGACGGGGAACTTCGGCATGTAGTTGGCCTGGGTGTCGAACGAGACGTCGCACTTCTCGGCGATGAGCAGCGTGTTGCTCACCGCCTCGGGCAGCTCGCGGAACAGGTGCGCCATCTCGGCCGACGACTTCACGTAGTAGCCGGTGCCGTCGAACTTGAAGCGGTTCGGGTCGTCGAGCGTCGAGCCGGAGTTGATCGCGAGCAGCGCCTCCTGGCTCGTCGCGTCCTCCTCCTTGACGTAGTGGAGGTCGTTGGTGGCCACGAGCGGCGCGCCGATCTGCCGGGCCAGGCGCAGCAGGTCCTGGGTGACCCGGGTCTCGATGTCCAGGCCGTGGTCCATCAGCTCGACGTAGAAGTCGTCCTTGCCGAAGATGTCCTGCAGCTCGCCGGCCGCGCGCAGCGCCTCGTCGTACTGGCCCAGGCGCAGGCGGGTCTGGATCTCCCCCGACGGGCAGCCCGAGGTGGCCATGAGGCCCGGGCTGTAGCGCTCGAGCAGCTCGCGGTCCATGCGGGGCCACTTGCCCATCTGCCCCTCGAGCGACGCCAGCGACGACGCCCGGAAGAGGTTGTGCATGCCGTCGTTGTTCTTGGCCCACAGGGTCATGTGGGTGTACGCGCCGCGGGCCGAGACGTCGTCGGCCTCCTGGCCCTGCTGGCCGTAGCGCACGCGCTTCTGGTCGAACCGGCTGGTGCCCGGCGTGACGTACGCCTCGACGCCGATGATCGGCTTGATGCCCTTCTTGGTCGCCTGCGACCAGAACTCGAAGGCGCCGAACAGGTAGCCGTGGTCGGTGATCGCCACGGCCTTCTGCCCCTGCCGCGCGACCTCGTCGACCAGGTCCCCGATGCGCGCCGCCCCGTCGAGCATCGAGAACTCGGTGTGCACGTGCAGGTGGACGAAGTCGTCGGTCGCGGCGGGCATGCGGTGAGTCTAGGTCGCCCCCTCCGACACCCGGAAAGCCGCGCGCAGGGCCCCGGTGCCCGCGTGCCGGGCTACAGGAGCCGCCGCGACCCCGGCCGCACCACGCGCAGCCACCGGTAGCCGTAGGCGTCCAGCGCGACCTGGACCCGGCCGTCCGCGGCGACGTCGTACGCGTCGTCGGCGAGCAGGTCGACGAGCCGGGCGTCCTCGGTGCAGTCGTCGAGCCGCAGGGGCACCACGACCGGCTCCGGCCCGAGGTTGTGCAGCGCGACCATCGACGCGTCGTCCCACGTGCTGCGGTGGGCCAGCACCGCGGCGTGCGGCTGCTCGAGGATCTCGACCTCCTCGGCCCAGCCGAGCTCCGGGCACTCGCGGTACCGGCGCACGAGCGTCTGCACGAACGTCAGGAGCGAGCCGCCGTCGCGGCGCTGGTCGGCGACGTTGACGTGGTCCGGGCCGAACCCGCCGTCGGTCACGGGCCCGGCGAGCCGCCCCGGCTCCGCACGGGAGAAGCCACCGCCCGGACCAGAGCTCCACTGCATCGGCGTGCGGACCGCGAGCCGGCCCTCGGCGGCGAGGTTCTCCCCCATGCCGATCTCCTCGCCGTAGAACAGCACCGGGGTGCCGGGCAGCGCGAAGAGCAGCGAGTAGACCATGCGCACCCGGCGCGGGTCCCCGTCCAGCATCGGCGGCAGCCGGCGGCGCAGGCCGCGGCCGTACAGCTGCATGTCCGGGTCGGGGCCGAAGGCGGCGAACACCTCCTGGCGCTCGTCCTCGTCGAGCTTGTCGAGCGTCAGCTCGTCGTGGTTGCGCACGAACGTGGCCCACTGCGCGTCGCGCGGGATGCGCGGGCGCTGCGCGAGCGTGCGGGCGATCGGCCCGGCGTCCTGCCGGGCCAGCGCCAGGTAGAGCTGCTGCATCCCGACGAAGTCGAACTGCAGGGTGAGCTCGGGACCGTCGTCCTCGCCGTCGCCGTCCCCGTCGCCGAAGAACGGCAGCTGCTGGTCGTACGGGAGGTTGACCTCGCCCATGAGGATCGCGTCGCCCGCGCGGCGGGTGAGCAGCGCGCGCAGCTCCTTGAGGTACTGGTGCGGGTGCTCGACGTCGTCGCTAGGGTTCGCCGCCGTGTCGGCGAGGAAGAACGGCACGGCGTCGACGCGGAAGCCGGACAGCCCGAGCTCGGTCCAGTACCCGACGACCTTGGCGACCATGTCGCGGACCTTCGGGTTCGCGGTGTTGAGGTCGGGCTGGTGGCGGTAGAAGCGGTGCCGGTACCACTCGCCGGTGCGCTCGTCCTTGGTCCAGATGCCCTCCTCCTTGTCGGGGAAGACGACCTGGTCGGAGGTGTCGGGCGGCGGGTCCGAGCGCCACACGTAGAAGTCGCGGAACGGGTTGTCCTTGCTGCTCCGGGCGGCCTGGAACCACGGGTGCTCGGCGGAGGTGTGGTTGACGACCAGGTCGGCGATGACCCGGATGCCCCGGTCGCGCGCCGTGCGGACGAGCTCGACGAGGTCGCCGGCGTCGCCCAGGCGCGGGTCGACGCCGAAGAAGTCGGTGATGTCGTAGCCGTCGTCGAGGTCGGCGGTCGGGTAGAAGGGCATGAGCCACAGGCACGTGACGCCGAGGTCGGCCAGGTGGTCGATGCGCTGGACCAGGCCGGGCAGGTCGCCGACGCCGTCGTCGTCCCAGTCCATGAACGTCTCGACGTCGAGGCAGTAGACGACGGCGTTCTTCCACCACAGGTCGCCGGTGTCGCGGATCCTCATGCCAGGCCCTTGAGCTGGGGCACGAGGTGCTCGGCGGCCATGTCGAGGAACGCGTCGAGGGTCGCGCTGCGGGGCGTCGCGGCCGGGTCGGCGTCGTCGTGCTTGTCGTGGCCGGGCCGCGGGTCGGTCGCGACCTGGTGGAGGTAGACCGCGTCGAAGCCGATCCCCACCAGCGCCGCCAGCCGGTCGCGCAGGCGGGCCGGGTCGTGCTCGACGAGCACGCTGGCGCGGATCTTCGCGTCGTCCATGGACGCCGCGCGGGCGTCGAACTCCTCGGGCGTCTGGATGTCCCAGGCGAGCGGCGGGCCGAACGCGTTCCCGCGCCACTGCTCGCGCGCGACGCCCATCGCCGTCTCGGGGTCCGGTGCCCAGCACACGTGCACCTGCAGGGCGACGGTGCCGCGGCCGCCCGCGTCGCGGTACTCGCGGACCACCTTCTCGAGCACCTCGGGCGGCTGGTTCACGGTCACGAGGCCGTCGGCCCAGTCGGCGTGCCGCCGCGCCGTCTCCGGCGTGACGGCGGGCCCGATCAGCAGCGGGCGGACGTCGGGCAGCGTCCAGAGCTTGGCCTCGTGCACCCGCACGAGCCCGTCGTGGGTCACCTCCTCGCCGTCGAGCAGGGCCCGGATGACGTCCACGCACTCGCGCAGCCGGGCGTCCCGCACGTCCTTGGCCGGCCACCCGTCGCCCGTGATGTGCTCGTTGAGGTTCTGCCCGCTGCCCAGGGCGACCCAGAACCGTCCCGGGAACATCGCGCCGAGCGTCGCCGCCGCCTGGGCGATCACGGCCGGGTGGTACCGCTGCCCGGGGGCGTTGACGACCCCGAAGGGCAGGCCGGTCGTGGCCATCGCGGCGCCGAGCCACGACCACGCGTAGCCGGAGTGGCCCTGCGCGGTGCCCCACGGCGCCCAGTGGTCGGAGCACATGGCGGCGTCGAAGCCGGCCTCCTCGGCACGCCGGGCGGCGGCCAGGAGCGCGGCGGGATGGACCTGCTCGTGCGAGTGGTGGAAGCCGACGACGGTCATGGCCCCCGTTCCTACCGGGAAGGGCGCAGGCTCGCCCGTCGAGGGCTGGTCGCGGGCCCTACCCGACCACCTTCGCCGCGTCGCGGTGCTCGATGCCGGCGTCGAGGTGGACCGGTCCGGTGATCGCGTACCCGAGGCGCTCGTAGAACCCGATCGCCGGCACCTGGGCGGACAGCAGCACCGTCACGGTCCCGTCCGGCCCCGCGTGCTCGGCCAGCGCCACCTCCTCGAGCGCGCGCATCAGCGCCGCGCCCGCTCCCGTGCCGCGCGCCCCGGCCGCGACGGCGACCCGCCCGACGTGCACCTCGCCCGGGTGCGCCGGGTCGGTGAGCAGGCGCGCGGTGCCGACGACGTCGCCGCCGTCCGTCCGCCGGGCGACGACGTGCGTCGTCGTCGGCGCGTGGTCGAGCTCGTCGAGCTCGAGCTCGGCGGGCACCTGCTGCTCGACGACGAACACCGCCGTGCGGACGGCGAACGCCTCGGCGAGCTGCTCGGGCGTCGTCACCCGCTCGACCCGCACGGCCGGGTCAACCACCGTACGCACCCCGGACCACCTCGAGGGCGTGGTCCAGGTCCTCGGGATAGGCCGACTCCACCTCGACCCACCGGCCCGACAGCGGGTGCTCGAAGCCGAGCCGCACGGCGTGCAGCCACTGGCGGGTCAGCGCCACCCTGGACGCCAGCACCGGGTCGGCGCCGTAGGTGAGGTCGCCCACCAGCGGGTGGCGCAGCGCGGAGAAGTGCACGCGGATCTGGTGCGTGCGGCCCGTCTCGAGGTGCACCTCGACCAGCGAGGCGGCCGGCAGCATCTCCAGCACCTCGTAGTGGGTCACCGACGGCTTGCCGTCGGCGACGACGGCGAACCGGTAGTCGGCGCTGGGGTGCCGTCCGATCGGCGCGTCGATCGTGCCCACCGTCGGCTCCGGGTGCCCCTGCGCCAGCGCGTGGTAGACCTTGTCCACCGTGCGCTCCTTGAAGGCCCGCTTGAGCGCCGAGTACGCCGCCTCGCTCTTGGCCACGACCATGAGCCCCGAGGTCCCCACGTCGAGGCGGTGCACGATGCCCTGGCGCTCCGCGGCGCCCGAGGTGGACACCCGGTACCCGGCCGCGGCGAGCGCGCCGACGACCGTCGGGCCCGTCCAGCCCGGCGACGGGTGGGCCGCCACCCCGACCGGCTTGTCCACCACGACGACGTCGTCGTCCTCGTAGGCGATGCCCATGCCGGGCACCGGCTCGGGCTCCGGCGCGGGCGCGCTCCGCGGGTCGGGCACGTCCACCTCGAGCCAGCCGCCGGCCGCCAGCCGGTCGGACTTGCCGACCTCGCGCCCGTCGAGGCGCACCGCGCCCGCGGCGGCCAGCTCGGCGGCCTGGGTGCGGGAGAAGCCGAGCATGCGGGCGAGCGCGGCGTCCACGCGCTCGCCGGCGAGCCCGTCGGGCACCGGCAGCGTGCGCAGCGCCATCAGGCCTCCTCGGAGCGCTCGGCCGGGCGGGCGGGGGCTGCGCCGTCCGGTCCGGCGCCGGTGGCCGCCGGGTCCTGGGCCGCCCGGCCCTCCGCCCCCGCCGGGCCCTGCCGGCCGTCCGTGTCCTGCGCGTCGTCCGCGTCCTTCTCCCCCTCGCGACGCCCGTCCACGCCGATGCCGCGCAGCGAGAGCAGGATGATCAGCGCGGCCGCCGCCACGATGGCGATGTCGGCGACGTTGCCGACGAAGAAGCCGGCGTAGTCGATGAAGTCGACGACGTGGCCGCGGGCGAAGCCGGGCTCGCGCGCGAGCCGGTCGACGAGGTTGCCGAGCGCCCCGCCGAGCAGCAGGCCCAGCGCCACCGCCCAGCCTCGCGACCCGATGCGGCGCATCTGGCGCACGATCACCACGACCACCGCCACCACGACGACGGTGAGCACGCCGGTCATCCCGGTACCGATGGACAGCGCGGCGCCGGGGTTGAAGATCAGCCGCAGGGACAGCAGGTGGCCGACCAGGCGGACCGGCTCGCCGCCCTCGACGAGCGCCGACGTCGCCCACCACTTGGTGAGCTGGTCGGCGGCCAGGACGACGGCGGTCAGGGCGGCGGCGAGCGCGGTCAGGCGCCGCGACCGCGCGGACGCCCGGGGGGCGGGGGTTCTGGACATCGCCCGCCAGTCTAGGGGCGGCGGACGCCCCCACCGGCCGACGGCGTCAGCGCCGTTCCTCGCGCGCCTTCGCCTCGACCGACAGCGTGGCCCGGGGGAACGCCTGCAGCCGCGCCTTGCCGATCGGCAGGCCGGTGATCTCGCAGGTGGCGTACGTGCCCGCCTTGATGCGCTCGATGGCGTGCCGCGTCTGGGCGAGCAGGTCGCGCAGGTTGTTCACGAGCGTCAGCTCGTGCTCGCGCTCCAGGGCGCTCGAGCCGTAGTCGGCCTGGTCGTCGCCGGCACCGTCGCCGGAGTTGCGCAGCAGGTCACTGAGCTCCTTGTCGGCCGCGGCCAGCTCGGCCTCCAGCCGGACGCGGTCCTCGAGCAGCAGCACCGCGAGCTCCTCGATCTCGGCGAGGGTCCAGGGCTCCTCGCCGTCGCGCACGGGAAAGCTCTCGACGTCGCGGGCGAGGTTCGGGAACGTCTGGGTGATCGCGGCACGCGCGGTGGTCGAAGGCTTCGTCATCGCTGCCCCTTGTCGGCCCGCTCCTCGCCCGGCTGGCTACGGAGTCCCCGCAGCGTAAGTGCGCGGACCGGCCCGCACAACCCACGCCGCACCTCGGGTGCGGGTGGTTGTGCGGGCCGGTCCGGACGGGGTCGGAGGTGACCCGGGGCCGCGACGCGCGCGGCCCGGTGCCGCCGTCAGATCTGCGGCGTCGCGGCCTGCGCGTTGTTGCGCGGCGGGAGCGCGGACCCGCGGGCGTCGAGGTCGCCGAGCAGGTTCTGCAGGAAGCTCTTGAGGCGCGTGCGGTAGTCACGCTCGAACAGGCGCAGCTCGTCGATCTTGCGCTCCAGGAGCGAGCGCTCCTGCTCGAGCTGCGACAGCGTGCGGTGGCTGGTCTCCTCCGCCTCGCGGACGATGCGGGCACCCTCGGCCTTGGCCTCGGAGATGAGCCGGTCGCCCTCCTCCTGGCCGGAGCGGACGTAGTCGTCGTGGAGCTTCTGCGCCAGCTGCAGCATGCCGGTCGCGGACTCGGGCTCCGCGGCCCGCGGCGCGGGGGCCGGAGCCGGCGTGGGCGCCGGGGCCTGGGCCGGGGCGGCGACCGGCGCGGGCTTCGCGGCCGCGGCGGCGTCGGAGCGGGAGAGCTCGGCGACCCGGCGCTCGGCGGCGGCCAGCTTGGACCGCAGGTCCTCGTTCTCCTCCTGGACGGCCGTGAGGGTCCGCACCACCTCGTCGAGGAAGTCGTCGACCTCCTCCACGTCGTAGCCCTCGCGGAACTTCGTCGCCGAGAACTTCTTGTTCAGGATGTCCTCTGCTGTGAGCAGCGCCATCGTGTGTCACCTCGTTGCCGTCGGTTGTCCGGTCGTCGGTGACCCACGGTAGCGGACGACCCCCCGCAGAGCCGCGCGCGCACCAGCGCGTCGGCGTGCCGCACACGATTCCTGCACAAGCACGGACGTGGGCGCCGCGCCGGGGCCCGGAGCGCTGGTCAGCGCCCGAGCTGGGTGAAGACGTTGGAGGCCACGAGGACGACGAAGAACAGGATCATGAACCCGAGGTCCAGCCCCACGTTGCCGAGGCGCAGGGGCGGGATCACGCGGCGCAGGGCGCGCAGCGGCGGGTCGGTCACGGTGTAGACGCCCTCGGCGAGGACGAGCACGATCCCCCGGGGACGCCAGTCGCGCGCGAAGTACTGCACCCAGTCGAGGACCATGCGCACGACCAGGCACAGCAGGTACAGCCACAGGACCAGCCCGATGAGGCTGAAGATGACGCTCACGGGCACCAACCTACGGGATCGGGGGCCTCCGGGCGGCGGTGCGAGGCCGGTTCCCCCCGGCGCGCGGGGTCGCAGGGCGGGGCGCGGGGAGACATGGGAGGCATGGGGAGGCACGACGACGGCGGGCACCCCGCAGGGTGCCCGCCGTCGGCAGGCGTCGGGACGGCGGCCGGGCCGTCGGCGCGCCGGAGCGACGGGCCGGCGGAGCCGGCCCGGGAGCGGTCGAGCCCGGTCAGCTCTGGTTGTAGAAGTGCCCCGGGCCCTTGGGCGCCGTGTCGACGTCGTCCTCGCCGGCGATCTCGACGTGCTCGGGCGAGAGCAGGAACACCTTGTTGGTGACGCGCTCGATCGAGCCGTGCAGGCCGAAGATCAGGCCGGCGGAGAAGTCCACCAGGCGCTTGGCGTCGGCGTCGTCCATGTCGGACAGGTTCATGATCACGGGCGTGCCGCCGCGGAACGCCTCGCCGATGAGGCGGGCGTCGTTGTAGGAGCGCGGGTGGATCGTGGTGATCCGCCGCAGGTCGGCGGCCGGCGCCGGGGTCGCCTCCCGCAGGGCGGGGCGGCGCAGCGGCGTCACCTCCGCCTGGTACTCGTCACGCACCGGTGCCTCCAGCTCGTCGTCGTACTCCTCGACGTACTCGTCCCGCTCGCCCTGGTCGTCGGCGAGCCCCAGGTACAGCATCGTCTTGCGAAGCGCTCCGGCCATCGCTCCCACTCCGTTTCGTCGGCCTGCCCGATCGCCGTCCGCGCTGGTCGTCCGGCTCCTCGCACGGTAGCCAGCGACACCGGCGGGCGGTGCGCGACACGCCGGAGCGCCGCGCTCCCGACCCACCGTCCTGCGGGTGTCGGCGCTGCTGGGCGTCGTTGCTGCTAGGCCAGCACGACCACCCCGGCCTGCCGGCCCGTCGTCGTGCCGGCCGCCGTGGCGGCCCGGTGCGAGAACAGGTCCGGGTCCTCGAGCGTGCACCGCGCCACGCGCGTGGTCGCCACCCCGCGCTCCGCGAGCTGTGCCTCGACCCCTGCGGGCAGGTCCAGGGCCGGGGTGCCCTGCCGCGTGGTGGCCCGCGCGGCCGGGACGGCCTCGGCCACCTCGTCGCGCAGCGCCGCGGGGACCTCGTAGCACTCGCCGCAGACCGCAGGGCCGACCGCGGCCCGCAGGCCGGACGGCGTCGCGCCCGCCGCGAGCATCGCGTCGAGGAGGCGGTGCACGACGCCGAGCGCCAGCCCGCGCCGCCCGGCGTGGGC
>NZ_LWGM01000071.1 GCF_001750215.1 Isoptericola variabilis | reverse complement strand
CTGGCCGCCGCGGTCCGCGCGTGGGCGCGGCGGGCGCGCGTGGCGCTGCCCGGCGTGCGGCGCGAGGGGCCGTCGCCCCTCACCGACCGCGAGGAGGAGGTGCTCGCCCTGGTCGCGCAGGGCCTGAGCAACCGGCAGATCGGCGAGCGCCTGTACATCTCCACCAAGACGGTCAGCGTCCACGTGTCGAACCTGCTGGCCAAGCTCGGGGTGTCCGGGCGGGCCGAGGCCGTCGCCGTCGCGCACCGCCGCGGGCTGCTGAAGGCCTGACCGCCCGGCGGGCGGCGCGGCACGCCGGCCCGGCGGGGCGGCCCCACGGGCCGACCTGCGACCCCGCCGGGAGCGCTCCTGGAACTGCGGGGGCGTCGTGGCCTTTACTGGCCCAATGGCTCCCGACGTGCAGGCTGCCCGCCAGCCCCGCCTCGGGCTGACCGCTGCGGACGAGGTGTTCGACCGCGTGGCGCGCCTCGTGCACCGCCAGATCGGCGTCCCCGCGGCGTTCGTCTCCTTCCTCGTGCCCGGCGGCATCGCGCTGCCCGGGGCGCTCGGCCTCGCCGAGCCCGTGCAGGCCGCGCGCCGCCTGGAGGTGACGCAGCCCCTCACCCGCCGCGTGATCGACTCCGGTCCGCTCGTGCTGTCCGACGCCGCCGCCGACGTCGACGCGCCGTCCGTGGCGGCGCTGGTCGGCCGCCCGGTGGCCGCCCTCGCCGCCTACCCCGTGCACGCCGCCGGCCCGGGCGCCGTCGGCGCGCTGTTCGCCGTCGACGACCGCCCGCGGTCCTGGACCGCGACGGACCTCGCCACCCTGGCCGACCTCGCCGCGACCTGCAGCGGCGAGATGCGCCTGCGCACCGAGCGCGAGCGCGCCCAGGCTGCCGAGCGCGCCGCGCGGCGGGCGCAGCGGCGCTCGCAGCTGCTGCTGAGCCTGTCCGAGACGTTCGCGGACGCCACCACCGCGGCACAGGTCGAGGAGCGGATCCTGGAGATCCTGCGCGCGGGCGCGGGCGCGCGCTGGTCCGCCCTGGCGCTCGTCGACCGCGACCGGCGGCGCATCGGCTACGTCTCGCCGGACACGCAGGACCCCTACCTGCCGCCCTCCATGGCGCGGGCCCGGATCGACGACCCGCGGCCGCTGGCGCAGGTGGTGCGCACCGGCCAGCCGATGTACTTCCGCAGCCACGCGGAGCTCCTCGCGGCGTACCCGTCGGTGGCACCGCACGTGCCCGTCGGCGGCGCGTGGTCGTTCCTGCCGGTGGTCGCGCGCGGGTCAGTGGTGGGCGTGGTCGTCACCGGGTGGAGCGACGACCGCGAGCACGACCCGGACGCCGCGGCGCTGGAGGCGACGCTCGCGCAGTACGTGGCGCACGCGCTCGACCGCGTGGCGCTGCTCGAGGAGCGCCGGCACGTGGCCACCACGCTGCAGGAGGCGCTGCTCACCGCGCCCCCGACCGTCCCGCACCTCGACATCGCCTCGACGTACGTGCCCGCCACCCGCACCGACCAGGTGGGCGGCGACTGGTACGACGCGGTGGCGATCGACGAGGACACCACCGTGCTGATGATCGGCGACGTCACGGGCCACGACATGGCGGCGGCGGCGCAGATGGGCCAGCTGCGCTCGATGCTGCGGGCCCTGGCGTGGAGCCACGACGAGCTGCCCTCGGCGCTGCTGACGCTGCTCGACCGCGCCAACGACCGGCTCGGCCCGCGCGCGGGCGCGAGCGCCGTCGTCGTGCGCCTGGAGCGCCTGCCGCTGCCCGGCGAGCACCCCTTCGAGCCCGGGTCGTACCTGGTCACGTGGTCGAACGCCGGCCACCCGCCGCCGCTGGTGCTGCGCCGCGACGGCAGCGTGGAGCGGCTCGACCCGCGCCCGGACCTGCTGCTCGGCGTCGCGCCCGCGACGCCGCGGCACGACCACACGGCGGTGCTGGGCCCCGGCGAGACGCTGCTGCTCTACACCGACGGGCTGGTCGAGCGGCGCGGAATGCTGCTCGCCGACCGGATCGCCGAGCTCGCCCGGGCGCTGGCCGCCACGCGCGGCGCCCCCACCTCGACGCTGCCGCCGACGCTCGTGCGCCGGCTCGTGAGCGGCCCGCAGCGGGACGACGTCGCGGTGCTCGCCGTCCGCGCCCGCGTCACCGCGCCGACGGGGGTGCAGGCCTCGGTGGGCCCGGTGCAGGCGGTGCGGCAGGTGACGCCGCGCCTGGAGGACCTGGGCCCGGCGCGGCGGTGGGTCGACGACGTGCTCGAGACGTCCGGCGTCGGCGCCCGCGAGCGGCGCACCGCGATGCTGCTCACGAGCGAGCTGGTCACGAACGCGCTCAAGCACGCCGGGCCGCCGGTCACCGTGACGGTCGAGGTGGGCGGCTCGGCCCTGCGCGTGGCCGTGCACGACGGGTCGACCGCGCTGCCGGTGGTGCGCCACCCGGAGCCCACGGAGCTGTCCGGCCGCGGCGTGCAGTTCCTCGAGCGGCTCTCCGCCCGCTGGGGCGTCGAGGTCCACGACGCCGGTGGCGCGGGCGGCAGCGACGCCGGCCCGGCCGGCGCGGGCGCTCGCGGCGCGGGTGAACTCGGCGCGGGCGCGCTCGGCGCGGGTGAATTCGGCGCGGACGGTGAGGGCGTGCCCGGCGGCGGCAAGACCGTGTGGTTCGAGCTGGACACCGCGACGGCGCCGGTGGACACCGGGGCGTGACGGCCCGCCGTCGGGCCGGCGTGTCCGGCGTGTCCGGCGTGTCCGTGGCCCGGCGCCGCGCGGACGGTTGACCGGGCGCACGGCCCCTGCCGTTCGTCGGACCGTCCGCGTAGCGTGTGAGCCATGACTCAGGCCACCGCTGCGCCGCGGGTCGCCGACGACGACGTCGCCGCCGCGCTGGAGTCCTACCGAACCGAGCTGCGGGGCTACTGCTACCGCATGCTGGGCGGCGCCTTCGAGGCCGACGACGCCGTCCAGGAGACGCTGCTGCGGGCGTGGCGCGCCTACGGCCGGTTCGAGGGCCGGTCGTCGCTGCGCTCGTGGCTGTACCGCATCGCCACCAACGTCTGCTTCGACCACCTCGGCTCCGCCGCCTCGCGCCGCGAGCGTCCCATGGGCCTGGGCGGGCCGGCCGCCCCGGTCGAGGAGAGCTTCGGCGAGACCCTGCCCGAGGAGCGCTGGGTGGAGCCCGTGGCCGACGACGCCGTGCTGCCGCGCGAGGGCGACCCCGCGCAGGTCGCGGTGGGGCGCGAGTCGATCCGCCTGGCGTTCGTGGCGGCGCTGCAGTACCTGCCGCCCCGCCAGCGGGCGGTGCTGGTGCTGCGGGAGGTGCTGCGCTGGTCGGCCGCCGAGGTGGCCGGGCTGCTGGAGATGTCGGTGCCGGCCGTGAACAGCGCGCTGCAGCGGGCGCGGGCGACCCTCGAGCAGAAGGCGCCGTCGCGCGAGGACGCCGAGGCTGCACCGGCGCCGAAGCCGGGCACCGCCTGGGCGGAGGCGATGCTCGAGCGGTACCTCGACGCGTTCGAGCGCTACGACATGGACGCCCTCGTCGCGCTGCTGCGCGACGACGCGGTCCTCAACATGCCGCCGTACACGATGTGGGTGCAGGGCAAGGAGGACATCGCCGCGTGGATGCTCGGCCCCGGCGCGGAGTGCCGCGGGTCGCGCTGCGTCCGCGTGCGGGCGAACGCGTCGCCGGCCTTCGGGCAGTACCGACCATCCCCCGGCGGTGGGTACCACGCGTGGGGGCTGGTGGTGCTGGAGGGTGACGACGACGGCCGGGTCAGCGGCATCACCACGTTCCTCGACACCGGGACGTGGTTCCCCCGGTTCGGGCTGCCGGAGCGCCTGCCCGCCGACGGCTGACCCGGCTCGGCGACCCGCACCTGCTCCGGCGCATGCTCCGGAGCCAGCTCCGAGCACCGACCCGCGCACCGCTGACCCCGGCCCGGTGGTTCGCATCGGCCATCGGCCGGTCCGCACCGGTTCGCGCCGCACCGGCGGCCGCGTGCTGCACCATGGGTCGGTGACCTCCGCGCCCCTCCCCCGCCCCCCGCGGGCTCCCGAGGGGCGCCCCGTCCCACCGGCGCGGGTGCCGCACCGGGACTGGCGGCTGGTCGGCTGGGTCGCGCTCGGCGGCGCCGTCGGGTCGGCGCTGCGGTACGCCGCCGCGCTCGCGCTGCCGACGCCGGGCGGCTGGCCGCTCGGCACCCTGGCGGTCAACGTCGTCGGGGCGTTCCTGCTGGGGCTGCTGCTGGAGGCGGTGGCCCGCCGCGGGCCCGAGACCCGGCGGCTGCAGCGCCTGCGGCTGACCCTGGGCACCGGCGTGCTGGGCGGGTTCACCACGTACTCGTCGTTCGCGCTGGAGGTCGACCAGCTCCTGCGCGACGGCGCCGCCGCGCTCGCCGTCGGCTACCTCGGCGCCAGCCTCGTGCTCGGCACGCTGGCCGCGCTCGCCGGCGTCGCCGCCGGGGCGCGGGTGCCGCGGAGCGCGGCCGGGCGGCTGCTGCAGGCGCCCGACGCCGCTCCCGGACCGGCCTCCGGGACGGGAGGAGCCCCGTGACCGGCCCGCTCGCGTTCCTGCTCGTCGCCGTCGGCGGCGGCGTCGGCGCGGCGGCCCGGTTCGTCGTCGCGGACGCCATCCGAGCCCGGCGCGCCACCGCCCTGCCGTGGGGCACCGTCACGGTCAACGCGGTGGGGTCCCTCGCCATCGGCGTCGTGGCCGGCGTGGTGCTCACGGCGGGCGCCGACGACGGCCTGGAGCCGTGGCGGCTGCTGCTCGCGACCGGGCTGTGCGGCGGGTTCACCACCTTCTCCACGGCCACGGTCGAGGCGGTGACGCTGCTGCGGGGCGGGCACCCCGGCCGGGCGCTCGCCACGACGGCGGCCCACGTGCTGCTGTCGCTCGCCGGCGTGGCGCTCGGGCTGGGGACCGTCCTTCTCCTGGCCTGAGGTCGGTGGGATGCTCGGGACGTGACCGTCGTCGTGCACTGGCGCGAGGCCTCCCCGTACGGGCCCTCGCTCGAGTTCGTGTGCCAGGTGGGCGACATGGGCGACGCCCGCGCGCTGGCGCGCAGGGCGTCGGCGATGGCCGAGCCGGACAAGGCCGGCCGCCTCCCTGCGTCCGCCCCGCTCGCCGGGGTCGCCGCACGCTTCCCGGGGGAGCTCCTGTGGCGGCCGGTGGCCGCCGGCGGCGGCGAGGAGGAGTGGCGCGTCGGCGCAGACGCCGCCCGGCGGTTCCGCGAGGCGGACGTCGAGCGCTTCAACGCCACGCAGGACGCCGCCCGGGAGCGCCGCCACGACCGGCGGCACCATCACCACCACCGCTGACCGCGGCGGGCAGCCGGGCCGCGGCGGGCACCCGGGCCGCGGCGGGCACCCGGGCCGCGGCGCCGAGCGTCGTAGTTCCCCGGCTTCCCGCACCCGGAAGCCGGGAAAGTACGACGCTCGCGCGCCGGGGGGCGCGGTCACAGCCGCCAGGTCGTCTCGCCCTCCATCGGCCCGCCGCACCGCTCCGGCCCGCCGACCCGCCGCCACTCGACGTCCCTGACGGTCTCGGCGAGCACCGCGCCGTCGGCGTCGAGCGCCTGCAGCACGACTCGGTCCGGCGAGGAGAAGAGGGTCAGGAGCCACGTGTGCCCGCGGCGCTCGGGCGGCACCCCGACCGCCCCGGCGTCCGGGTCGTCCGGCGCCGGCGGCTCGCACCAACCCTCGTCGTCGCACACCTGGACGTGCGCCACGCCGGCGGTGTCGCCGGAGAGGGTCGCCTCGAGCAGGCTGGAGAAGCCGACGGCGGGGCACGCGTCGGTGCCGACCCACGGCGGGGGCGGAGCCTCGACGGTGGCGACGACGCCGACGACCGCCAGCCCGGCCACGGCGGCGCCGAGCACCACTGCGGCGCCGCGGCCGCTCGGCGGCGTACCCCGCGGCGCGCCGTCATCTGGGCCAGTGTCGGACCGGCTCATCGGCATCCCCCTCGGTGACGTGGGACGGCCCCACCCCGTACGACGAGGTGGCGAGCGTCGCGGTTCACCGGCTTCCCGCGTGCGGAAGCCGGGAAAGCACGACGCTCGCGCGCCGCGGGGCGCAGCATCCCCGACACCGCGGGGCGCAGCATCCCCGACACCGCGGGGCGCGGCGGGCACGTCACCCCGGGGTGCGAGAGTGTCCCCGTGAGCCTCCTCCTGCTCGACACGGCGTCCCTGTACTTCCGCGCCTTCCACGGCGTGCCGGACTCCCTGCGCTCGCCGCAGGGCGAGCCGGTGAACGCCGTGCGCGGCCTGCTCGACACCATCGCGTTCCTGGTCACCGAGCACCGCCCGGACCGGCTCGTCGCGTGCTGGGACGTGGACTGGCGCCCGGCCTGGCGGGTGGCGGCCATCCCGTCGTACAAGGCGCACCGCGTCGCGCAGCCCGGTGCCGGCCCCGGGGGCGCGGACGTCGAGGAGGTCCCCGAGACGCTCGTGCCGCAGATCGCCGTGATCGCCGACGTGCTGGCGGCCCTGGGCATCGCGCGCGTGGGCGCGCCGGGCTACGAGGCCGACGACGTCATCGGCACGCTCACGACGCGTGCCGTCGCCACGGGCACCGGGCCGGTGACCGTGATGACCGGCGACCGCGACCTGTTCCAGCTCGTCGACGACGCCGCCGGCGTGCGCGTGCTGTACCCGGCCCGCGGAGTGCGCGACCCCGACGTCGTGGACCAGGCCCGCCTGGCCGAGAGGTACGGCGTGGCCGACGGCGACGCCTACGCCGACATGGCCGTGCTGCGCGGCGACCCCTCCGACGGGCTGCCCGGCGTGCCCGGGATCGGCGAGAAGACGGCGGCGAAGCTGCTCGCCGAGTTCGGCTCTCTCGAGGCGCTGCTCGCCGCGCGGGACGCCGGCGACGCGCGCCTGACGAAGACCCAGCGGCAGCGGTTGCTCGACGCCGCGGACTACCTCGCCGTCGCTCCCGCCGTCGTGCGCGTGGCGCGGGACATCCCGCTGCCCGACGCCGACGACGCCCTGCCGCACGCCCCCGCCGACCCGGAGGCGCTGCAGGCGCTCACCGAGCGATGGGGCCTGCGCTCCAGCGTCCAGCGGGTGCTCACGGCGATGGCGCGCTGACGCCGCGGCGGTGGCGGCGCTCCCCCTCCGCACCGACCGCCCGCAGCACCTCGAGCACGTGCCGCACCGAGAGCCGCTCGGCCCGGTCCGGGCGCAGGAGCGCCGTGACGTGCCGGGTGGCCGGCACGCCGGTGAGCGGGCGCAGCGTCACGCCGGCGTCGGTCGGCGTGGTGAACCGGGGCAGGATCGCCAGGTGACGGCTCGAGGCGACGAGCGCCTCCACGAGGCGGTTGTCGCGCAGCCGCTGGCTGACGGCGAGCTCGCGCCCCACCGCACGGGCCAGCGACTGCAGCACCGTGTCGAACGGGTATCCCGGCGGCACGCCGATCCAGTCCTCGCCGGCCACGTCGTCGGGCGTGAGCGCCGCGCGCGCCGCGAGCGGGTGGTCGTCCGCCATCGCGACGTCGAGGGGCTCGCGCGCGAGGGGCACGACGACGAGCCCGTCCGCGCCCGCCGGGCGCGGGCCCGTGAGGCTGTGGGCGATCACGACGTCGTCGTCCGCCGCCAGGCGGGCGAACTCCGCCTCGGCGAGGTCGAAGTCGCTGCAGCGCAGGGAGATCGCCGTCGTCGCGAGCCGGCGCACCACCTCGGGCAGCAGGAACGTGGCCGCGCTCGGCAGCGCGGCCACCGACACGGTGCCCGACGGCTCGCTCCGGTAGGCGTCCCAGCGGGCCTGCACCTGCGCGAGCGTGGTGGCGACGGCCGCGCCGCCCTCGGCCAGCAGCCGGCCGGCCTCGGTGAGCCGCAGGCCACGGCCGGCGGGCTCGACGAGCCGGACGCCGAGCTCGCGCTGCGCCGCCTTGAGCTGCTGCGAGACGGCGGACGGGGTTCGGTACGTCGCCCGGGCCACCGCCGTGACGCTGCCCCGCGCCGCGAGCTCCCGCAGCAGGTCCAGGTGCCGGATGTCCATGAAGCGACGCTACAACGAGGATGTCGTGATTCGTGATGGTGCTAAACAGAGCGCAGCACCACGATGGAGCCATGTCGCCCCGTGACCGGCTCCTGGCCCTGTCCGTCGCCGTGATGTGGGGCCTGAACTTCCTCGCCATCGACGCCTCGCTGGGCCACTTCCCGCCGATGCTGCTGGTGGCGGTGCGCTTCGCGCTCATCGCCGTGCCCACCGTGCTGCTGGTCCCGCGGCCGGACGTCCCGCTGCGGTGGCTGGTCGGGTACGGGATCGGGTTCGGGACCCTGCAGTTCCTGTTCCTCTATTGGGGCATGGCCGCCGGGATGCCGGCCGGCCTGGCGTCGCTGGTGCTCCAGGCCTCCGCGCCGTTCACCGTGGTGCTCGGTGCGGTGTTCCTGCGCGAGCGGGTCTCGGGCCGCCGGCTGGTGGGGATCCTCGTCGCCGTGGCGGGCCTCGCGCTCGTCGGCTGGCAGCGCGCCGAGCACGCCGCCGTGCTGCCGTTCCTGCTGACCCTGGCCGGTGCCCTGGGGTGGGCGTTCGGCAACGTCTGCAGCCGGCAGGCGCACCCGCCGCGGCCGCTGCACCTCACCCTGTGGATGTCGGTGGTGCCGCCGCTGCCCATGCTCGCGCTGTCCCTGCTCACCGAGGGGCCTGCCCGGATCGCCGAGTCGTTCGGCACGCTGGGCACGCGCTCGGGCGTCGTCGCGCTCGCCGGCCTGGCCTACACGGTGCTGGTCGGCACCGTCCTGGGGTCGGGTGTGTGGACGGGGCTCCTGGCACGCCACCCCGCCGGGGTCGTGGCGCCGTTCTCCATGCTCGTGCCCGTCGTCGGCATGACGGCGGCATGGGTGGTGCTGGGCGAGACCGCCTCGTGGCTCGAGATCCTCGGCGGCGTCCTGGTCGTGGGCGGCGTGCTGCTCGGCGCCGCCCGGCCCCGACGTCGTCCGGCGGGAGCCGCGGCCGACGGCGCCGTCCCCGCACCGGCCGCGCCCGCGTCCGCGACGGCGGTCAGGCGGACGGGCTGAAGACGCAGAACTCGTTGCCCTCGACGTCGGCCATGACGGTCCACCGGATGTCGCCGTCGGGCTCGCGCAGCACCCGCGCGCCGCGCGCGACAAGGTCGGCGACGGTCACCCCGGGCTGCAGGTCCACGTCCCAGTGCACCCGGTTCTTCACGGTCTTGGGCTCCGGCACGGGGGCGAAGTCGAACGACTCGAACGGCACCCCGGCCGCGCCGTCGAGCCACCACCAGCCGTGCTCGGGGTCGTGCCCGAGCTCGCCGCCGAGCAGCCCCTGCCAGAACCGGGCCACCGCCTCGGGGTCGGCGCAGTCGACGACCACGTCCTTCAGGCGGTAGTCGCCCACGGACCCCTTCTCGAAGACGCAGAGCTCGCCGCCCTCGGGGTCGGCCACCACCGTCCAGGGGAACTGCCCCGGCGCGGACAGCCGCGGGCCGTCGACGTCGTCGAGCGCGGCCGCTCGCACGTCCAGGTGCACGCGGTGCTTGACGGTCTTGGGCTCAGGGACGGCGTTGACCCACACGGTGCGCTCGGGCCGGTCACCGCGCAGCACGACGCCGCGGTCGAACGGCTCGGGCCGCAGGCCGAGCACCTGCCCCCACCACCCGCTCAGCAGGGCGGCGTCGGTCGCGTCCACGCACAGGTCCTTGTACGACACCAGCGTCATGCCGGGAGCGTACGGCGCGGCCGGTGCGCGCGCCGCGGCGCCCGCAGCGGCCGCAGCAGGCCGCGCCGAGATAGAGAGGCCGCCTGCCGAGATAGAGAGGCCGCCTGCCGAGATAGAGAACCGCCCCGCCGAGATAGAGAGGTGGCTCTCTATCCCAACGGGGCGGTTCTCTATCTCGGCGCGAGAGGTCTCTATCTCGGCGAGAGAGTCTCTATCTCGGCAGGATGGTCAGCAGGCCGGGGCCGGCTGCTCCCCCGCCGCGCGGTCGTACTCCTCGAGCGCGGCGACCTTCGCCGCGGACGGCGAGGTCTCGTCGAAGACGTGGTCCAGCCACTGGCTCGCGAGGTTCTTCGCGAGCTCCAAGCCGATGACGCGCTGGCCGAACGTCAGCACCTGGGCGTTGTTCGACTTCACGAGGCGCTCGACGGAGAAGGAGTCGTGCGCCACCGAGGCGCGCACGCCCGGCACCGTGTTGGCGGCCATCGCGACGCCGATGCCGGTGCCGCACACGAGCAGCGCGCGGTCCACCTCGCCGTCGGCGACCTTGCGGCCGGCCGCGACGCCGATGTGCGGGTAGTCGACGTCCTCGTCCGAGCCGAGTCCTCGAACCGCACGTCCTCGGCCCGCACCTCGCCGGGCTGGTCGTCGGGCTCGTCCTCCTCGGGCAGCACCGGCACGACGATCTCCCGCGGCGGCACCACGCCGCCGACGGTGCCGACGCGGGTGTCGCGGACGCGCTGCACCAGGCGGCGCACGCGGTCGGCCTCGCCGTCGGGGTCGAGGAACGCGGCGGCCGACCACACCTGGGTGACCACCCAGCCGAGCCGCTCGAGGCGCTCGGCGAGCTGCCGGTCGCGCACCCGCACCGACGGCTCGGCCACGTACGCGGCGTCGTCGGTGAGCACGGCCACCAGGAGCTCGCCCGGCAGGTCGGGGTGCCCGACGACGAGCGGGATCCGGTCGCCGTCCGGCAGGCCGTAGCTCGTCTCGACGAGGTAGCCGAGCCGCCAGAGCCGCTCCCCGAGGTCGACGAGCAGCCGGTCGGGGGCGCTGGAGACGTCGACGCCGTTGCCGAGCTGGACCTGGTCGGCCACGTCGGCGCGGCGCTCGGCGAAGGCGAGCACGTCGGCGAGCAGGCGCGGGCCGGCGCCGCGCAGCCGCTCGGGGTCGAGGTCGCCGGCCGCGAAGCAGGTGACCACGTGCAGCCGCCGGCGGGTGGCGCCGAGGGTGCCGAGCAGCATCGCCTGGCCGCCGGGCTCCCCCACCACGCCGAACCGGTGCAGCACGCGGCCGTGCGGCGTCCGCCCGAAGCCGAGCGACAGCACGATCGCGTCGCGCGACAGGCCGGCGACGCCGGTGATGTCGGCGACCACGACCGGCTCCGGCCGGGAGCCGGCGAAGAACGGGGCGAGCGCCGGGTTGGCGCGCACCTCGGCCAGCAGCGCCTGGCGGATGCGGTCGGCGTGCACCTCGGTCACCGTGACGATGCCGAGCGTCTCCTCCGGGCGGGTCAGCGCGTGCTCGATGGCGATCTCGACGACGCGGTCGACCTCGGCCTGCGTGGACTCGACGGTGCCGGAGACCGCGTCGGGCATGCCGGAGCCGTCGACGAGGTCGAAGTGCACCAGCGCCTCGGCGCGCGGCAGCGGGGCCGGGCGCACCAGGTCGGCGTAGCCGTGCTCGGCGAGCAGCCGGGTCAGCTCGTGGTCCCGGCGCGACTCGCGCGGCACCAGCGTCACGCGCGGCAGCAGGCGGGCCAGCTCGTGCACGGCCGTGCCGGACGCCGAGCGGGCGTCGCCGACCACCACGACCTGCACGCCGCGCGCCAGGGCGGGGATCACCGACTCGAGCGGCACGTGCTGCACGGCGTCCAGCACCACGAGGTCGGCGGTGCGCTCGGGCGGCAGCAGGTGCGGCACGAGCGTCGGCGTCGAGACCATCACGGGGCGCAGCCGCCGCAGCACCTGCCCGTGCCGCACGGCCAGGTCGCGCAGCGACGTCAGGCGGCCCTCGATGAGCTCGGTGAACAGCGCCTCGGCGTCGTCGCGGTGCTCGCGCATCGCCGTGCCGAGGTGGGCCCGCACGGCGGCGCGCACCGGCGCCGACAGGGCCGTGACGTGCCGCCGGTCGAGCTCGCGGAACCGCCGCGCGAGGGCGTCGAGGCCCGCGCCGTCCTGCCCGGCGAGCGCCGGGTCGGCGGCCAGGATCTGCTCGAACACCGACGACCACCAGGCCAGCTCGAGCTCGGCCTCCACCAGCGCCGGCTCGGCGCGCCGCACGGCGAGGTCCTCGACGAGCGGGCCGAGGCCCGCGGCTTCGGCGCGGCGCAGCGCGGCGGTGCGCTCGGGCAGGCTCTCGAGCGCGTCGGCGTCCTCGGCGAGCCCCTCCAGGCGCCCGGCGAGGATGTCGAGGTCGAGCATGGTGAGCCCCCCGCCCTGCGGGGTCGTCCGCAGCACCGGCTCCAGCGCGTCCAGGTCGATGCGCACCGCCTCGTGGGTGTCCTCGATGGAGGACAGACCCTCGGGCAGCACGGGCCACCCGCCGCGCTGGGAGTGCTCGGCCCAGATGTCGCGCTGCTGCTCGACCTGGACCAGCGCGGCGTGCAGGTCGGGCACGCGTACGCCCGGGCGGACCATGTCCTTGGCCCGCTTGTGCAGCCGCCGGCGGGTGAACCAGCCCATCTCGACGCCGTTCTCCGCGCGCCACCTGCGGCTCGCCGTCGCCTGCACCAGGTCGGCGGCGGTGCGCTCGAACACCATCGGGTGGAAGACGTCGAGCGTGCCGCGCATGCCGCCGAGCATCCGCAGCTGCCGGCCGAACGCCTCCACCGTGGTGGGCGTGGTCAGCCCGGTCACCTCGGTGACGTAGGCGATCTGCCGGCGCAGCTGCGGCAGCGTCGTGTCCTTGAGCCGCTGCACGCGCACGAGCGCCTCGCGGGCGTCGTCGTCGCTGAGCAGGTGCGCGCCGTACCAGGGCGTCGACGTGGCACGGAGCGTGAACGCGCCCAGCTCCGCGGCGCGGCGCAGGTCCGCGGCGACGCCGCGGCGCGCGTCGGCGCCGAGGCGCAGCGCGGTGTCGGCGGTCAGCCGCACCGTGGTCGACGGCGCCGGCCGCTCGGCGGTGAGCCGGGCGAGCGCCTGCAGCGCGTCGTAGGCGGAGACGTTCCACGGGGAACGGGGCTGGTGCAGCGCCGAGATGTACCCGGCGAGCTGGGCGCGGGCGCCGATGAGGGCGTCGCGGATGCGCGTCGCGGCGTCGTCGTCGACGTGCTCCGGCTCGCTGGCCATGGCGGCGAGCAGGCGCCGGGCGACGTCCTCGCGCCATGCCGGGTGCGGGGGCACGTCGACCAGCAGGCCGTCGAGGTCGAGCGAGCCGAGGCGCGCGGCGAGCGCGTCGGCGGCGCGGCGGTGCCCGGTCACGTAGAGCACGGAGCGGCCCGCGGCCGCGGCCTCGGCGACGACGGCCGCGACCGTGCCCGCGACGTCGGAGCCCACGGGGGCGTCGACGTACAGGTGGCTGCCGGTGGCCAGCGCGTCGACGACGTGGCGCTGCAGCGGGTCGAGGTCGCCGACGCCGCGCTCGTAGGCGGGGTCGGGGTCGCCGGGCGCGGGGTCCGGGACCTCCAGGGCGGCGATCGCGTCCGCCGCCGGGTCGACGCCGGCCAGCGCCGCGACCACCTCGTGGCGCACGAGGGAGGGTGCGAGCGCGTCCAGGTCCTCCACGAGCGACTGGCCCGGGTGGACGAACGTGCCGACGAGCACGCGGTGCTCGAGCTGGAAGCCCTCGAGGACGGCCTCGCCGAGCGCCGCGATCCGCTCCAGCACCGGCGACGGCTCGAACCCGCCCAGCGTGAACGTGGCCTGCGCCAGGGAGGCGGCGTCGAGCAGGGCGCCGTGGCGCCGCAGGGTCCGCGCCACCACCGGGTTGATCTCGGCGGTGGCGTCGAGCGTGAGGTCGAAGTCGTCCTCGTCGCCGCGGCGGGTGAGGGTCACGGGCCGCAGCAGCACCGGCGCGTGGACGGTGCGCAGCGGCGTCCCGGCCACGGGCGCGACGTCGGCGGCGGGCGACGGCCCGGCGACGGTGCCG
>NZ_LWGM01000070.1 GCF_001750215.1 Isoptericola variabilis | reverse complement strand
CTCCGCGTCCGCGTAGGTGCGGGCGGCCGAGGCCAGTGCCGTCTGGACGGCGTCGAGCGCGCCCTCGACCTGCGTCTGCGCGGACTGCCACTGCCCCATGACGCCGGCGAACGCCGTCGCGGCGCCGAGCTGGAGGTGCTGCGACTGCTCGCCACCGACCTCGACGGCCCGGGCATCGCCGCGCGGCTGGTGGTGTCGCTGCACACCGTGCGCAGCCACACCAAGAGCCTGTACGCCAAGCTCGGCGCCCACGGCCGCCGCGAGGCGGTCCGGCGGGCCGCCGAGCTGGGCCTCCTGGGCCCGGACGACGCCCGGTAGACCGGCCCGCGCCCACCGAACGGCTCCCACAAGGATCCCCACGAGGCCCCCACGAGGATCCCCACCCGGATCCCCACACCTGGGGATCCGCCCGCGGCCGCGCCTCCGTAGCGTCGTCGGCATGTCCACCACGCGCCCCGCCACCGTCACCGCCACGCCGGCCCCTGCGGCCCCGTCGTCCGCCACCCCGGCCGCGAGCGCCGTCGGGCGGCCGTCCGGCGAGCGTCGTGCCGCGCGCCTCGCCGGCGCGCTGTACCTGCTGACGTTCCTGGCCTCGATCCCCGCCGTCGCGCTGCTCGGCCCGGTGCTGGGCGACCCGGGGTACGTGCTCGGCCCGGGCGCGGACGCCCAGGTCGTCGCCGGCACGCTGCTCGACGTCGTCAACGCGCTCGCCTGCGTCGGCACCGCCGTCGTGCTGTTCCCGCTGCTGCGGCGGCACGGCGAGTCGCTGGCCCTGGGCTTCGTCGCCTCCCGGCTGGTCGAGGCGGCGGTCATCCTGGTCGGCGTCGTCAGCCTGCTCGCCGTCGTGACGCTGCGGCAGCAGGGCGCGGGCGCGGCGGACCCCGGCGCGCTCGTCGCCGTCGGCTCCGCGCTCGTCGCCGTGCGCGACTGGACCTTCCTGCTCGGCCCCGGGGTCATGGCCGCGGTCAACGCCCTGCTGCTCGGCACGCTGGTGTACCGGTCGCGGCGCGTGCCGCGCATCATCCCGCTGCTCGGCCTCGTGGGGGCGCCCCTGCTGCTGGCCTCCGGGGTCGCCACGCTGTTCGGCGTGAACGACCAGCTGTCCGCCTGGTCGGCCGTCGCGGTGGCGCCGATCTTCTGCTGGGAGCTCTCGCTCGGGCTCTGGCTGCTCGTCAAGGGGCTGCGGCCGGCCGCGTGACCCGGACGACGGACGCGAGCACCGCCCGCGGCCGCTACCGTCACCGCATGTCCGTCAGCCGCACCCTCGCCCGCACCTACTGGCGCCTGAGCCGCTGGGAGCTGCGCACCGAGCCGTTCCCCGACAAGTCGGGGCTGCTGGTCGGCGCGCCCCACACGTCCAACTGGGACTTCGTGTTCATGCTGGCCATCGCCGGCGAGGCGGGCGCGAAGATCCGCTGGCTCGGCAAGCACACCCTGTTCCGCGGCTGGCGCGGGCCCCTCATGCGCCGGCTCGGCGGCATCCCGGTGGACCGGCGCGACCCGGCGGGCGTCGTCGACGACGTCCTGGCGATGGTGCGCTCGGGCGAGGTCGTGCACCTGGTCGTCACCCCCGAGGGCACGCGCTCGGGCAGCGGGTGGAAGTCGGGGTTCTACCGCATCGCCCGCGAGGCCGGCCTGCCGGTCACCCTCGGGTACGTCGACCGCACGACGATGACCGTGGGGCTCGGCCCGACGATCGAGCTGACCGGCGACGTCCGCGCCGACATGGACACCGTCCGGGCGTTCTACGCGGACAAGGCGGGGTTCCACCCGGCGCTGCGCACCGAGCCCCGCCTGGCGCGCGAGGAGGCCGCCTGACCGGCGAGTTCACCCCTGACTCACCCGCGCTCCGGCATGCGCGGCGCCCTCACCTGGGGTAACAGTGGGGGTCCACCGAGGAACTGAGGGGTCACCATGAGCGACGTCGACGCCGGATCGATGACGATCGCCTTGCTGACGGCGTGCTCGGACCCCGACGGACCCGGCATCCGGTCCGAGGTGGTCCAGCAGCTGCTCGACGAGGCGACGACCGACGCGCAGACGGCGCGCGCCGTCCTCACCACCATGCTGACAGCGTCGGTGGTGTCCCTGCGGGCCTTCACCGAGGCGGCGAAGCGGGACCGCTCGGACGTGCTGCAGACGCTGGGCATGGACTGGACCCGCCGCCGCCTCGGCGTCTGACCGCCCCTCTCGGCGTCCGGGCGTCAGCCGTCGAGGTCCGCGATCCGCGCGACGCTCGGCGCGCGTCCGGCCTGCAGCCGCCGCGCCACCGCCTCGGCGTCGCGCAGCACCCGTATCACGTTGCCGCTGGTGAGCCGGCCGAGGTCGGCGTCCGACCAGCCGCGCTCGGCCAGCGCGACGAGCAGGTTCGGGTAGCCGGAGACGTCCTCGAGGCCCGGCGCGAAGCCGGCCGATCCGTCGTAGTCGCCGCCCAGCCCGACGTGGTCGATCCCGGCCACCTCGCGCACGTGCTCGACGTGGGCGACGACGTCGTCCAGCGTCGTCGGCGGCACCGGGTGCTCCTTCGCCCACTCCGCGCTGAACGCGGCGAAGTCGGCGTAGTCGTTCGGCGCGATCCCGGCGGCCCGGGCGGCCTCGCCGGCCGCGGCGCGCCACCGCCCGATCGCCGGCGTGACGAAGCTGGGCACGAACGTCACCATGCACACGCCGCCGTTGCCGGCGAGCCGGGCCAGCACGTCGTCGGGCACGTTGCGCGGCACGTCGCAGACGGCGCGCGCGGAGCTGTGGGAGAAGATCACCGGCGCCTCGGCGACGTCGAGGGCGGCGCGCATCGCGCCCGCCGAGACGTGCGACAGGTCCACGAGCATGCCGAGGCGGTTCATCTCGCGCACCACCTCGCGGCCGAACGCCGACAGCCCGCCGTGCGGCGCCGGGACGTCCGTGGCCGACTCCGCCCACGGGGTGCTGTGGTTGTGCGTGAGGGTCATGTACCGCACGCCCAGCGCGTGCAGGGCGCGCAGCGCCCCGAGCGAGGAGTCGATCGACTGCCCGCCCTCGGCGCCCAGCAGCGAGGCGATGCGGCCCTCGCGCCACGCGGCCTCGACGTCGTCGGCCGTCAGCGCCAGCCGGAAGTGCTCGGGCCAGCGCTCGACCATCCGGTGCACCGCGTCGACCTGCTCGAGCGTCGCGGTGACCGCGCTGCTGCCCGGCAGGTTGGACGGCACGTACACCGACCAGAACTGCGCCCCCACGCCGCCGGCGCGCAGCCGCGGCACGTCCGTCTGGGTGCGGCCCTCGGTCCCGGCCGCCACGTCGAGCGCGGACCAGTCGGACGCGACCAGGTCGCGCGCCTCCCACGGCAGGTCGTTGTGGCCGTCCCAGACGGGGTGCTCGGCGAGGACGGCGGCGACGCGGGCGCGCGCGTCGGCGGAGGTGGCGGGGGCGGCGTCGGTCATGCCGCGAGCCTAGACGCCGCCTCGGGAGGCGCCGCCGGGCGGCGTCCGGCCGCGGCGAGCGGCCGGCGGTCAGTCCCGGCGCAGTGCCGGCTCAGTCCCGGCGCAGGCCGCGCAGGCGGTCGATCTCGCGCCGCTCGCGCTTGGTGGGCCGGCCCGTGCCCCGGTCGCGGACGCCGACGGCGAGCCGCTCCTCGCGCGGCGGCACGGGCGGGCTGTGGTCGGCGTAGGCCTGCACGGCCAGCGGCGCGGCGACGCGCTTGGGCAGCAGCTCGCGCACCTCGACGTCGCGCTCGCGCAGCGTGTCGCGCCAGGTGACGCGGTCGCCCACCTTCACCGCGGTGGACGGCTTGGCGACGACGCCGTTGACCCGCACGCGCCCGTTGCGCAGCAGGGTCGCCGAGGCCGAGCGGCTCTTGAACAGCCGCACCGCCCACAGCCAGACGTCCACGCGCATGCCTGCCAGCCTAGGCCGCCCCGGGCCTGGACGTTGTGGGTACAGAACACGCCGTGCGAACGACAGTTCGCACGGCGTGTTCTGTACCCACAACGGGAGGTCAGTCGACGGTGACGCCCACGACCCGGGCGTCGGCCACGGTGACCTCGTGGACGTCGCCGGTGAGGGCGACGACGGCGCGCGGCGTGGCCGTGCCGGGGATCTCGCGCTTCTCCGCCTGGCGCTCGTTGGTGATGACGCCGCCGGTGGTCTCCTGGACGAGGTTGCCGGCGCTCGAGGCCGACGCGTGCGAGCCGACCCAGACCTCGACGTCGCCCGGCTCGACGACCTTGACCATCCGGCGGTCGCTGAACGCGAAGCGCGTGGTGGGCACCTCGAACGTGACGCGGCGCGACTCGCCCGGCTGCAGCTCGACGCGGGCGTAGCCCAGCAGCTGCACGACGGGGCGGGTTACCGTGGCCTGCACGTCGTGGCCGTACAGCTGCACGACGTCGGTGCCCGCCAGGTCGCCGGTGTTGGTCACCGTGACGGCGGCCGTGACGGTGCCGCCGGTGGGCGCCGAGGCGTCCACCGCGAGGTCGCCGTACTCGAACGACGAGTACGACAGGCCGAACCCGAACGGGCGCAGCGGGGTGGAGTCCGTCGAGGTGACGTCGGACGGTCCGCCGAGGATCGGGTGCAGGTAGGAGTACGGCTGCGCGCCGCTGGAGCGCGGCAGCGACACGGGCAGGCGGCCCGACGGGTTGGCCCGCCCGGCGACCAGGTCGGCGACGGCCAGGCCGCCGCCCTCGCCCGGGAAGAACGCCTGGAGCACGGCGCCGGGGCGCGCGCCCTCGCCGTCGAGCGCCCAGTCGATCGCGTAGGGGCGGCCGGTGAGCAGCACCATGACCACGGGCGTGCCCGAGGCGACCACGGCCTCCACCAGCGCGCGCTGCACGCCGGGCAGCTCGAGCGACTCGGAGTCGTTGCCCTCGCCCACGGTGCCGCGGCCGAACAGGCCCGCCTGGTCGCCCACGACGACGACGGCGACGTCGGCGCCGGCCGCCGCCTCGACCGCCTCGGCGAACCCGGAGGTGTCGTCGCCCTCGACCGTGCAGCCCTCGGCGAAGACCAGCTCGGGCGCCGGGGTGCCGGCGTCCGCCGCCACCTCGCCCAGCACGGTGCCGAGCGCCTCGCGCACGGTGGGGATGGCGAACCCGAGCTCGTGGTCCGGGTAGTGCGCCAGCACGTGGTTGGCGAAGGAGTAGCAGCCCTGCAGCGCCTCGGCGCGGTCGGCGTTCGGGCCGACGACGGCGACGCGGCGCAGCGGCGCCGACCACCGGGACAGCGGCAGCAGGCCGTCGTTGGACAGCAGCACCACCGACTCGGTGGCCAGGCGGCGGGCGATCTCCTGGTGGCGCGGGGAGTCGAGGTCCACCGTGGCGGGCGGCTCGTCCTCGAAGGCGCCGGGCTCGAGCAGGCCGAGCTCCTCCTTCTGCGCCAGGGCGCGCAGCACGGCGCGGTCGACGTAGGCCTCGTCCAGCTCGCCGGCGCGCACCTTGGCGGCCAGCGGCTCGAGGTAGGCGTCGCCGCCCGGCAGCTCGACGTCGATGCCGGCGGTGAGCGCCAGCGCGGCGGCCTCGCCGCGGTCCTCGGCGATGCCGTGCATCACCTCGAGGAACGCCACGGCGAAGTAGTCGGCCACCACCGTGCCGGTGAAGCCGAGCCGCTCGCGCAGCACCTCGGTGAGGTACTCGGGGCTCGAGGCCATGGGCACGCCGTCGATCTCGGCGTAGGAGTTCATCACCGAGCGCACGTTGCCGTCGAGGATCGCCATCTCGAACGGCGGGAGGAAGACGTCGGCCACCTCGCGCGGGCCGGCGGAGACCGGGGCGTGGTTGCGGCCGGCGCGCGAGCCGGAGTAGCCGAGGAAGTGCTTGAGCGTGGCGTGCACGCCCGCGTCCTGCATGCCGCGCACGAACGCGGTGCCGACCGTGCCGACGAGGTACGGGTCCTCGCCGATGCACTCGTCGACGCGGCCCCAGCGCGGGTCGCGGACCACGTCGAGGACCGGGGCGAGGCCCTGGTGGGCGCCGAGCTCGCGCATCGAGTCGCCGATCGCCCGGCCGACCTCCGCGACGAGGGCCGGGTCGAACGACGCGCCCCAGGCCAACGGCGTCGGGAACGTCGCGGCCTTCCAGGCGGCGACGCCGGTCAGCACCTCCTCGTGCACCAGCGCGGGGATGCCCAGGCGCGTCTCGCGCTTGAGGCGGCGCTGCTCGGCCCACAGCCACGCGGCACGCTCGGTCGGCTCGACCGGGCGGGTGCCGTACACGCGGGTGTAGTGCCCGATGCCGTGGCGGGTGATGTCCGCGAGCGAGTCGGAGCCCTGCTGGGCCATCTCGCCCTGCATCGGGGCGACGACGTTGCCGCCCTGGTCCAGCCAGTAACCCACGATCTGGGCCAGCTTCTCCTCGAGTGTCATCTCGGCGTGCAGCGCGCGCACGCGCTCCGACACCTCGGGCATCGCCGGCACGGCGGCCTGGTTCGCGGCTACGGTCACGGGTCATCTCCTTCGACGGACACACATCGTGCGGTGCTTGCCCGCAGCACTCGACGCTACGGGATCAGACGGGTCTCGGTGGTGGGCCGCGGCGCTCGTGCGGTCGCGGGTGGTGCGTGGGCCGTCCCACGGCCCGGGGTCTGCCGGTGGTGCGTCAGGCCGGTCGGTACTCCAGCTCCGCCCGCACGCTGCCCGCCGCGGGGCCCCCGTCGCTCGTGGCGAACACCCCGATCCAGAGGCCGAGGAAGCCTCCGGTCGTGACGGTGTCGAGCCAGCGCGCGTCGGCCGACGCCACGGGGACCCGGCGCGTGCCGCCCTGGCGGGCCTCGGGACCCGCGCCGCCCGGCTCCGCGAACAGCGCGTAGTCGACCCCGCGGCCGCTGAGGCCCAGGACGACCGTCCCGTCCGCGGCGGGCAGCGTCGCCTCGCCCAGCAGCTCCTCCGTGCCGGGGACGGCACGGGTCTCGCCGTCGGCCCGCCCGGCCGACCGGGTGCCGTCCTCGCCCCCGGAGCGCCGCACGGCCCGGACGGTGCAGCCGTCCGCGGTCCGCGTCACGTCGAGCGTCACGTGGTCCTTCTCCGACTGCCGCAGCACGACGCCGGCACGCTCGCCCGGCCGGAGGTCGTCGACGTCCAGGCGCACGCGCACGTCGACGTCGCGGTGCTGCTGGCGGAGCCCGACGAAGGCCGGCACGCCGGGCTCGGCGAGCGAGCCCGGCCGGACCGGCAGACGCCAGGCGTCACCGTCGGCCTCGGCGACGGTGGCGGGCAGCGCGCGCAGCGCCGTCCACCGGGCGTCCCCGGGAGGCACGACGCCGGCCCGGGCCGCGGGGTTCCAGGTGTCGGCAGGGTCGTCGGCGGCCGGGGCGCCCGGCACCTCGACCTGGTCCGGCACCTCGACCTCGTCCGGGACCATCCCGACGCCCGGCGCGAAGACGGGCCACCCGTCCTCCCACACCACGGGCACGAGGAACGTCTCCCGGCCCAGCGGGTAGTGGTAGCCGCCGTACGTGCGCATGGCCAGCAGGACGGCGAACCAGTCGCCGCCCGGCGTCTGCACGAGGTCGGCGTGGCCGACGCCCACCACGGGGTGGGCACGTCCCAGGTGCCGGTGCGTGAGCACCGGGTTGCCCTTGCTGCCGACGTACGGCCCGGTCACCGTGTCGGCGCGGGCGACCGAGATCGCGTGGTGGAACTCCGTGCCGGCCTCGGCGGCGAGCAGGTAGTAGGTGCCGTCCACCTTGTACAGGTGCGGGCCCTCGGCCCAGACGGCGTTCGTCACGGCGCCGTTCCAGACCACGTGCTCCTCGCCCGTGAGCTTGAGCGACTCGCGGTCGAGCTCGCGGATCCAGACCTCGGTCTGGTCGTGCCAGCCGGCGCGCTCCTTCTCGACCAGGCGGGTGCCGTGCGCCCAGACGCGTCCGTCGTCGTCGAAGAAGAGGGACGGGTCGATGCCGCGCTCGTCGAGCCAGACCGGGTCCGACCACGGTCCGGCGGGGTCGTCGGCGAAGCAGAGGAAGTTGCCGCCGCGCTCGTCGTCGTTCTGGTCCACGAGCGTGCACACGACCCAGAACCGCTCGCCGTCGTGGCGGATCGTGGGGGCGTAGAGGCCGCCCGAGGAGCGGATGCCGCCGAGGTCGAGCATGCCCTCGCGGTCGATCACGTGGCCGACCGTCTCCCAGGAGGCCAGGTCCCGGGAGCGCATGACGGGCAGCCCGGGCAGGTACTCGAAGGTCGAGCAGACCAGGTAGTACCAGTCCCCCACGCGACAGATGCTGGGGTCGGGGTAGCACCCGGGAAGGACCGGGTTGCGGACGAGGGCCATGCGCAGTTCACCTCCACGAGACAGGGTCGGCGCCCGTGCCCTGGGGCACGTCGCCGGTCGGGCGCGACGGCGGGGTGTGCGCGACGGCGGCGGGCCGGCGGCGGCGGTGGGTCACCACCGCCGTCGGCCCGCCGCCGTGCGCACCCGGACCGGGCGGACCGGGCGGGGCGTCAGCCCTTGATCGCGCCCGTCAGGCCGCCGACGATCCGCTTCTCGAACAGCGAGAAGAAGATCAGCGCCGGGATCATCGACAGCGACGTGAAGGCGAGGACCTTCGCGGTGTCCACCGAGTACTGGGAGGCGAAGTTGGCCACCCCCAGCGGCAGGGTGAACGTGGTCGGGTCGCTGAGGATGAACAGCGGCAGCATGTAGCCGTTCCAGGCGGCGATGAACGCGAGGATGCCCGTGGTGATCACGCCGGGCAGCGACAGCGGGATGACCATCCGCCAGAAGAAGCCGAGACGGCTGGCGCCGTCGATGCTGGCCGCCTCCTCGAGCTCCTTGGGGATGGCCCGCAGGAAGGGCACCAGGATGATGATCGTCGTGGGCAGCGCGAACGCGATCTGCGGCAGGATGATGCCGGCGAGCGAGTTCGTCAGGCCCAGCGTGCGCACCATCAGGTACAGCGGGGTGATGGCCACCGTCATCGGGAACATCAGGCCGGCGGCGAACAGGGAGTACATGACCCCCTTGCCGGCGAACTGGTACCGGGCGATGACGTACGAGGCCATCACGCCCAGGACGACCACGCCGAGGGTGGTGCCCAGCGCCGAGATCGTCGAGTTGGTCATCGCGATCCAGAAGGACTCGCTGGCCAGGACCTCGGTGTAGTTGCTGAAGACCCACGGCGCGGGCAGGCCCGACGGGTCCTCGGTGATCTGGGAGTTCGTCCGGAACCCGCCGAGGATGATGTAGAGGACCGGCCCGATGCACGCCGCGATGAGCACGAGCGCGATCAGGTACGTGACCGGGCTGCCCCACTGGAACTTCTTGGAGCTGCGCACCTCGTAGGTGCCGGGCGTCGCCGTGGGCAGCCCGGCGGGGATGGTGGCGGAGGCACTCACTTCTTCTTCCCCTTCCGCCCGGAGTCGCCGGTCAGGGCGCCCTCGGTGTCACGGCGCAGGACCAGCCGCTGGTAGAACAGCGCCACGACCAGCGAGATCAGGAACAGCACCACGGCGACCGCGCTGCCGTAGCCGTAGTTCCCGGCCATGTGGCCGTTGAGGTACATGTAGGTCGCCATCGTCGAGGTGCCGGCGGTGGAAGCCACGTACTGGCCCCAGATGATGTTGACCAGGTCGAACAGCTGCAGGGCGCCGATGATCGACAGGAACGCCCAGATGCGGATCGTCGGGCCGAGCAGGGGCAGGGTGATGCGGAACTGCTGCTGCCAGAAGGTCGCACCGTCGATCGCGGCGGCCTCGTAGAGCTCCTCCGGGATGGACTGCAGGCCGGCCAGCATGAGGATGACCGCGAAGCCCACGTACTTCCACGTGAGGATGAGCATCAGCGTGCCCATGGCGATGCCCGGGTCGGCCAGCCAGCTCTGCTGCAGGTTCTCCAGGCCGATCTTGCCGAGCAGCGTGTTGAACGCTCCGGTGTCGGACATCATCAGCGCCCAGCCGGTGCCGACGATGACCTCGGAGATCACGTACGGCACGAAGATGAGCATGCGGATGATGGAGCGCCCGCGGATCTTCTGGTTCATCAGCAGGGCGAACAGGATCGCCACGGGTCCCTGCAGGACGAGGGACAGGATGACGATGACGAAGTTGTGGCCGACCGCCGCGTGGAACGTCGGGTCGGTCAGGATCGTCACGTAGTTCTGCAGACCCGCGAACTCGGTCGGCGGGCCGAAGCCCTTCCACCGGTAGAACCCGTAGTAGGCCGCCATCAGCACGGGCACGATGACGAAGGTCAGGAAGACGACGATGGCGGGGCCGGAGAGCACCGCGATCTCTGCGCGCTTGCGCCAGTCGGGCCCCTGGCGGGTCGTGCGGCCCGCCGGCCGACCCGCCGGGGGCGGCGTGACGCCGCCCCCGGGGGTCGTGAGATCCGCAGGTGCTACCGCCCGTGCAGGCAGGGCCTGGGAGTCAGCCATGTCAGATCACCCGCGCGCCGCGGCGGATTCCATCGTCGAGACGATGGTGGACGCGTCGCCCTTGCCGGCGAGCATGTCGACCACGGCGGTGTTGAGCGCGTTGCCGACGCTCTGGCCGAGGACGGTGTCCATCCAGGTGCTGACGTAGGCGGCCTCGTTGTAGGCCGCCATGATCGGCTGCAGGGCCGGGTCGGCGACGACGCTCTGCGCCTCCTGGTTGGCCGGGATGGTCTGGTACGCCTCGGCGTACTTCTCCTGCTGCTCCTTCGACGCGATGAAGTTCAGGAAGTCCTCGCACGCGGCCGGGGAGTCCTGCGAGCAGCTGAAGCCGTCGACGCCGCCCATCATGGCGGTCGGGTCACCCTTCTGGCCCTCGACGGCCGGGAACGGGAACCAGCCGAGGTCGGCCAGCGGCTTCTGGTCCGGGGTCAGCGAGGCGATGACGCCGACGTTCCAGCCACCCATGAGCTCCATGGCGGCCTGGTGGTTGGCGATCAGACCGGCGGACGAGCCCGCGCCCTCCTGGGCCGGCGTGGTCAGGTAGCCGGTGTTGAACGGCTCCGTGCCCGCGAACTCCTCGAGGTCCTGGCCCGCCTTCTCCCAGCACGGGTCCGAGAAGTCCGTCGAGCCGGCGAGGCCCGCGATCGTCTCCTCCGAGCACTCGCGCAGGGCGAAGAAGTAGAACCAGTGCGCGGCCGGCCAGGCGTCCTTCGCACCCAGCGCGATGGGCTGGATGCCCGCCGCCTTGAGCTTGTCGACGGCGTCCTCGAGCTCGGCCATCGTCTTCGGCTCGGACTCGATGCCCGCCTGGGCGAAGAGGTCCTTCGAGTAGAAGATGCCGCCGGGGAGCACGGCCGTGGGCACCGCGTAGTTCTTGCCGTCGACCTCGAACGCCGACAGCGCCGCGCCCATCGAGCCCTTCGTCTCGTCGCTCAGCAGGTTGCTGAGGTCCTTCACGTTGCCGGTCGCGACGATGTCCGCCAGCTTCTGGCCACCACGGGCCATGAAGATGTCGGGCAGGTCGCCGGAGTTGACGGCCGTCTGCAGCTTGCCGTCCATGTCCTCGTTCTGGATCGACTGGAGGTCGAACTGGACGTCCGGGTTCTCCTCCGTGTAGGCGGCCGCCGCCTCCTCCCAGAACGCCTTGCCGGGTCCGGTGGTCGAGTTGTGCCAGACCGTCAGCGTCACCGGACCGTCGGCCTCGGCAGAGCCGCTGTCGCCGCTGGAACACGCGGTGAGGCCACCGAGCCCCATGACCAGAGCGGCCGTGACCGCGAGCGACCTGCGCGCGCTCATCTTCATGAGTGATCCTCCTCGTTGAGAATGTCTGCCGCGTCGTCGCGAGACCACGAACGGCACACGGGTGCCCGCCGACGCGACGGAGCGCTCGGGGGTACGGCATAGACAAGCCGACGCGGCCACGGCTTGTCAATCGTTTTCGATAACGGTTTCGTCTCGCGGGTCGGAGGCCTGTCCGAGACGGGTGCCGACGGGTTAGCGTGCGGGGGTGAGCACCGAGGCCGATCCGAGCACCGCCGCGAGACCCGTCGACGCGGCGGCCCTCCCGGTGCCCGGGGGCCGCGTGACCATCACCGACGTGGCGCGCGCCGCCGGCGTGTCCGTGGCGACGGTCTCCAAGGTGATCAACGGGCGCTACGGCGTCGCCGCCTCCACCTCCGAGAAGGTCATGGAGGTGGTCGCGCGCCTCGGCTACGAGTCGTCGCTGGTGGCCAGCTCGCTGCGACGTCGGCGCACCGACGTCATCGGCATCCTCGTGGCGGAGTTCGAGCCGTTCGCGACCGAGCTGCTCAAGGGCGTCTCGGCCGCCGTGGCCGGCACCGGCTACGACGTGCTGGCGTACTCCGGCAGCGTCTCCGGCGACAACCGGGTCGGCTGGGAGCGCCGGTCGCTGTCGCGCCTGGCGGGCACGCTCATCGACGGCGCCGTCATCGTGACGCCCACGGTCGTGTTCCCCACCGCGAGCGTCCCCGTCGTCGCCATCGACCCGCACACCGGCCCCACCGGCCCCACCACCATCGACTCGGACAACGTGGGCGGCGCCCGCGCCGCCACCCGGCACCTGCTCGAGCTGGGCCACCGCCGCATCGGCCACGTGCGCGGCCGCACGGACCTGGAGTCCGCCCACCGCCGCGAGCGCGGCTACCGCGAGGCGCTGGCGGAGGCCGGCGTCCCGTTCGACCCTGACCTGGTGCGCGACGGCGGCTACCGCGCGGCGACGACGACGCAGGCCGCGCGCGAGCTGCTCGAGCTGCCCGACCGGCCGACGGCGATCTTCGCGGCCAACGACCTCTCGGCGATCCGCACGGTCGAGGTGGCCCGCGAGCTGGGGCTGCGCGTGCCGCAGGACCTGTCGGTCGTCGGCTTCGACAACATCCCCGAGGCGTCCACGTGCGAGCCGCCGCTGACGACCGTGGCCCAGCCGCTGCAGCAGATGGGCGGCGACGCGGTGCGGATGCTGCTCGACCTGCTCGACGGCAAGGAGCGGGAGCAGCACGTGCACATGCCCGCGCGGCTGGTGGTGCGGCGCAGCTCGGGCCCGGCGCCCGCGCGCTGACGGCCCTCGCTCACACGAGCCGGTAGCCGGCGCCGCGGACGGTCTCGACCCGCTCGGCGCCGACCTTGCGCCGCAGGTAGCGCACGTACACCTCGACCACGTTGGACCCGGGGTCGAAGTCGTAGCCCCACACCATCGACAGCAGCTGCTCGCGCGAGAGCACCTGCCCCGGGTGGCGCAGGAACACCTCGGCGAGCGCGAACTCCCGCGCCGACAGCTCCACCTCGCGGCCGTCCACCGTCACGCGGCGGGCCTGGGCGTCGAGCCGCAGCCCCCGACGCTCCAGGACCGGCTCCGCGACGCCGCCCCCGGCGCGGCCGGCCGGCTCGCGCAGGCGCAGCCGGATGCGGGCGAGCAGCTCCTCGAACCCGAACGGCTTGGACATGTAGTCGTCGGCGCCGCCCTGCAGCCCGGCCACCCGGTCGGTGATCGAGTCCTTGGCGGACAGGATGATCACCGGCATCGCGCTGCCGGCGTCGCGCAGCCGGGAGAGCACCTCGAACCCGTCGATGCCGGGCAGGCCGAGGTCGAGCACCATGAGCTCGTAGCCGCCGGTGAGGGCGTGCTGCAGCGCCGCGGTGCCGTCGTCCACGACGGTGGGCTGGAAGCCGTGGGCGCGCAGCCCCTTGCGCACGAACTGCGCGATCCGCTGCTCGTCCTCGACCACGAGGATCCGGTTCACCGCTCTCCCTCCGCCGCGGCGACCCGGGCCGCCGCCTGCTGCGCCTCGTCGTCGGCCCCGCCGCCTGCCGCGCCGTCGTCCACCCTGCCGCCTGCCGCGCCGTCGTCCACCCCGCCGCCGTCCCCCGGCGGTGCACCCGCCACCGGCCACGCGAGCTCGACCCGCAGCCC
>NZ_LWGM01000007.1 GCF_001750215.1 Isoptericola variabilis | reverse complement strand
GTCGCGCTGCCCGTCGGGCGGCTGGCCACGGTCGTCCTGGTCGCGGTCGCCGCCGGCCTCGTCGCCGGCCTCGCGCCGGCCCACCGGGCCGCGCGCATGGACCCGCTGGCCGCCATCGCGACGCACTGACAGGTCTCGCCACAGCTACACCGTCCACCACCCCTGGAGGCTTCCATGAACCGGTCCCCCGTCACCCGCTCCCCCGCACGCCCCGCTGCCGAGGCAGCGACACTCCGGCGCGCGACGCCCGCCGACGCCGCCGTCGTTCACCGGCTCGTCCTCGAGATCGCCGCCCACGAGGACGACCTCGAGCACGTGCACGTCACCCCCGAGCGGTGGGTCGAGCTCCTCCAGCGCGACGACGTGGTCGTCGTCCTCGCCGAGCGCGACGGTCGGGCCCTCGGCTACACCTCTGCCGTGCGCCGCCTGCACCTGTGGACCGGAGGCGACCTGCTGGCCGTCGACGACGTGTACGTGCGCCCGGGCGAGCGCAGCGCCGGCCTCGGGCGGCGGCTGCTGACCGAGATGGCGCGGGTCGCCGCCGCCGAGGCCCTGACGGTCACCTGGGGCGTCGAGCCGGACAACGTCCGGGCCCAGAAGTTCTACGCCGGGCTCGGCGCCACGCTGCGCGACAAGGTGGTCGCCGGCTGGGCGCCGGACGCCTACCGCCGGCTGCTCGGCGCCGAGCCTGACGCCGAGCCTGACGCCGAGCCTGACGCCGAGGCGGTGACGCTGTGAGCGCCCCGTCCGCCGCGGCGACCGCCCCCACGGCGCCGCCGACGATGCGTCACCGGGCCGCGCTCGCCCTGCTCGTCTCCGCCCAGTTCGTCGTCATGCTGGACACCTCGATCGTCAACGTGGCCCTGCCGTCGATCCAGGCGGACCTGGCGTTGGGCGCGACCGGCCTGACCTGGGTGGTCAACGCCTACGTGCTGGCCTTCGGCGGGCTGCTGCTCCTGGCCGGCCGCACGGCCGACGTGCTGGGTCGACGCCGCGTCTTCGTCGCCGGGGCGATCGCGTTCACGGTCGGCACCCTGGTCGCCGGCACCGCGGCCGGTCCGGCCGCACTGGTCGTCGGGCGCGTGGTGCAGGGCGTCGGCGCCGCGGCTCTGAGCCCGGCCGCGATGTCGCTGCTGCTGGTGACGTTCCCGGGCGCTGCGCGGGCCCGCGCGATGAGCATGTGGGGCGCCGCCTCCACCGCCGGCGGAGCCACCGGCGTGGTGGCGGGCGGACTGCTCGCCGAGCACCTCGGCTGGTCGTCGGTGTTCTTCGTGACCGTGCCGGTCACGGCCCTGGCAGCGGTCGCCGCGTTCCGCCTGCTCGACCCCGTGCCCGGGCGGTCCGGGCGCCGGTGGGACGGCCTGGGCGCCGCGGCGATCACCGGTGCCGTGGTGGCCCTGGTGCACGCCGCGCTCGCCGTGCCGCAGCACGGCTGGCGCTCGCCCACCGTGCTCGTCGGGATGGGCGCCGCAGGGGCGCTGCTGGTGGCGTTCGTCGTCATCGAGCGTCGGGTGCGCGACCCGCTCGTGCCGCTGGCCGTGCTCCGGCCGCGGCCGGTCTCGACGGGGGCCGTCCTCGCCGTGCTCGGCGGGGCGGCGAGGGCCTCGACGTTCGTGCTCGTCGCGCTGTACCTGCAGCAGGGCCTGCACCTCGCGCCCGGTGCCGCCGGGCTCGCCATGCTGCCGACGTCCCTGGCGGGGCTGGCCGTCTCGCTGAGCCTCCTGCCACGCGCCCTGCGCGCCCTGGGGCCCGAACGCAGCCTGGTGACGGGTCTCGTGGTGCTCGCCGCCGGCCACCTGTGGCTCGCCCGCACCCCCACCGCCGCGCTCTACGCCGTCGACGTCCTGCCCGGGCTGCTGCTCGTCGCGACCGGCGTGGCCCTGAGCTTCACCCCCACCACGATGGTCCTCGCCGGCGGCCTGCCGAAGGAGCACGCCGGGCTCGCCTCCGGGCTGTCGGGCGCCGGCACCCAGGTCGGGGCCGCCCTCGGCACCGCGACGTTCACCGCCGTCGCCACCGCCGCCACCTTCGCCGCCGACGACGCCGCGACCCCGATCGGCATCGACGGCTTCGCCGCGGCGTTCGCCAGCGCCGCAGGCGTCGCGCTCGTGACCGCGGCCGTGGGGCTGAGCCTGCTGAGCCGGCGCTCCCGAGCGAGCCGCTGAACCTGCTCGTGGTCGCCGCCGCCCTCCCTCCCACGATGCGAAGCCGGCCCTGCAGGCGCACGCGCAGACCCACGCGCACTGATCCGGCGGCGTCCCGTCCGGCACCGGACCGGGGAAGCCGCTGCTGGTCTGACACCCGCCCGTTCCTCATGGACGCGCCCCGAGGCGAAGCGTCGCCTCGGCCAACGACGTGAGGTGCGTCCTGAACGGTCCGCTCCTAGCGTGAGGTGGCCGCAAGGGCGCTCGCCCCCCTGCTGCGGGTGGCCGAGCCGCCATCCATGGAGCGAGGGGTCCGAACGCATGTCGATGCCAGCGCACGAGAACCAGGCCAGCACCCACGCGAACGGAGAGCACGCGCGTCACCAGCGGGTCATGTACCTGCGCTTCGCCGCGATGATCCTGACCGGCATGGTGGTGATGTACGCCACGATGTTCGCCGGCACGTACCAGTGGAGTCACGTCCGGTTCAGCGAGAGCCGCGTCTTCATGGCCCTGACGATGGGCGGGGCCATGGGCCTCGTGATGCTCGCCTGGATGCTGAACATGTACAAGAACACCAAGGCCAACGTCGTGGTGATCCTGGCGAGCCTCCTGCTCCTCGGCGGCGGGGTGGCCCTCGACCGCAGCCAGGTCACGGTGCAGGACACCGGCTACCTGAGCTCGATGATCCCGCACCACTCCTTGGCCATCACGCGGTCCGAGCGGGCCCAGCTCGCCGATGTCCGGGTCTGCCGGCTCGCCGTCGAGATCAGCGAGGCGCAACGGCGCGAGATCGACGAGATGGAGTGGCTGATCCAGGACATCAGGACCAACGGTCCGGCCACGACGCCGCAGGAGGCAGCCGCCCGGCCGGTGCCCACGTCCCAGGGGACCGCCGAGCGCCAGTGCGCCACCGAGTAGTTCGCCGGTCATGTGCGGGACCGGGCTCGGCCCTCACCACCGGGTCGCGCTCGATCGCCGACGCCGACGCAGTCCGCCAGCGTCTCGGTGCTCAGCAGCGGCTCGAGGCCGGCGACGGTCGGCCGCGGGTCCGGGGCGCCGCTCGTGGGTGTGCTGCGGTCGTCCGTGCCATCCAGGTGCGACCGCCACGCCCGGCTGACGCGCGACGCTGCGCGAGCCTGCGAACCGACACACGCCCGCCGCATCGCCTCCGGTCAGGCACGATTTCGAGGGGCGTCCTGGTGGGGTTGTGGCTGCGTCGGCCATCCCAGAAAGACCTCAGGCCTGGCGAGACACCGTCTCACCAGGCCTTGTGGTCGGGCTGACAGGATTTGAACCTGCGACCCCTTGTTGGCCTCAGGCACCCATCTGTCGCTTACCGCCGACCGTGCATCGTCTGGCGAAACTACGCTTCACCTGCGGATATGGAGTTCCCGGCGAGCCGGACGTTCAGCGTTGTCGAGTGCTGATTCGCATCGATCGACGCTGGTTTTGGTGGCGTTCTGGTGGCATCCCGATCCCCTGCCCGGATTCGCCACGGACAGCCGTTCACCTGCGCAACGGCTCCGTACCGACTCGAGACGGCGCGCCCGTGTCCCTCCAGCGCCGAGACTGACGACGCCGTCGGCGTCACTCCTTGGCCGGCACCGTCTCCTGCGACGTCTCGGGCGCGAGGACACGAGCCGCGGCGCTCGGCACCGCCCCCCACACCGGTGCTCCCAGCCGCATCCCGGCCGGGACGTCGTGCAGCGGCACCTCCGCCAGCACGGGCGGTCGCCCACGCCCACGCGCGTGCGCTCGGAGGCCGTGGTCGGATGCTCCACCCTTGGGGCCGCGCGCAGGTGAGCACCCGCCTCCGGCGTGGGCCCGGGCGCCGGCGCCCCGGCTGGTAAGGAGTCCCAGATGGAGCGAGCGTCTCGAGGAGATGGGTGCGCCACCGCACCTGGCGCGGACTTGGCTCGCTGAGCTTCTGCGCGACGGCTTTGCCTTGACCGTCGCCGGAGCCAACGAGCCGTTCACGCGGATCGGCGCCGAGGCCCTACGGGCGCTCCTGCAGGGCGTCGCCCGGGACCGCGACGTCGAGGCGCGCGTTGGGCACGTCATGACGGACTCTCGGCGCTGGAGGTGCATCCCGACGTCGCCGACGGCTTCCGGGCCTTCGCCCCGTCGGGGGACACCCAGGGGCGCCTGGTCCCCGACCGCGACGACTAGAAACCGGCGCGTTCAACGCTACCAACGGAGCCGGTGCTCAGGAGGGCGATGGTGAGGGCACCAGCCCTTCGTAGTGGTCGAGCGTGGCGTCCAGCACGGGAACGCGACGTGTCAACTCTCCGTCGCGGTCGGAGACGATGCGCAGCTCGACCACCGCCCCCGGCGGCTCCGGCATGTCCTCCAAGCGGATCCGGTTGTCCTCGGGGCCGAGCAGCACGGTCTCGTCCTGAGCCACCTCGATCCGCTCCCCCGTCCTCCCCGGCAGCCCGATGGAGACCATCGCGGGCCCCTGCCCGTGGTTAGCCACGGCACCCAGTACGGCGCCCGGCCGGCCTTCGCCGGCGGCCAGAACCATGAGGTTGGACAGCAGCAGCCCGCCGAGCTCGGCGCGCAGTCCGTCAGACGACGCCTGCGTCGCGACCTCGTTCGCCCGACTGCACCCACCGAGCAGCAACGCCGTCGCCGCGAGGAGGGCCACGACGACCGCTCCGCCGGAAGCCGAGGGCGCAGCGGCCCGTGGCCGGTACGTGCGCGACATGGAAGGCTCCTCCCATCGGTGCAACGCTCGCAGAGCCGACCCGTTACGCCGGGCGCGACCCGTTCAACGCAACCCGGGCGAACGACCACCCGCAACCGCGCCAGGACACCGTTGCGGGATCGAGACGCACACCGGCGGCTGGGTCGTGGTGTGCGGCGCACGGCTCGAGGACCTGGCCGGCGAGCCTGGCCGCAACGCGGTGATGATCGAGCCCGCTCGACGCGGTGGCATTGGCGCGTGAGGCGAGGCGTCGTCCCCAGCCGCTGACGCGCTGCAGTGCGACAAGCGGGGCGGGCTCATCAGCTAAGGGCCAAGACGGCTCCATCGGTAGGGACGTACGCGAACGGCGCGCCGGGCCGGTGCGGTCGCTCTTGACCCGATACTGCTGTCATGTGCGGGAAATCAGTCCCGTTAGAGCACACGCGATACTGCGTGACTGGCGCCTAAGCGTCGGCGGCGCCCGGGGAAGGCTTTATGACCTCTGCGGGTCTTGATCCGCCGTCTGGTCGATCTGGAACAGCGGGGACATGCCACTCAGGTCAAGCATCTCGCGCACGGCGGGGGTGGGCCCTTGAAGCCTCACCGTCCTGGCCAACGTGGCGGCACGCCCTAACAGGTGCAGTCCGGCCGAGTCCATGAACGTCACCCGGGAGACGTCGATTACCAACTCGCCGGTCCGGTCGCCGACATTCTTCAAGGCCTCGCTCTCGACGTCGCTGAGCACCGAGAGGTCGATCTCGCCCCACATCGACCACGACCTCTCGCTGAAGTCGACTCCGCCGCTGGGCGAGTCTTCGTCGAGCAGTGCTGCCTGCATCAGGTTCCTCGAGTCGAAAGCGATCGTGAGGTAAAGGCTAGCAGCGTCGCCAAGGGCGAAAGGGGGTGCGCTACGTCTCTGACATGCGTCTCGATCATTCCGCACCACTCCCACCAAACCTGTCCCTTTTAGATTGTCACGGCGCGAACAATTGAAATCGGAACGATCCACCCGTGCGTGGCCTTGGAGACGCCATGAGCGATAGCCCTCGAGCTGTGAGCTCGGTTCCAACACCGTTCTTGCTCGGCGGCCACTGGCTACGAACCAGAGGCCTTCGAGCGTCTGACCTGCGCCGGTATCGCCCTCTGCCAGCGCTGTGGCGCTGTGGTGGGGCAGCCGCGAACCCGAGCGTGAGCAGCAACGGGACGCGCAGGAACTCGGCGATAGCACGGTGAAGACGCCCGGCCTCGCGATGGACCCCCAGGCTGCACAACGGGGCGTGCGGCGCCTGTTGCCGATCGCGCTGCGCTCCCCGGCCATCGCGCCTCCCCGGCCTGCCGTGCGCCCCAGCGTGCGCTCACCGGTGCGTCAGCCCACCGCTCCCCATCCCGCCGTGCCCGCCAGCGCCGCCCCCCGACGGCTCCGCGCCCCTGCGCGGGCGGACGGAGCGTGCAACGCTCGATGTCAGACACCCTGCGCGACCGAGGAGATTCACGTGGACGGCACCGAGGGACACGAGACCAAGACCATCGCCCTCGGCCTCGTCGACGAGCACTTGGAGCACTTCGCCGCGCACGCGGCCGTCGCCCTCGGCAACGGCGCCTCGTGCAGCATTACGATGCGGATCGGCCAGGACGCTCGACGCTCGGCGAGCACCGACCCTGCGGCCGCCAGGTGCGACGAGGTCGAGATCGCTGCCGGAGCCGGTCCGTGCATCGACGCGATGGCGGGCGGCAGCGTCGTCATGGTGGACGACGTGCGGGCCAACCACCGCTGGCCCGACTGGGCCGACGCCTCCCTACGGGCCGAACTGCTGTCGTCCGGCGCGTTTCCCGGTCATGTAAGCACGGGGACCGCGGTGTCGATGAACGTTTACCGCCCCTGGCTCGGGCCGTGGAGCCGCGACGACCTGCTGCGCGCCGACGTCTACGCCCAGGAGATGGCCCGCGTGCTGGAGCTGTGTACCACCGTCGGTGCGCTCGAGGCCCAGCGCCGGGCGCTGCAGGAGGCGCTCGCCGCGCAAGCGGCGATCGACCGTGCCGTCGGGGCGGTCATGGTGACCAACCGGTGCGACGCGGCCGCGGCATTGGCGATTCTCAAGAGCGGCGCCGGCAACCGGAACGTCGACCTGCCCGACGTCGCGATCAGCGTGCTTGAGGGTCTGGTCGTCCGTGGCTCTGGGGCCCTCGGCGTCTGACTGCCGCGGTCGCGAGGCCGGGCACGCCCACCGGCCGCGCGACCTCTTACTCCCGGTGCGCGGCGGCCTGGCTGCTCGTCGGCCAGTCGGCCATCACCAAGACCGCCGGCGCGCCCGCCACCTTGCGCGCCCAGCTCCTGGTGGCAGCGCTGGCCGCAGTCATCGTCCTCCCGCCGCTGGTGTACCTCCTGCGCCAGCCCCACAGCGACGCCTGGACCCGGCGCCAAGGCTCCTTACGCGGAGCCCGTGGCGTCGGACGCCGCCGACAGGGTGCCGCCGACAGGGTGCCGCTTGTCGCGACCGGAACGACGCCGCCCTAGATGTGTTAGACGACCCTGCACCCGCCGAGGACGTCCAACGGTGCGCCTCTCCGCACCCCGTCGCTGGCTTGCGACCAGCAGCTTCCGCGCTGCTGTGGTGTGGCTATGCCCTGCGCTCGCACGCTGCAGGTCTGTGATGGGTCAGTTGCACCGACGGCCGCGTCCACGGTGGACGAAAGGCCTCGCTCGTGCGTCGGTAGGCCCAGGACCCGCAAGGCCGCCTGCGGTGCGCCCGGCGAAGCGCGGGCCCCTGCGAGACACGCGATGCGGCCGGGCGGCGTCTGGGCGACGGTGAGAGCCGTCGCCCAGAGAAGGAGTCCTCCGTGCCCCGCACCACGCGCCCCCCCGCACCGCCTGCAGACCCACCGGTCCGCGGCCTCCCGCACGGAGCGCACCGGACCGTCGCTGTGGGTCTGGCCCGCGGTCGCCGGCCTGGCCGCCGTGGCCGCCGGGCTGCTGCTCACCGAGCTCGCTCCGGCCCGAGGCAGCGGTGCGGCCCGCACGCTGTGGCCCGGCGACGTCGCCGCCGCGGCCGCCCTGCTGCAGACCGTCGCCACCGCCGCGATGGCGACCCTGACCATGGCCTTCTCCGTCACCGTCGTGGCCCTGCAGCTGGCGTCCCAGCAGTTCTCCCCCCGGCTGCTGCGCGACTTCCTGCGCGACAGGACGATCAAGTGGGTGCTGGCCGTGCTGGTCGCGACCATCAGCCTCGCCTTCACCGTGCTGCGCCGCCTCGACGAGGACGCCGACCCGCCCGCGAGCGCGCTGTTCCTCGTGCTGCTCCTGGCCGCGGCCAGCGTCGCCGCGATCGTCGTCTTCATCGCCCACATCACCCGGCTGCTGCGGGTGGACACGATGATGACGATGGTGCACGACGAGGCGCAGCGGGCGATCGCCATCTTCTACCCCGACCGCGACGACCCGCGGCCCCAGGACCCCGACGGTCGCGTCCCGGCCGACCCCGGCACGACGGTCCCGGCCACCCGGGGCGGCTTCGTGCGCTCGATCGACGTCGCCACGCTGGTCGCCACGGCGCGCCAGGCCGACGTCCTGGTGCGGGTCGAGGCGCGCCCGGGCGACCACCTCGCCTCCGGAACCCCGCTCCTGACGGTCTGGGGAGCCGACCGAGGCGACCCCGCCGGCGTCGACCCGGACCTGCACGCGGCACTGGCCGGCACGGTCGACATCGGCCACGAGCGCACCATCGAGCAGGACGCGGGGTTCGGCTTCCGCCAGCTCGCGGACATCGCCGTCAAGGCGCTCTCCCCGGGCATCAACGACCCCGTTACCGCCGCCCACGCCGTCGGCCACATGGCCGAGCTCCTGGTCGCCCTGACCCACTGCCGCCTCGGGCCCACCTTGCACCTGGACGATGCCGGTGCGGGGCGCGCCGTCGTGCCCGACCGCGACTTCCGGTACTACCTCGACCTCGCGTGCGGACAGGTCCGCCGCTACGGCCGCCGGGAGCCGACCGTCCTGATCGCCCTGCTGCAGCTGTGCCGGGACATCGCGGTGCAGGCGGAGGCTCGAGAGTACGGACCGGAGCTGCGCCGCCAGGTCGACCTCGTACTGGAGGAGATGTCCGAGGAGCTGATCAGCGTCGACCGGGAGGCGGTGCTCGACATGGCCCGCCGGGTCGAGCAGGCGCTCGATGGCCGCGCCCTCGAGGCGTACGCCGACCGCAGCGGCGAGACGCGCTCGATTTGAGCGGCCTCACCCGACCGGCTCACCGTCACGATCACCGACGCGGTCGGCAACGACCTAAACGCCGCCCTGCTGGCCACCTTGACGGTCAACGCCATGCGCAACGCCCGGCGCGCGGGCGCCAGCCTGGAGCAGCAGGCACAGGCCGCCAACGCGCCCTGCTCGAGCACGCCGGGCCGGGGCAGTTCGTCACCGGATTCCTGCTGGAGCTAGCGCGAGGCCTCCGCGCAGGTGCGCGTCATCAACGCCGGCCACCCCGGCGCCCTGCTGCTGCACGACGGGAACGTCACGACCGTCGCCAAGTCCGGCAACCCCCTGCTTGGACTGTTCCCGGACGACTACCGCAGCGAGGAGCTCGAGCTGAGCCCGGGCGACCGGCTGCTGCTGATGACCGACGGCATGCTCGAGCGCAGCGCCGCAGCCTTCGACCTGCCCGGCTTCCTCCGCGACACCGCCGACCGCCACCCCCGCAACGCCGCCCAACACCTCTCCCGCGCGTTCCTCAAAGCGGTCGGGCACACCGTCCAGGACGACGCCGCCCTCCTGCTGCTCGAATGGCACGGCGGCACCACGACAAGGAACACCTCCCGCGGCGCGGACATGGGCACATGACGTCAAGGAGGCTCTCGGACATGCCCAGGCGAACGGCTCCCGACCGCCGGGTCGAGCTGGAACCTGCGGGTGCAGCACGGGAGAAGGAGTGCGTCGCGTGCGCCCCCTCGGCGAGGAAGGAGCGCGACGCCCTGACCACGATCGGACGCTTTCCGATGTATGCATGCGGCCCTTCGAGTGGTCGCACCACGGACCCGGAGCTCTATACATCGCCTGAAGGCACTCGGGGGGACGACCCTCCCGCCTCCTAGTGCACGCGGCACTGACCGTGGCTCGTCCGGCGGTTCCCACGAGCGGAACCATCGATGGCGAGGTTGGCGCGCGAGCCACCGGGCCCGGCGCGATCAGGACTAGTGGTTTACGGCGATTTTGCCGCGGCGGTGGGGCCTCACCGACCCGAGAGCACCCTGCCGTCAGGGTCGTCGGCGCGCCGCGGGCGCAGCTCCGCCGGTGCCGGCCACGGCAGGGCGTACCTCTCGACGGCAACGTCGATCGCGCCGAAGTCGTCGGTCTGGACGACGACACCGTCAGGGGTGACCTCGACAATCCGCACGCGCACGGGCGCACCGTCCGGGCGCTCGAGCATCCACACCTCAGCGAGCCACGCCAGGCCGGCCCCCTCGAGCGCCTCCTCGGCGGCGAGCCAGTCCACGGGACCGGTGAGGTCGCGACCCAGCGGCGACACGGCCACCCAGTCGTCGCCCTCGGGCCGGATCCACCCCACGGGCTCGTTGTCGTCGGGGCGGCGGTGGGCGATCCATTCAACGGGCAGCATGGCGCCACCGTAGCCAGGCCATCCACGCGCGGCCCAGGGCATTAAGTCGCCCGCCCGGGTGCAGTTGCCGTGTCGCCTTGAGCCGCATGGCGAGTCATGGGTGCCAGTCGCCTCGGTGCTGGCTTCCGCCGTGCAGCGGCCAGCCGTGGAGGCAGCCCTCTGAGGTGGCTCCATAAGAGCGCGCCATGGCTGGTGCTTTCGTACGGACAGACCGCCCGCCGCGAGTTGCCAGAGGTGTGAGGGCCTCGGTGCTGACGGCGTCCCCGCCCTCGGCGTCCGCACCGAGGCTCGGTGGAGTAGCAACGAGACGACGGTCTGCCCGTGATGTCAAGGCGCCGCGAGCAGCCGGTCGACGGTTCGTCGCTTCGGCTCGGGGCCGGGTGAAAGGTCGGTAGCACCACGTCATGATCGCGGCCGCAACGACTCTCTAGTGGTAGAGCCGGCAACCCTGCCGCCGGCCGGCCGCACCGGAGGAAGCCATGACCCTCGTCGAGCTGCACAGCCCCACCCCCGTCGCCGTGTCCGCCGCCCTGACCCGGCGTGAGCTCGTGGTGCTCGCCCATCTCGCCGAGGACGTCACCCTCGAGCAGATCGCCACCCGCCTCTTCGTCACCCGCAACACCGTCAAGTCGCAGGTCCGCAGCGCCTACCGCAAGCTCGGCGTCTCCACCCGCGCCGAGGCACTGGCATGGGCACGCCAGGCCGGGCTCAGCGCCAACAGCTGACAGTCCGCGCTCAGGCTCGTGGCGGCTCGCCTCACACAGTTGGCGAGCGTCCGAGCCCGGCTACTCCCTTGCCCCAGCACATCCGGTTTCCGCAGCCACCCTGAGGGCCCGCGCTTCTCACCTGCGCGGGGCTTCGTCGTGGGCGGCCGTACGGATGGCGTCATGGCCAAGCCGCCGAGGGTCTCCGAACACCGAAGGTCGTTCTCCCGTGGCGGACGCGCAGACAAGGGGAGTCAGGCGATGAAGTTCGTGACCGCACCGCTGCTCGTCAAGACCGGCGCCATCCTGCTGGTGGTGGGCCTGCTCGCTGGTTGGTTCGTCCCGAACTTCCTGATCGGTGACTACCCGGCCTGGGTGAGCCAAGAGCCGGGCCTGGAGCTGATCGCCACCCTGCTGAGCTTCATCGCCACGCTCTCCGCTCTCATCGGAGCCCCCTTGCTCGCCGCCGGGCTCGGCGCAACCGCGGTGATCTCAGCGATCAAGGGCACGGTCCCCACGTCGAAGGCGCACGACTAGACGCATCGCGAATCGCCCACGGTGGAACCGCCCCGGGGGCGGGACCGCAGATGCCCGCTATGAGAGGGGCTACGCGGGCAGCGCAGGTTGGGGCTACGGAGGGCTACGCACCGTTCGCCATGGGGCTACGTAGTCGACGCGTATGGGCCTGAGCAGGGCCTGCGTGGGCTACGTAGTCGCCGAGAGAGCTACCCGGCAGTTGTGGTGGGGTTGCGCAGCTACCGTCGGCGCCGGGCCCGTAGGTAGCGCGCCGCGCCCATCGACGAACGCACCTCGGCAGTCACGTCGCCCCCTTCGCGCGTACCGCCGCGCTCGCCCGCTGCCTGAGCCTCTTGGCTCACCGGATCAGAGCCAAGACGAGGCGCGAGCGCCTCGAGGATCACGGCGGTCCGCGGGTTCACTCGCTCGTCGGGCTCGATGTAGTGCAGCTTGGTGATCGCAGTCGACGTGTGCCCCAACAGCTCGGCGGCCAGGTCCGTGCCCGCCGCACGGTCGATGACGGTGGCCACCGTCCGCCGGAACGTGTGCGGCGTCACGACGTCCACCCCTGCGTCGCGCAGCGCCTCGCGCAGGCGACGGCGGACGTTGGCGGTCGTCAGCGGCGTGCCGTTGCGGCTGAAGAACACCAGGTGTCCCAGCGGCAGGTCGCCGACCTCGTCCAGCCGCCGGCGCAGCGCCTCGGCGGTGAAGGACGGGATGGCCACCGTCCTCACCGCCTTGGCGGTCTTCGGATGGTCCTGGCGGAAGGTAGGCGCACCCTTGGGCGACACGATCGTGCCCGCGATCCGCAGCGTCGGCGGACTCGCGTCGAGATCCAGGTCCTGCACCCGGATGGCCAGCGCCTCGCCGATGCGGGCCGAGGTGCCGACCATCACCTCGATGATCGCCTCCAGCTGCCCGTCCGGCGGCGGCCCGCTGTACCCCTTTCCGCGCCGCCAGGTCGCCACCGCGCGGCGGATCACGTCCAGCTCCGCCGCGTCGATCGCCATCGGGGCTTGGGGCGGCCGCTTGAGCCGCTTGACGCCCACGACCGGGTTGCGGTCGATCGCCTCCAACCGGAGGGCGAGCCCCATGACCAGGCTGAGGATCTTCCTGGAGTGGACAGCCCGCGCGTAGCTGAACTGCCGTTGGCGCTTCAGGTAGCGGTCGACCCGTCCCACCGTGATCTCGCGCAGGCGCAGGTGCTCGAAGGCCGGCAGCACCAGGTGCCTGACCTCCCATTCGTAGCGCTGGCGCGAGCTGGGGGCGAGCTCGCCCTCCGCGTCGAGGTCGGCGAGCCAGTAGTCGACCATCTCCGGAAAGGCCGTGTCGCCGGTGATCTCCGCCGCCGCCGACAGCCGCCGGTCGACAGTCGTGACCTTCTCCTTCAGCCGGCGCCTGGCCTCCGCTGCGCTCGCCCCGGCCGCGCTCAGTTGGCGACGACGGCCGTCCTCGTCGCGGAACCACACCTTGGCCACGGTGCGGCCTCGGCCGGCCGGCTCAGTCCAGATGTCGCCGAACGTGCCGACCGGAACCCGCGGCCTAGGCATGCCGGCTCACCGTCCGGCCGGTGGGGTTCCCGGCTCGCTCTCGCGGATCGTGGCCAGCCAATCCTGCACGTCCGACAGCGCGAACTTCAGGTGCCGTCCCACCCGGAGCGCCCGTGGACCTTTGCCCTCGGTGCGCCAGCGGTAGATGGTCACCACCGGGACGCCGACGTACTCCGCCAGCGTCTCGATGCTCAGCAGCGGCTCGAGGCCGCTGACGGTCGGCTGCGGGCCCAGGGTGCCGCTCGTGGGCGTGCTGTGACTGTCCATGCCATCCAGGTGGACATGCCACGCCTGACTGACGCGCGACCTTGCGCGAGACTGCGAGCCGACACCCGCCGACCGCCATATCGACCCCGGTCAGACCCCGTATTGAGGGGGGTTTTGGTTGGGTTCTGGTTGAGTTAGCCATCCCAGATAGACCTCAGGCCTGGCGAGACACCGTCTCACCAGGCCTTCTGGTCGGGCTGACAGGATTTGAACCTGCGACCCCTTGACCCCCAGTCAAGTGCGCTACCAAGCTGCGCCACAGCCCGATCGGCCGCCGGTACCGGCGAGCCGTCGTGGCCCCGCAGGGCCGACAGGAATACTACCCCACGTCACAGGCCCGCCGAGACCACGACTCGGCGCGCGTCGTGCTCCGCGGCGAGCATCGCGTAGACCACCTCGGTGGACCAGACCCCGTCCGCGGGCCGCACGTCGTTCTCCACCAGGCGCGCCTCCAGCCGCATGCCGAGGCGCTGCGCGAGCCGCACGGAGGCGGTGTTCTGCTCGTCGATGCGGGCGAAGGCCCGGTGGAACCCGTAGCGCCCGAACGCCAGGTCGAGCAGCCCCCGCGCCGCCTCGGTGGCGTAGCCGTGCCCGGTGACGTCGGGGTGGAAGGCGTAGCCGACCTCGACCTGGCCGGTGCCGTCGGCCCACTTGAGCAGCAGCTCGCCCACCGCGGGCTCGTCGTCGTCGGCCGCCACGGCCAGCACCAGCACGTCACCCGACCCCGCGAAGGGGCCCGCGGCCCAGCGCGCCAGCCGCTCCCGCGCGACCTCCGGCGTCCACGGGTCCTGGTACATGTAGCGCACGACCAGCGGCTGCGAGCGCCAGGCCAGGAACGCCTCGGCGTCGTCGGGCCCGGCGGGGCGCAGGACGAGGCGGGGCGTGCGCACGGGCCAGGTGGCCTCGACGGCGGGCGCGGTGGTCACGTGCCCAGCCTCCCGGCCGCCCCCGGTGCCGTCAACGGGTTTGCGGTGCCTCCTGGGCGCCCGACGACTCCGCCCGCTCGCGGGCCCGCTGCGCGCCGTCGCGCAGCACGACCTCGAGCAGCCCGAACGCGACGAGGTCGACGACGAGCCCGGCGACCGCGACCCACTCCAGGGCGCGGAACACGAAGGGCTGCGAGATCAGGAGGCTCACCAGCACCGCGCGGCGCATCCACACGGCGCCCTGCACGGAGGCGGTGCGCCCGGCGATGACCGCGAGGACGGCGCAGACCACGGTCCCGGCGACTCCGACGAGCACGACCACGCCCACCCAGGCAACGACGTCGATGGTCCGGCCGAGCACGCCGATCCCGACGGCGACGGCCTGGGCCGCCACGAGCACCACCGCCGTGCTGACGACGTACCGCGCCCAGGGCCGGGCGACGGCGGCGCGCAGCGTCGCGTCGAGACGCAGCACGGAGGCGCGCACGGGGTCGGGCACGGCGACGTCGTCGTGCGGCACGGCCGCCAGCACCCGGCGCAGCTCGGCCGCGCCCGGCTCGTCGCCGCTGCGCCGGAGCAGGTCCTCGACCTCGGCGCGGCCGGCGTCGGTGAGGCCGCCGGCGACGCCGGCCGCCAGGCGGTCGGCCGCGACGGCCAGGTACTCGGCCGGCTGGTGCGCGCGCCGGCCGTGCACCAGCTCCATCACGAGCACCAGCACCACGACGACGACGTAGATCATCGCCGGGGTCGGGGCGAAGAAGTAGTCGTTGTCCGCGGTGACGAACTTGCCGATCTCGTCGACGAACAGCCCGAACCCCACGCCGCCCAGCACGGAGGCCAGCGGCCGCGGCGTGGGCCCGACGTAGCTGAGCAGCAGCACCACGGCGAGCGCCATGAGCAGCCCGCCCCACAGCACGTGCGCCACGTGCAGCCCGCCCCCGCCGATCTGCGGGAACCCGGCCAGGGCGAGGAACGCGCGGGTGAGCAGCACCGTCGCCACGGTCGCGACGAGGAAGGCGACGACGTGCCGCACCGCGGCGGTGTCGCGGACCACGCCCGAGCGCAGCAGGCGGTCGCGCGCCACGAGCGCCGCGTGGTGGACGCCGTGGTGGGCGCCGTGGTGGGCGCCGTGGTCGGTGCCCCCGTCACCGCCGGGGCGTCCGACGGCGTGGGCACCGGAGGCGGCGCCGGGCCGGGCGGGACCGGCGGCCGGGGCGACGTGCCGCTCCCCCGGCCGCTCGGCGGCCCGCCCACCCGGCGTGCTCACCGGCGGCGCTTCTCCCGCACGCGCACGCTGATCTCGATCGGCGTGCCCTCGAAGCCGAACGTCTCGCGCAGGCGCCGCTCGATGAACCGGCGGTACTGCGCCTCGATGAAGCCCGTGGCGAAGACGACGAACCGCGGCGGGCGGGTCGAGGCCTGGGTGGCGAACAGGATGCGCGGCTGCTTGCCCCCGCGCAGCGGGTGCGGGTGGGCGGCCACGAGCTCGCCGAGGAAGGCGTTGAGGCGCCCGGTGGGGATGCGGGTGTCCCACGACGTCAGGGACGTCTCCAGGGCGCGCACCAGGCGGTCGGTGTGCCAGCCGGTGCGGGCCGAGACGTTGATGCGCGGCGCCCACTGGAGCTGGACCAGCTCCTTCTCGAACTCCCGCTCGAGGTAGGGCCGGCGGTCCTCGTCCATGAGGTCCCACTTGTTGTAGGCGATGACCAGGGCGCGGCCGGCGTCGACCACCTGCTGCAGCACGCGGGTGTCCTGCTCGGTGAGCGGCTCCGACGCGTCGAGCAGCACGACGGCGACCTCGGCCTTCTCGATCGCGGCCTGGGTGCGCAGCGAGGCGTAGAAGTCGGCGCCGGACGTCTGGTGCACGCGGCGGCGGATGCCCGCGGTGTCGACGAACCAGTACGGCACGCCCTTGATCTCGACGAGCTCGTCGACCGGGTCGCGGGTGGTGCCGGCCAGCTCGTCGACGACGACGCGCTCGGCCCCGGCGAGCTTGTTGAGCAGCGAGGACTTGCCGACGTTCGGGCGGCCGACCAGCGCCACGCGGCGCGGGCCGGTCGGGCGGACCTCGCCGTGCGCGGAGGTCGCCGGCAGCACGGCCATGGCGGCGTCGAGCAGGTCGCCCACGCCGCGCCCGTGCAGCGCCGAGATCGGGTGCGGCTCGCCCAGGCCCAGGCTCCACAGGTAGGCGGCGTCCGCCTCGCCCGAGGGGCCGTCCACCTTGTTGGCGGCGAGCACGACCGGCTTGCCCGAGCGGCGCAGCAGCTCCACCACGCGCTCGTCGGTCGCGGTGGCGCCCACCGTGGCGTCGACCACGAAGACGACGGCGTCGGCCAGCGAGATCGCCACCTCGGCCTGCACGGCGACCTTGGACTCGATGCCCGCGACGTCGACCTCCCAGCCGCCGGTGTCCACCAGCGTGAAGTCGCGCCCGGCCCACTCGGCCGGGTAGCTCACGCGGTCGCGGGTGACGCCGGGCTTGTCCTCCACCACGGCCTCGCGGCGGCCGAGCACGCGGTTGACCAGCGTGGACTTGCCGACGTTGGGCCGGCCGATGATGGCCAGGACGGGCAGCGGCGCCTCGCCGGGCGCCTCCTCGCCGGCGTCCCAGTCGCCGTCGAGCAGCGCGCGGTCGGCCTCGTCGAGCTCGAACTCCTCGAGGCCGGCGCGCAGCGCGCGCTCGCGCGCCTCGTCGTCGCCGTCCGCCGCGAGGGGCGCGTCGTCGGTCACGACGGGCTCGCCGACGGCGAGGTCCTCGTCGGCGGCGGTGTAGTCGTCGGGGGTTGCCATGCGGACCATTCTCCCAGGCTCCGGGACCCGCGGCGCACCAGGTCGCGCCCGTGCGCGCCGGTCAGCGCGCGCGGGTGCCGGTGACCTGCGCGACGACGTCGAGGAGCGCGTCGACGGTCTGGTCGAAGTCGAGGTCGGAGGAGTCGACCGTGACGACGCCGTCGGCCGCCACCGAGAACTGGCTCACGGTGGAGTCGTCCCGGTCGCGGCGGACCACCTGGTCGCGGGTGGCGGCCACGGCCGCGGCGTCGGCGGCGCCGTGCACCTCGAGCGACCGGCGGCGCAGCCGCGCCTCCTCGCTGGCGGTGAGCAGGACGCGGACGTCGGCGTCCGGCGCGACGACCGTGGTGATGTCGCGGCCCTCGGCCACGACGCCGGCGCCGCCGGACCAGCCCGCGTCGGTCGTCTCCAGCTCGATGATCTCGCGCTGCAGGCGGCGCAGCTCGGCGCGCACGTCGAGGTTGGTGGCCACCTTCGACACCTCGGTGGAGACCTCGGTGGTGCGGATGTCCGCGCCGACGTCCTGGCCGTCGAGGTGGACGGTCGGCCCCTGCGGGTCCAGGCCCATGACCAGCGGCATCACGCGCACGGCGCGGGCGACGGCGGTGGTGTCGGCGAGGTCGACGCCGCGCCGGGTGCACCACAGGGTCGCGGCCCGGTACATCGCGCCGGTGTCGAGGAACGCCAGGCCGAGGCGCCGGGCGACGGCCTTGGACACGCTGGACTTGCCGGAGCCGGACGGCCCGTCGACGGCGATGACGACCACTGGAGCTACTCCTCGGGGGTGCGGGTGCGGTGCTGGTACGGCTGCTGCTGCGGGGGTGTCGCGGGGTGCGGCGCTCAGGCGCGCGGCGCGGCGCGGCGGGCGGTCGTCACAGGTCGACGGCGGACATGAGGCTGCCAAGCTCGGTGCGGCCCAGCACCCGGGTGGTGCCGGGGCGCAGGTCGCCGAGCCGGACGGGCCCGATCTGCGTGCGGACCAGGCGCAGCACGGGGTGCCCGACGGCGTCGAGCATGCGGCGCACGATGCGGTTGCGCCCCTCGTGCAGCACGACCTCGATCATGGTGCGGTCGCCGAGCGACTGCACGATCTTGACCTTGTCCATCGCGGCCGGGCCGTCCTCGAGCTCCACGCCGCGCAGCAGCTCCTTGACTACACGCGGGTAGACCTCTCCCCCGCCGACGGTCACCAGGTAGGTCTTGGCGATCTCGTAGCGCGGGTGGGCCAGCCGGTTGGCGAGCTCGCCGTCGTTGGTCAGCAGCAGCAGGCCCTCGCTGTCGGTGTCGAGGCGCCCGACGTGGAAGAGGCGCTCCGAGCGGTCGGCGACGAGGTCGGCGACGGTGGGCCGGCCCTCCGGGTCGCTCATCGTGGAGACCACGCCGCGCGGCTTGTTCAGCGCCAGCGTGATCTTGTCGGTGTCGGTCTGCACCCGCATGCCGTCGACGTGCACGACGCTGCGCGCGGGGTCCACCCGCAGGCCGAGCTCCATGACGATCTGCCCGTCGACGGTCACGCGCCCGTCGGCGATGAGCTCCTCGGCCTTGCGGCGCGAGCCGAACCCGGCGGTGGCGAGCACCTTCTGCAGGCGCACGCCGTCGGGCACGTGCACGTCCTTGGGCTCGGGGGGCGTCGGCCGCGACCGGCGGGCGGGCTGCTTGGGGGGCTGGTTGGCGGGCACGGGTCGATTCTCTCAGGCTCGCGGGCTCCCGCGTGCCGGGGACGGCCGGGCCCGGGCTCAGCGCTCGGCGCCGAGGTCCTCCAGCGCGTCCAGGCCCGGCAGGTGCGGCGCCAGCGGCGGGAGCTCGTCGAGGGAGGTCCAGCCCATGCGGTCGAGGAACTCGGAGGTGGTGCCGAACAGGGCCGCGCCGGTCAGCGGGTCCTGTCCGACCTCGGCCACCAGGCCCCGGGCCAGCAGCGTGCGGACCACCCCGTCGACGTTGACGCCGCGCACCGCCGAGACCTGCCCGCGGGTGACGGGCTGGCGGTAGGCGATCACCGCGAGCGTCTCGAGCGCCGCCTGGCTCAGCCGTGCCGTCTGGCCGTCCCGCACCAGGCGGGCGACGACGTCGTGCTGCGCCCGGGCGGAGTAGATCCGCCAGCCCGCGGCCCCCTCGCGCAGCTCGAACCCGCGCGGCCGGCCGCCGGTCTCGCCGCGGTACTCCGCCGCCAGCGCGGCCAGCAGCGCGCGCACGTCGTCCGCGGGCAGCCCGACGACGGCGGCGAGCCGCTCGGCGGGCACGGGCCCTTCGGCGACCATGAGCAGCGCCTCCAGCGCCGCCTCGGCCCCGCCCGGCAGGTCGGCGACGTCGACCTCGGGCGCGTCCTCCGGGACGCCCGTGCCTGCCACGCCGTCGGCGGCGACGTCCTCGCTCATGCCTCACCCTCCTGCAGGGCGGCGGCCGGCACGGCCGCGGGCGCCCCGTCGAACTCCTCGAACCGCCCGAGCCCGTCGAGCCCGGCGAACCCCGTGCCGGCGGCGTCGCCGGGCTCCTCGGCGGTGCCGGTCCAGCGCACCGTCAGCTCGCCGAGCGCCGCCGCCTGCTCGAACGCCACCTGGCCGCCTCGGAACAGCTCCAGCAGGGCCAGGAACCGGGCGACGACCACGAGCCGCTCCTCGCCCGCCGCGAGCGCCCGGAACGTCAGCGCGTGCTCCCGCCGCAGCCGCCCGACCACGATCGCGGCCTGCTCGCGCACGCTCACCGGGGGGGCGTGCAGGTGGTCGAGCGCGACGACGGGCGGCGCCTTGGGCGTCAGGGCGCGCGCGGCGAGCCGCGCGAGCCCGTCGCCGTCGAGCGTCCACACCAGCTCGGGCAGCAGGGCCGCGAGCTCCGGCTCGAGCGGCACCGACCGGGGCGTGCGCCGGCCCTCCGTGGCGAGCCGCCGGGCGAGCACCGCGGAGACCTCCTTGTAGGCGCGGTACTGCAGCAGCCGGGCGAAGAGGAGGTCGCGCGCCTCGAGCAGCTCGAGGTCCTCGGCGTCCTCCTCCACCGCCCCCGGCAGCAGCCGCGCGGCCTTGAGGTCCAGCAGGGTGGCGGCGACCACGAGGAACTCGCTGGCCGTGCCGAGGTCCCACGACGGGTGCTCCTCGCCCCGCGACCGGGCGGCGCGCGCGGCGTCCTCCGCCGCGCGGATGTGCGCCACGAAGTCGTCGGTGACGGCGGCCAGCGCCACCTCGGTGACGTCGAGCTCGCGCTTGGTGATCAGGCTCAGCAGCAGGTCGAACGGCCCGCTGAAGTTCTCGAGGCGGACCTCGAACGGCCCGCCGGGCCGCGCCTGCGGCAGCGCCGCGCTGCCGTCAGGCGGCGTCGCCACGCGCCACGAGCTCCCGGGCCAGCTGCCGGTAGGCCGCCGCGCCCGGGTGGTTCGGGGCGTAGGCGGTGATCGGCTCCGCCGCCACGGACGCGTCGGGGAACTTCACGGTGCGCCCGATGACGGTGTGCAGCAGCGTGTCGCCGAAGGCCTCGTGCACGCGGGCCACGACCTCGCGCGAGTGGAGGGTGCGCGAGTCGTACATGGTGGGCAGGATGCCGTCGATCTCGAGCGTCGGGTTGAGCCGGTCGCGCACCTTCTCGATGGTCTCGATGAGCAGCGCGACGCCGCGCAGCGCGAAGAACTCGCACTCCAGCGGGATCATCACGCCGTGCGCGGCGGTCAGCGCGTTGACGGTCAGCAGGCCGAGCGACGGCTGGCAGTCGACGAGGATCACGTCGTACTCGTCGAGCGCCGGGCGCAGGGCGCGGGCGAGCACCGACTCGCGCGCCACCTCGCCGACGAGCTGCACCTCGGCCGCGGAGAGGTCGATGTTGGCGGGCACCACGTCGAGGTTCTCGACGTTCGTCGGCACGACGACGTCCTGCAGCTGCACGCTGCGGTCCATGAGCAGGTTGTAGACCGTCAGGTCGAGCTCGTGCGGGTTGACCCCGACGCCCACCGACGCGGCGCCCTGCGGGTCGAAGTCCACCAGCAGCACACGGCGCCCGTACTCGGCCAGCGCGGCCCCGAGGTTGATGGTCGTGGTCGTCTTGCCGACCCCGCCCTTCTGGTTGCACATCGCGATGATGCGCGCGGGCCCGTGCCCGGCCAGCGGCGCCGGCACCGGGAACTCGGGCAGCGGACGTCCCACCACGTCGGTGGCCACCTCGTCGGCCCCGGCCGTCGCGAACAGCGTGTCGTTCCCCAGTCCCTCGGTCACGACGGTCACGGTACCTCAGCGGGGAGCCGTCCCGACGGGAGACGACCGGCGCGCCGCGGCGTGGACGCGCGGTCGGCGGCCGCGCCCGCCCGTCACCGGCCCGCAGGGGTCAGAGGGCGCGCGGGTGCGCCGCGGCGTAGACCTCGCGCAGCGTGTCCGGCGTGACCATCGTGTAGATCTGCGTCGTCGTGACGGACGCGTGCCCGAGCAGCTCCTGGACCACGCGGACGTCGGCCCCGCCCTGCAGCAGGTGGGTGGCGAACGAGTGCCGCAGCGTGTGCGGCGAGACGTGGTCGCGCAGCCCGGCGCGCTGCGCCGCCGCCTGCAGCACCGCCCAGGCCGACTGCCGCGACAGGCGCCGCCCCCGGGTGTTGAGGAACAGCGCCGGCGTGCCCGTGCCGGCCGCGGCCAGCGGCACGCGCGCCCGGACCAGGTAGGCGTCGAGCGCCGCCCGCGCGGCGTCCACCGGCGCCACGCCCTCGAGCGTGAGCCGGCGCATGACGAGCAGGCGCGCCACGTCCTCGGTCGTGTAGCGGCGGTGCGATCCCGCGGTGCGTCCGGAGGGGCCGAGGCCGTACCGCCGGTCCCACGTGCGCAGCGTGGCGGGTGCGACCCCCAGGCGCCGGGCGACAGCCGCGACGGCGAGGCCAGGGCTCGACGCGCGGGTCCTGTCCTCGTCCTGAGCAGGCCGGGAGGAAGTCATGGCTCGATTCTGCCGACGCCCCGGTGGCCCCGCCACCGCGCCTCGCCCGGTGGCGCGATATTCGGCCCCCTACCGCGCCAACCTCGGCGATCGCCGCCTGAACCGGTTCAGAACTTGAGCAACAAACTTCTCGACGTCGAGACAGATTCGGGAGTTGAACAACTTCTGCCCAACTTGTAGGTTGTTCGCCATGACGGAGATCTCGAGGCTTCCCGGTCCGATGATGGAGCTGTGGGAGTGGCAGTACCAGGGCGCGTGCCGCGACGAGGACGACACCCTGTTCTTCCACCCCGAGGGCGAGCGGGGCTCCACCCGCCGCCGACGCGCGGAGGCGGCCAAGGCGATCTGCCGCACCTGCCCCGTGATGATGCAGTGCCGCGAGCAGTCGCTGCGCGTGCGGGAGCCCTACGGCGTCTGGGGCGGCCTGTCCGAGGACGAGCGGGCCGCGATCCTCGCCGGCACCGACCGCAAGTCCGGCTGACCCCGCCCGCAGCGCACGACCCGCTCAGCACGACCCCGTAGCACCACGTCCAGCAAGACCCCTTGAGCACGACCCCTTGAGCACGACCCCTCCAGCACGACCCCGACCGCACCGGCGACGCAGCGCCGCGCCGTCGGCCCCGGTTCCCCGTCCCGGGCACGCCGAGGTCGAAGCACACGAAGGCCCCCCGCACCTCAAGGTGCGGGGGGCCTTCGTCGTGCGGGCCCGGTGCCGGGCCCTGTCGTCAGCGACCTGCCGGCAGGCTCAGTCGACGACGACGGCGAGGATGTCGCGGGCGGAGAGCACCAGGTACTCCTCGCCGGCGTACTTCACCTCGGTGCCGCCGTACTTGCTGTAGATGACCTTGTCACCGACCTTCACGTCGACCGGGATGCGGTTGCCCTTGTCGTCGAAACGACCCTCGCCCACGGCCAGGACCTCGCCCTCCTGGGGCTTCTCCTTGGCGGTGTCCGGGATGACCAGGCCGGAAGCGGTCGTGGTCTCGGCCTCGACGGCCTTGACGACGATCCGGTCCTCGAGCGGCTTGATGGGGACCGACACGTCGGACCTCCTTGTTCGCTGTGACTGCGTGGATGGACTGAGGTCGCGCCCGGAGGCTGGCCGTCGTCGCGGGTGCCGGCACAGCGCGCGTGCGCTGCGACCAATCTAGGAGCGCCGTTAGCACTCTGACAAGTCGAGTGCCAAGGTCCGTCCCGCGGCGCCCCGTCCGGGCCCGGGCCCGCCGTCTGGGACCATGGGCGGGTGGACGCCTCGACCCTGAGCAAGCTGCTCAGCCCGGACGGCTGGGCCCTGCTCGGCTCGCTGCCCCCGTACGACGAGCAGCGCGCGATGGCGCTCGCGATGCGCCTGCGCGAGGCGGGCGTCGACCCCGACCTCGCCGCCGCGGCGCTCACGCAGTCGCGGCTGCGCGCCAAGGCCCGCGCGAAGCTCGGCGGCTTCGCCGACGGCATGCTCTTCACGCCGGACGGCGTCGAGCAGGCCACCCGCCTCGTCGTCGCCGCGCTGCACGCGCGGCGCTACCTCGAGGCCGGCGTCACCAGGGTCGCGGACCTCACCAGCGGCATCGGGGCGGACGCGCTGGCGTTCGCCGGCGTCGGGCTGGGCGTGCTCGCCACCGACGTCGACGAGATCACGGCGGCGATCGCGACGGTGAACCTGCGCCACTTCCCCGAGGCCGAGGTGCGCCACGGGGACGGGCTGGCGCTCGACCTCGCCGCCGAGGGGGTCGACGGCGTCTACGCCGACCCCGCGCGCCGCACGCGCGGCGGCAAGCGGGTGTTCGACCCGAAGGCCTACGCGCCGCCGCTCGACGCCGTCTGGGCGCTGCGCGAGCAGATCCCCAGCCTCGGCATCAAGGTCGGGCCCGGCATCGCGCACCAGGGGCTGCCCGCCGACGCCGAGACGCAGTGGGTCTCCGTGGACGGCGACGTCGTCGAGGCCGGCCTGTGGTTCGGCCCGCTGGCGCCGGCCGGGCCCGGCCGCTCGGCGCTCGTGCTGCGCACGGTGACGGGCGAGGACGGCGAGTCGCGCACGCTGGCCCGCACGCTGCGGTCGGGCGACGCGGCCGGCGACCTCGCCGGCACCGGGCACGAGCCGCCGCCCGAGGTGGGCCCCGTCGGCCACTACCTGTACGAGCCGGACGGCGCCGTCGTGCGCGCCGGCCTGGTGGCGCAGGCGGCGGCGGAGCTGGGCGGCCGCCTCCTGGACCGCACCATCGCCTACGTCACCACCGACGCGCCGGCGCCCGCCGCCGCCGTCGACCCGGCCACCGGGCGGGCGCCCGTGGCGACCGGCTACCGCGTGCTCGACGTCATGCCGTTCGGCCTCAAGCGGCTCAAGGCGTACCTGCGCGAGCGCGGCGTGGGGCGGCTGACGATCAAGAAGCGCGGCACCGCCGTGACGCCCGAGCAGCTGCGCTCACAGCTGTCGCTCAAGGGCGACGCCGAGGCGACGCTGGTGCTCACGCGTGTGGGCGGCGCCCAGCACGTGCTCGTCGTCGAGCCGCTCGGCTGACGGCCGCGCCGACGACCGGCCGGCGACCGGGCCGGCGCCGGCGGCCCGCGGGGAGCGCCGCGCGCCCGGCACGCGCCGGGGACCCCGGACGTGTGAGCATGAGCGCATGGTGCTGGATTTCGCCGCCTCGCAGCGCTCGACGGTGGGCCTGGAGTGGGAGCTCGCCCTCGTCGACGCCGACTCGGGCGACATGCGACAGGTGGGCCCCACCGTCGTCGAGCGGCTCGCGACCCCGGACGGCTCGCCGCACCCGCGGGTGCACCCGGAGTTCCTGCGCAACACCGTGGAGCTGGTGAGCGGGGTGTGCCGCACCGTCGGCGAGGCGGGCCGCGACCTGGAGCGCGCGGCCGAGGAGGTCCGCGGCGTCACCGACGCGATGCGCGTGGAGCTCATGTGCGCGGGGACGCACCCGTTCACCCGGTGGGTGACGCAGAAGGTCACCGCCAAGCAGCGCTACCAGACGATCATCGACCGCGCGCAGATGTGGGGCCGCCAGCTGCTCATCTACGGCGTGCACGTGCACGTCGGCGTCGAGGACCGGGACAAGGTGCTGCCGATCGTGCGCAGCCTGCTGGTGTACTACCCGCACCTGCAGGCGCTGAGCGCGTCGTCGCCGTTCTTCGACGGCAGCGACACCGGCTACGCCTCGATGCGCGCCCTGCTCTTCCAGCAGCTGCCCACCGCCGGGCTGCCGTACCAGTTCGAGCGCTGGGAGGAGCTGGAGCGGTACGTGGACGACATGGTGCGCACCGGCGTCATCGACGGGTTCGACGAGGTGCGGTGGGACCTGCGCCCGTCGCCACGCTTCGGCACCATCGAGGTGCGCGTGTGCGACGGCGTCTCCAACCTCGCCGAGCTGCTGGCCCTCGCGGCCCTGACGCACTGCCTCGTCGAGCACCTGTCGACCATGATCGACGAGGGCCGGCCGCTGCCCACCATGCCGCAGTGGTACGTGCAGGAGAACAAGTGGCGCGCCGCGCGCTACGGCATGGACGCGATCATCATCCTGGACGACGAGGGCAACGAGGAGCTCGTCACCGACGCCGTGCGGCGGCTGGTCGACGAGCTGGCGCCGGTCGCCGAGCGGCTCGGCTGCACCGAGGAGCTGCGCGGCGTGCTGGACATCCTCGAGCGCGGGGCGTCCTACCAGCGCCAGCGCGCGGTCGCGGCCGCGCACGGCGGCGGGCAGGAGGGCCTGGAGGCGGTCGTCGCCCGGCTCGTGGAGGAGATGCGCGCCGGGCACCCCCTCCCGGTGGCCTGACCCGCCGAGATCGAGAGGTCCCTCGCCGAGATAGAGAGGTCCCTCTCTATCTCGGCGAGGGCCCTCTCTATCTCGGCAAGGGGTCAGAGGCTGACGGTGGTCAGCGGCATCTGCGAGTCGACGCCGAAGTCGAGGGTCGACGGCGCGACGCCGGCGCGCACGACGGCGGAGCCCAGGGCCGCGATCATCGCGCCGTTGTCGGTGCAGTACCGGATCGGCGGGATGCGCAGCTCGATCCCGGCCTCGGCGCACCGCTTGGCGGCGAGCTCGCGCAGCTGGCTGTTGGCGGAGAAGCCGCCGCCCACCACCAGGGTGTCCACCTCGTGCCGGCGGCAGGCGGCGATCGTCTTGGCGGTGAGCACGTCGACGACGGCGGCGGCGAAGGACGCCGCGACGTCCGCCACGGGCACCTCGCGGCCGGCGTCGCGGCACGCCTCGACCCAGCGGGCCACGGCGGTCTTCAGCCCGGAGAACGAGAAGTCGTAGGCGTGCTTCTCCTGGTCCTTGGCCGCGGTGAGGCCGCGCGGGAAGCGGATCGCCTCGGGGTCGCCCTCGCGCGCCAGGCGGTCGATGTGCGGGCCGCCCGGGTACGGCAGGCCGAGCAGGCGGCCGACCTTGTCGAACGCCTCCCCCGCCGCGTCGTCGAGCGTGGAGCCCAGCTCGGTGACCCGCGTGGCGACGTCGTCGACCAGCAGCAGCGAGGAGTGCCCGCCCGAGACGACGAGCGCCATGACGCGCTCGGGGAACTCGCCGTCGACGAGCTGGTCGACGGCGGCGTGCCCGATGACGTGGTTGACGCCGTACAGCGGCTTGTTCAGGCCCACGGCCAGCGCCTTGGCGGCGGACGTGCCGATGGTCAGCGGGCCCACCAGCCCGGGGCCCGCGGTCACGGCGATCGCGTCGACCTCGGACAGGTCGACGTCGGCCTGCCCGAGCGCCTTGCTGATCGTGGGGATCATCGCCTCGAGGTGGGCGCGGCTGGCGACCTCGGGGATGATGCCGCCGTAGCGGGCGTGCTCGTCCATCGAGCTCGCCGTCGCGTCCACGAGCAGCTCGTTCCCGCGCACCAGCGCGACGCCCGTCTCGTCGCAGGAGGTCTCGATGCCGAGGACGAGGGGGTCACCGGAAGCCATGGCCCCATTGTCCCTCACCCGCCCGCCGGCGGGTACGCGCGGCACGCGTGCCCGGAGAACGATCTCCCGGGCAACCGTTGTGGCCATCATCACTGTTGAAGGTGGAATCACCGCCCGCGAGCGACGTGTTCCCGCAGGCATGACCGAGACGCTCTCCGCCCCCGCCCTCGCCGTCTCCGACGAGGTCGCGGACCTGCTGTTCCGCACCGCCCGCACCACCACGAGCTGGACCGCCGGCGAGGTCACCGACGAGCAGATCGCTGCCGCCTGGGACCTGGCCAAGTTCGGCCCGACCGCGATGAACACGCTGCCCCTGCGCTTCCTCGTCGTCCGCTCCGCCGAGGCGAAGCAGCGCCTGGTCGCCCACATGGCCGACGGCAACAAGGCCAAGGTCGAGGCCGCCCCGGTCTCCCTCGTGCTCGCCGCCGACCCCGCCTTCCACGAGCACCTCGACGTGCTGTTCCCCGTGTACCCGGGCATCAAGGACCAGCTCGCGCCGGCCGCCGAGGTCCGCGAGGGCATGGCCCGCACCAACGCGCTGCTGCAGGCGGGCTACCTGGTCCTGGCCCTGCGCGCCGTGGGGCTGGCCGCCGGCCCGATGAACGGCATGGACTTCGACGGCGTCGACGGCGAGTTCTTCGCCGAGTCCGGCTGGAAGTCGTTCCTCGTGATCAACGTGGGCCAGGCCGAGGGCGACGGCACCCCGCACCCGCGCCTGCCGCGCCTCGGCTTCGAGCAGGTCGCCGAGGTCCTCTGACCCCGCCAGCACCATCCCACCGCTGTGGGTACAGGACACGCCGTGCGGATCGCGATCCGCACGGCGTGTCCTGTACCCACAGCGTGCCGTCAGGGGCGGGCGCCGGTGGCCGCGGGGCGCGAGGGGTCGGCAGACCACTGCGACCACGACCCCGGGTACAGCGCGGCGGTCACGCCGACGGCGGCCAGCGCCAGCACCTCGTGGCCGGCCGTGACGCCCGAGCCGCAGTAGACCCCCACCGGCCGGCCGGCGCCGGGCCGCACGCCGAGCGCGGCGAACCGCTCCCGCAGCGCGGCGGTCGGCAGGAACGTGCGGTCCGCGCCGAGGTTCTCGGTCGTCGGCGCGGAGAGCGCCCCGGGCACGTGGCCGGCGCGCGGGTCGACCGGCTCCACCTCGCCGCGGTAGCGCTCGACAGCCCGGGCGTCGAGCAGGACGCCCTCGGCGGCGACCTCGGCCGCCTCGTCGGCGTCCAGCACGGGCAGGTGGCCGGGGCGCACGACGACGTCGCCCCGCTCGGGGACCACCTCGCCCACCTCGAGCGGCAGGCCGCGGGCCGCCCACGCGTCCAGGCCGCCGTCGAGCAGCCGGACGTCCTCGACGCCGAAGTACCGCAGCAGCCACCACGCGCGGGCCGCGGACGTGCCCCCGACGGCGTCGTACACGACCACCCGGGAGCCCGCCCGCACGCCCCAGCGCCGGGCGGCGCCCTGGAGCTGGGCGGCGCTGGGCAGGGGGTGGCGGCCCGCCTCGGGCGAGGCCGGCGCGGCCAGCTCCGTCTCGAGGTCGACGTAGACCGCGCCCGGCAGGTGGCCCGCCAGGTACCGCTCGTGGCCGTCGGTCTGCCCCAGCGCCCAGCGCACGTCGAGCAGCACGGGGGCGCCGTCGGCCGGGTCGGTGCCGGAGAGGCGCAGGTCGGCGGCGAGCTCGTCCACCGTGACGAGCACGGCGGCGCGGTCGGGGTCGGTGCCGGCCTCGGCGGAGGTGCTCATGCGGGCTCCTGTCCTGCGGGGCCGAGGAGCAGGCGCATCGTGTAGGCGTCCTTGTCCTCGGGCTGGTAGTAGCGCTTGCGCAGGCCGATGCGCTCGAACCCGAACGCCTCGTACATCGCCAGGGCGGGCGCGTTGTCGACCCGCACCTCCAGCAGCACCGCCGCCGCGCCGAGCGCGCGCGACCGCGCGACCAGCGCCTCCATCAGCGCCCGCCCGATGCCGTGGCGCTGCCAGGCGGGGTCGACGCCGATCGTCATCACCTGGGTCACGTCGCCGTCGAACCAGAGCCCGGCGTAGCCGACCACCCGCCGCCGCCCCGGCGCCAGCGTGGGGTCGTCCGTGCGGTCGGCCTCGGCCACGACGTACCAGCGCCCGAGCGCGGCGAGCTCGTCGGCGAGCATGCCGTACGTCCAGGCGCCCGCGCCGAACAGCAGGCGCTCGAGCTCCAGCACGCGGTCGAAGTCGTCGTGCCGCAGGTCCCGCAGCCGCACCTCGCCGCCTCCCACCGCCGCAGCCACCGCCGGCTGTGCCACGGTGCGCCCCGTCAGCCGGCCACGGCGCCCGTGGCGGGCACCACGCGCGGGCCGCCGGCCGGCTCGTGGACGTCCGGGCGGCGCAGGTACAGCGGCTCGGCGGGCAGCTCCTGCCCGGCGTCGCGGCGCTGCAGCGCCACGCGCGCGAGCACGACGGGGTCCGGCAGCAGCGGCGCGTCCTCGTCCAGGCCGAGCACGTCGGCGTACAGAGACGCGCCCTCGCCGACGACGGCGAGGCGCCCGGCCGCCGGCCGGTCCTCGAGCCGCTCGGCGACCTGGGCGGCCTTCGCGACGTCCGGCCCGGCCACCGCCTGCACGACCGGCACGCCGTGCGTGGACTCGTGGGACACCACGCGGTAGCGGGCCCAGTAGACCTCCTTGCGGCGCGCGTCCGCGGCGGCGAGGACCTCGTCGTCGGGTGCCAGCCCGAGGTCGGCCACCGCCTGCACGGCGAGCGCGTCCAGGCTGGGCACGCCCAGCACGGGCACGCCGAGGGCCAGCGCGAGCGTGCGGGCGGTGACCAGCCCGGCGCGCAGGCCGGTGAACGGCGCCGGGCCGGTGCCGGCCACGACGGCGGTCAACGCCGTGCGGTCGGTGCCGGCGTCGGCGAGGACGGCGGTGACCAGGAGCGCGAGCGACTCGGCGTGCCGGCGCCGCTCGTCCACGCTGCGGGCCGCCAGGCGCTCGCCGGACTCGGAGACCACGGCGACGGCGACGGCGGCGGAGGTGTCGATGGAGAGGACTGCCACGGTGCCCAGCCTAGTTCTCGGCGGACGGGACGAGCCCCGCCACCAGGCCCGCGAGGTCGACGGCGGCCCACCGCTCGCCGACGCCGCGCAGCGTGGCGCGGCGCACCCCGGCCGACGGGTCGTCCATGTCGACCTCGCCGCCGTGCGGCCGCTCGAGGTCGACCTCGAGCCGGTCCTCCGTGAGCGCCTCGGCCAGGCCTCGGCCCCACTCGACCACGGTGACCGACTCGTCCAGCGAGGAGTCGAGGTCCAGCGCGTCGAGCTCGCCCAGCGACCCGAGCCGGTAGGCGTCCACGTGCACCAGGCCGGGGCCGCGGGTGCCGTCCTCGCGGGGCAGCGCCTCGTGCTCGCGGGCCACGATGAACGTGGGCGAGGCCACCTGGCCGCGCACGTTGAGCGCGCGGCCGAGCCCCTGGGTGAGGGTCGTCTTGCCGGCCCCGAGGTCCCCGGTGAGGATCACCAGGTCGCCCGCGCGCAGCACCCCGGCCAGGGCGGCGCCCAGCGCCTTCGTCGTGGCGGCGTCGGGCAGGTCCACCCGCGCCTCGGTCGAGCTCACGACCACGTCGCTTCCTCCCACTGCGTCGTCTGTGGCGACCGCGCCGGGCCGCGAGGGGCCCCGCCGCCGGCCGCCGCCGGTTCCTGCGTCTGCGTCCCGGTCGTCGCCGCCGGGTCCTCGTCCAGCACGTGCGCGCCCACGTAGGTGCGCGGCACGCGCACGCCCAGCCGGGTGACGATCTCGTAGCTGATGGTGCCTGCGGCCTGCGCCCAGTCCTCGGCGTTGGGCACGGCCGCGGCGTGCCCCAGGCCGTCGCTCTGGCCGAAGAGCGTCACCACGTCGCCGGCCCGCTCGGTCGCGTACGGGCCGAGGTCGAGCACCACCTGGTCCATGCACACGCGGCCCGCGACGCGCACCACGCGGCCGCCGTCGTCGGGCGTGCCGCCGGCGGCCGGGCCGAGGCCCGCCGTCGCGGGCCCGCCGACGTAGACGGGACCGCCGACGCCGGCACGGCCGCCGGACGCGTGGCGCGGGATGCCGTCGGCGTAGCCGAGGGGCACGATCCCGAGGGTGGTCTCCTGCGGCGTCGTGTACTGGTGCGAGTACGACACCCCGTGGCCGCCAGGCACCCGCTTGACCGTGGCCAGCCGTGCCTGCAGCGTCATCGCGGGCCGCAGGCCGAAGTCGCCGGGGGTGCCCACCTGCGGCGCGGGCGACAGGCCGAAGACCGCCAGGCCCGGGCGCACGAGGTCGTAGCGCAGCCGCGGGGCGGTCAGCGTCGCCGCCGACGCCGCGATGTGGCGCAGCGCGACCGTGAGGCCGCCGGCCTCGGCGGCGCGCACCGCGTCGTCGAAGGCGTCCGCCTGCGCGTCGAGGGAGGGGTGGCCGGGCTCGTCGGCGAAGGCCAGGTGCGACCAGACGCCCACCACCTCGACGAGGCCCTCGGCCTGCAGCGCGGCGGCGCGCGCGACGGCGTCGGGCCAGTCGGCGGGCACGATGCCGTTGCGCCCGAGGCCGGAGTCGATCTTCAGGTGCACCCGCGCGGTGCGGCCGGTGGCGCGGGCGGCGTCCGCCACGGCGTCGAGCGCCCAGGCGGCGGCGACGGACACGTCGACGTCGGCGGCCAGGAGTCGCTCGAACGGGGCTCCGGGGGCGTGCAGCCAGGTGAGGACGCGCGCGCGGTCCGGGCCGATGCCGGCGGCGCGCAGCGCGAGCGCCTCGGTCGCCTGGGCGACCCCCAGCCACGTGGCGCCGCCCGCGAGCGCCGCCCGCGCCGACGGCACCAGGCCGTGGCCGTAGGCGTCGGCCTTGACCACGGCCATCACCGCCGCGCCGGCGGCGTGGCCGGCGAGGGCGCGGACGTTGTCGCGGACCGCCTCGAGGTCGACGACGGCGCGCGCCGGGTAGTCGGCCGGGAACGCGAGGGGCGTCGGCGTCGCGGAGGTCACGGGCCCGATTGTCTCACCGCCGCCACTCGCGCAGCGTGCGGCGGGACCCGAAGCGCCGCGGCGCGCCGCTGAGCGGGTCGGTGAACGCCAGGGACCGCGCGAGCAGCTGCAGCGGGCGCTCGGGGTCGTCGGGGGCGTCGGGCCTCAGCACGGGCCAGAACGGGTCGTGCAGGATCGGCAGACCGAGGGAGGCCATGTGCAGGCGCAGCTGGTGGGTCTTGCCGGTGTGCGGCTCGAGCCGGTACAGGCCGAGCCCGCGCACCTCGTCGCGGGCGACGAGGTCGACCAGCGACTCGGCGTTGGGCTCCCCCGCCTCCTCCTGGGCCGGGGCCGTCCCCCGGTGCTTGACGATGCGGCTGCGCACGGTGGTCGGGAACACGCGCCCGTCGCCGGGCAGCGGGGCGACGGCCTCGTAGACCTTGCGCACCTGCCGCCGGGCGAACAGCTCCTGGTAGGCGCCGCGCACCTGCGGGCGCACGGTGAGCACCAGCACGCCCGCCGTCGGCCGGTCGAGGCGGTGCGCCGGGGCGAGCTCGGGCAGGTCCAGCTCGCGGCGCAGGTGCACCAGCAGGGTCCGGGTCACCCACCGCCCGCGCGGCATCGTGGCCACGAGGTGCGGCTTGTCGACGACGAGCAGGTCGCGGTCGCGGTGCAGCACCTCGATCTCCGCGAGCGCCGGGGCGGGCGGCTCGTCGGGCGGCGGGTCGCGGTAGAGGAACAGGAACCCCCGCGGCTCGTAGGGGGTGCGCTCGTCGACCGGCTGGCCACGGCCGGTGACCACCTCCCCCGCCGCGACCTTCTCCCGGAGCCGGTCGGCGTCGTCCGGGAACCGCTCGAGCAGGTACGCCAGCGCGGTGCCCCACCGCGCCACCGACGCCGGGTCGTGCGGCAGCACGAGCCGGGTCGGGTTGAGCCCGTCGCGCACGGGCAGCGGGTGGAAGGGCACCGGCCCATTCTCCCCGCCCCCGCCGCTCCTCCCCGCCGCGCGCCCCTCGCCGCCCCCCCTTCCCGGCTCCGTCCCGCGCTCCGCCCGCGCTGTCGCCCCGGCATCCCGCCGGGCAGGATGGGACCATGGCCGACCTCTACGAGATCCCGTTCGAGCGCATGGACGGCACCACCGCCACGCTCGCCGAGCACCGCGACGACGTCGTCCTCGTGGTCAACGTGGCCTCGCGCTGCGGCCTGACGCCGCAGTACGCCGCGCTCGAGCAGCTGCAGGAGAAGTACGCCGACCGCGGCTTCACCGTGATCGGCTTCCCGAGCAACCAGTTCCTGCAGGAGCTGAGCACGGACGACAAGATCGCCGAGTTCTGCTCGACCACGTACGGCGTCACGTTCCCCGTGGTATCGAAGGTGCGCGTCAACGGCCGCCAGGCCCACCCGCTGTTCGAGGCGCTGAAGCAGACGCCGGACGCCGGCGGGCACAGCGGCCGCGTCCGGTGGAACTTCGAGAAGTTCCTCGTGCTGCCCGGCGGGCAGGTGCGCCGGTACGCGCCGACGACGGTGCCCGACGACCCGGCGATCCTCGCGGAGATCGAGGCCCATCTGCCGCGCTGACGCGGCGCGCGTCCTGCGCGGGGCTCCGCCTCAGCGCAGGGCGAGCAGGCCCGCCACCGTGGCGGGCAGCGCCGCGCGCCGCCGTCGCGCGTGATGCGGGTGGGGATGTACCGCTGGTCGCGCACATACTCCTGGCCCTTGACCGTGTACGTGCCGCCCTTCGCGTGCTC
>NZ_LWGM01000069.1 GCF_001750215.1 Isoptericola variabilis | reverse complement strand
CGGGCCCGCGGGGGACGGGGAGCCGGCGCGCCGGCGCCGCCCGTCAGACGGCGACCGTGCGCTTCTCCCTCGCCGCCACGCGGGCGGCGTCGAGCACCTCGGCGGTGCGCACGGCGTCGGCCGGGTCCACAGGGACCTCGCCGCCGCCCTGCAGCCACGCCCCCAGCGCGCGGTAGAAGTCGGCGTGGCCCCCGGGCGCCTGCGGCACCGCCTCGCGCTCGCGCCCGTGCGTCAGCCAGCCGAGCGTGCCCTCGGGCGCGTCGGCGTCGAAGAGCTCGAACGGCGAGGCGTCCTGCTCGAACGTGGTCACGACGTACGCCCCGGCACCGCCGAGCACGCGGGTGCGCGGCCCGGGCGCGCCGACGACGGAGCCGGCCCACAGGCGGGAGACCACCTCGCGCCCGGACGCCGCCACGCCGCCGCCGGGAGCGTGGGTCAGGACCAGGAACACATCGTCCTCGGTCGGCGTGGTGAGCCGGCGGGTCTGCGCCCACACGCTCGTGACGCGGCCGAACAGCCGCGTGGCGGAGTCCACCAGGTGCGGGCCGAGGTCGAGCAGCAGGCCGCCGCCGGCCGGGTCGTTCTCCTTCCACCGCTGCTGCGGGCGCGGGCGCCAGCGCTCCCAGCGGCGCTCGAAGGTGTGCACCTCCCCCAGGTCGCCACCGCGCAGCAGCGCCTCGAGGGTCAGCTGCTCGGGGTCCCAGCGCCGGTTGTGGAACACGGTGAACGGCGTCCCGGTGGCCGCGGCCTCGGCGACGACGGCGCGCGCCTCGTGCGCGTCCACCCCGATCGGCTTGTCGAGCACGAACGGGACACCGGCGCGCGCCAGCACCGCGCCGTGCTCGGCGTGCAGCGCCGTCGGGCTCGTCACCACCACGACGTCGTACGTGCCGCGGGCGGCGAGCAGGGCCGGCAGGTCGTCGTGGAACCGGACGCCGGGCCAGTCGGACGCCGCCTGCTGGCGCCGGCCCGCGTCCCGCGTCACCACGGCGGCCACCGTGTGGCCCGCCTCCCGCACCAGGCGGGAGTGGATGCCCCGCCCCGCTCCTCCGTACCCCACGATCGCGATCCGTAGCGCTGTCATGGGCCCCATCGTGTCAGGCGTCCGCCCCGGCGCCGGTCCCGGGCGGCGCCGTCAGGCCGCGACCTCGGCCCGCCGCGCGAGCCGCCCGGGCCACCAGACGGCGCGGCCCAGGTCGTGGGCCAGCGCCGGCACGAGCAGGCTGCGCACCACCAGCGTGTCCAGCAGCACGCCGAACGCGACGATGAAGGCGAGCTGCGCGAGGAACAGCAGCGGGATGACGCCCAGGGCCGCGAACGTGGCGGCGAGGACCACTCCCGCCGAGGTGATGACCGACCCGGTGATCGCCAGCCCGCGCAGCACGCCGGGTCGCGGCCCCACGGCCCCGGCCTCCTCCCGCACGCGGCTCATGAGGAAGATCGAGTAGTCGACGCCTAGGGCCACGAGGAAGCAGAACCCGTAGAGCGGCACGGCGGGGTCCGCGCCCGGGAAGGCGAGCACGTGGTCGAACACGAGCGCGGCGACGCCGAGCGTGGCGCCGAAGGACAGCACGTTCGCCGCGACCAGGAGCACGGCCGCCACGACCGAGCGCAGCAGGGCCACGAGGATCGCCAGGATGACCGCCAGCACCGCCGGCACGATGACCCGCAGGTCACGCTGCCCGGCCAGCTGGGTGTCGAGCCGCTCGGCGGCCGCTCCCCCGACCAGCGCGTCCGGCGCCGCGTCGTGCACGGCCGCACGCAGCGCCTCGACGGTGCGTACGGCCTCCTGGGAGTCCGACGGCGCGGTCGTGGTCACGTCGACGCGCACGGTCCCGTCGACGACGCGCGGCGGCCCCTGCGCGGGCGCCCCGGGCGCCGCGGCGGGCTGCTCGCCCACCGGTGTCACGGCGGAGACCCCGTCGGTGCCCTCCGCCGCAGCGACGACGGCGTCGAGGTCGGCCTCCGGCGCCACCACGACGGCGGGCTGGGCCGAGACCCCGGCGAAGTGGCGCTGCAGCGCCTCCTCGCCGTCGACCGAGTCGACCTGGCCGAGGAAGACGTCGGCCTCGCTCGTGCCCTCGGCGTCGAACGTGGGCACGAACGCCGCGGCGGCCGCGAGCGCCACCGTGCAGGCGACCCAGACCACCCGGTCGCGGCGGCCCACCGTGCGGGCCACGCGCGACCACAGGCGGTGCCCTTCCACCTCGTCGACCGCGCCCGCCGGTGCGGCGGCCCCGCCCGCACCACCCGGGTCGCCGGCCGGCGCGACGTAGCGCGGCATCCGCGGCCAGAACAGCGCCCGCGAGCGCCGCCCGGCGATCACGAGCAGCGCCGGCAGCAGGGTCAGCGCGGCGAGCAGCGCGGCACCGATGCCGATCGCGGCCACGGGCCCGAGGCTGCGGTTCGAGGACAGGTCGGACAGCAGCAGGCACAGCAGACCCGCCGCGACGGTGGCGGCGCTCGCCACGACCGGCTCGAGGGACGCGCGCCAGGCACGCCAGACGGCGGTGCGCGGGTCCGGCACGCGGCGCAGCTCCTCGCGGTAGCGGGCGACCACCAGCAGCGAGTAGTCCACGGCGGCGCCCACGACGAGGATGGAGAGGATCCCCTGCGACTGGCCGTTGAGCACCAGCACCCCGGCGTCGGCGAGGAGGTAGACGACGAGCCCCGCCAGGGCGAGCGCCAGCACGGCGGTGAGGATGACGAGGAACGGCAGCACCGGCGAGCGGTAGACGAGCGCGAGGATGACCAGCACCGCGCCGAGCGCGACGAGCAGGAGCAGGGTGTCGATGCCTCCGAACGCCGTGGACAGGTCGGTGACGAAGCCGGCCGGGCCGCTGACCCACGCCTGCGCCCCCGTGCCGGCGAGGCCGCCGTCCTCGGCGGGCGCCGCGACGAGCCCGCGCAGGGCGGTGACGGCGAGGCTGCCGAGGCGCTCCTCCTCCGGCCCGACGCGCTCGCCGGACCTCTCGGCGTCGAGCGGCACGACGACGAGAGCCGCCCGAGCGTCCTCGGACGGCACGGCCACGGGGTCGGCGACGAGCAGCTCGCCCACGGTCGCGGGGCCCTCGTCGCCCGTGCCGTCGAGCGGCGCGTCGGCCAGCCCGGCGGCGAACGCCTGCACGGCTCGCTGGGCGTCGGCGTCGAGCGCGGCGCCGCCCTCGGCCTCCACGACGACGAGGGCGGGCAGCGACTCGCCGTCGTCGAACCCCGCGGCCGCGGCGGCCGCGCGGGTGGACTCCGCGTCGGACGGCAGGAACGCCGCGGCGTCGTTGGTCTGGACGGACGCGAGCCGGCCCTGCGCGGGGCCGCCGACCGCCCCGACCGCCACCCAGGCGACGAGGGCTGCCAGGATGAGCAGGCCCGACCGGAGGCCGCGGGAATTCCTAAGCATGCTGAGTATTATTGGAGAGGTCAGGAGGACCGGCAAGTGGACGAGACGTTCCCCGGCGGGGCGGTGCCCGACCCCGTCTCGACCGACCCGACGCAGTGGCCGCTGGGCCGACTGCTGTTCGCGGTCGCGCACCGGGTCGAGCAGGAGTGGAACGCCTACCTCGGAGCCTGGGACCTCAACCACGCGGCGTTCCCCGTGCTGCTGCACCTGCTGGCCGGCCCGCGCACCCAGCGCGAGCTGGCGGCGGCGTCGAACGTGCGCGAGCAGACCATGAGCCGGGTCGTGGCCCGGCTGGAGCGCCAGGGCTACGTGGAGCGCGCGGACGACCCCGCCGACCGCCGGCGCCGGTCGGTGGCGGTCACCGCGGCGGGGCGGGAGGTGGCGCTCCAGGCGGCGCGGCTGGCACCGGCGGACCGGATCGTCACGCGCGGGCTCGACGACGCCCAGCGGACCCAGCTGCGCGCGGCCCTGCTGGCCATGCTCGACGCCCGGCGCGGCGACGGCGTCGTCGACACCGACGACACCGCCGGCGCCGACGGCGCCGACACCGCCGTCGACGCCGAGGGGGTCTAGCCTCGGTGGTCGTGGGGACGATCGAGATCGAGCACCTGGCCGGGCACGTCGACTACCACGCGGGCTGGGAGCTGCAGCGCCGCGCCCACGCCGCGGTGAGCGCCGGGGACCGCGGGCCGGTCGCCTACCTGCTCGAGCACGCGGGCGTGTACACCGCCGGGCGCCGCACCCGCCGGGACGAGTACCCCACCGACGGCACGCCCGTGGTGGACGTGGACCGCGGCGGCAAGATCACCTGGCACGGTCCCGGCCAGCTCGTCGCCTACCCGATCGCGCGGCTCGTCTCCCCCGTCGACGTCGTCGAGTACGTCCGCACGCTCGAGGCGGCGGTCATGGACGTGTGCGCCCGCCTCGGCGTCGCGACGATCCGCGTCGAGGGCCGCAGCGGGGTGTGGCTCCCGGCCGAGGCCGGCCGGCGCGAGCGGAAGGTCTGCGCCATCGGCGCGCGGGTGGCCCGCGGCGTCACGATGCACGGGCTCGCGCTCAACTGCGACCCCGACCTGGGCGCGTTCGGCCGGATCGTGCCGTGCGGCATCGACGACGCCGACGTCACCTCGCTCAGCGCCGAGCTCGGCCGCGACGTCGCCGTCGCCGAGGTGCGGCCGCTGCTGGCCGACGCCCTGCAGCGCCACCTGGCGCCCCTGGTGAGCGAGGTCACGCCCGGCGCCGCGGACGGCTCCCCCGCGCGGCCCGCCACCGTCGTAGGGTGAGCGCGTCCGCGAGGGTGGGGACCGCTCCCGCCCCGAGACGACCGAGGGGACGCAGGCGAACACCGTGACGATCGCACCCGAGGGCCGCCGCATGCTGCGCGTCGAGGCCCGCAACGCCGCCACGCCGATCGAGAAGAAGCCCGAGTGGATCAAGACCCGGGCGGTGATGGGCCCCGAGTACCGCGACCTCAAGGGTCTGGTGCGCGCCGAGGGTCTGCACACCGTCTGCGAGGAGGCGGGCTGCCCCAACATCTTCGAGTGCTGGGAGGACCGCGAGGCGACGTTCCTCATCGGCGGCGACCAGTGCACCCGTCGGTGCGACTTCTGCCAGATCGACACGGGCAAGCCGGCCGCGTTCGACGCCGACGAGCCGCGCCGGGTCGCGGAGTCGGTGCGGGCGATGGGGCTGCGGTACTCGACGATCACCGGCGTCGCGCGCGACGACCTGGCCGACGGCGGCGCCTGGCTCTACGCCGAGACCGTGCGGCAGATCCACGCCCTCAACCCCGGCACCGGCGTCGAGCTGCTCATCCCCGACTTCAACGCCGTGCCTGAGCTGCTCGACGAGGTCAACGGCTCGCGCCCCGAGGTGCTCGCGCACAACCTCGAGACCGTGCCCCGGATCTTCAAGCAGATCCGCCCCGGCTTCCGGTACGAGCGCTCGCTGTCGGTGCTCACCCGGGCGCGTGAGGCCGGCCTGGTCACCAAGTCCAACCTCATCCTCGGCATGGGCGAGACGCTCGACGAGGCCGTCGACGCCCTGCGCGACCTGCACGAGGCCGGCTGCGACCTCGTGACGATCACCCAGTACCTGCGCCCCTCGCTGCGCCACCACCCGGTGGACCGCTGGGTGCGCCCGGAGGAGTTCGTCGAGCTGTCGCAGGCGGCCGAGGAGATCGGGTTCCTCGGCGTCATGGCCGGTCCGCTCGTGCGGTCCTCCTACCGCGCCGGCCGCCTGTGGGGCCAGGCCATGACGAAGCGCGGCATCCCGATCCCGCCCGCGCTGGCGCACCTCGCCGAGCCGACGACGTCGCGCCAGGAGGCGGCGAGCCTCCTGGCGCGCTGAGCCGCCCGGCACCCGCCCGGCAGCCACCCGGCGGCCACCCGGCGGCCTTGCCGACCGACCCGGCGGCACCCCCGCTCAGCCGCCCGAAAGCCCACTAGAATCGGTGACCATGGCCCGCACCTCGAACGCGTCCCCGGACGCCACCACGCCGAAGAAGCCGAAGAAGCAGCGCTGGTACCACCAGGTCTGGGCCGCGTACCAGATGACGCGGCGCCAGGACCCCTCGGTCACCTGGCTCATCCTCGGCGTCTTCGTCGCCGTCCTGCTCGTGGGCCTGATCGTCGGCCTGCTCATCGGCCACCCGGTCTACGTGACCCTCGTGGCGCTGCCGTTCGCGTTCCTGGCCGGCATGTTCACCCTCACCCGCCGCGCCGAGCGCGCCGCCTACACGCAGATCGAGGGCCAGCCGGGCGCCGCGCGCGCCGCGCTCGGCACCGTCCGCGGCGGCTGGGCGTTCGACGACGAGCCGGTCGCGGTCAACCCGCGCACCCAGGACTTCGTCTTCCGCGGCGTCGGGCGCCCGGGCGTCGTCCTGGTCTCCGAGGGCCCGGCGCACCGCGTGACCCGCCTGCTGGAGGACGAGCGCCGGCGCGTGGCCCGCGTGGTGCCGAACGTGCCGATCACCCTCATCCAGGTGGGCAACGAGGAGGGCCAGGTGCCGCTGACCAAGGTGGCCCGCACGGTCACCCGCCTGCGTCCCAAGCTCACGCGCCCCGAGGCGGCCGAGGTCGGCAAGCGCCTCAAGGCCCTGACCACCAACAAGTTGCCCATCCCCAAGGGCGTCGACCCGTTCCGCGCCCGCCCCGACCGCAAGGGGATGCGGGGCCGCTGACTGGGGTCGCGCACGACGACGGAGGGCCGGCACGCTGCACGCGTGCCGGCCCTCCGTCGTCCTTCACCACGTCGCACCACGGCGTGGCGCCCTCTGGCGTCGTGCCGCTCAGCGGCGGGTGATCACCGTGCCGGCGGCGCGGTCGTGCAGGCCGCGGCCGTCGCCGTCCCAGACCACCGCGGGGATCACGAGGCACAGCAGCACGGTGCGTACCGCCGAGCGCCAGAAGCCCACGAACGCGCCCTCGACGGTCCCGGTGCCCGGCGCGCCCAGCACACGGACCTGCAGCCCCAGCAGCCGGTGACCGATGGTGTAGCCGACGGAGCCGACCAGCACGATGTTCATGGCCGCGAGCACGAGCAGGGGCACGAAGTCGTTGCCGCCCGGCACCAGCGCGGAGATCGCCAGCGCGATCGCCCAGTCGACCACCAGCGCGACGACGCGCCGCCCGAGCGAGGCCATCGAGCCGCTGCCCTCGCGCGGCAGCCCGAGCCGGTCATCGCCGCCCCCGCCGGGCGTCGCCCCGCCGTCGAGCCACGAACCGATGTCCTCGCGCGATGCCATCCCCCCAGGCTAGGCGCGTGGGGTGCGCCCCCGCCGCCGTCTCGCATGACGGACGGCGGTGTCCGCCGATCGGCCGCCCGGCGGGCGGAGCGGCGCGGCCCCGTGCCGCGGATCTTCACCTGCGGGCGCCGCCGGTAACACGGCGGAAACATCCCCGGCACCGCCGGGTAACCCCGCGCCCCTACGTTCGTCGCAGCCGACTGACCGGCCCCGGACGACCAAGGAGCGCATGGATGTTCAACAACGCCGAGGAGGCCATCGCCTTCACCCGTAACGAAGGGGTGGAGTTCATCGATGTCCGGTTCGTGGACCTGCCGGGCGTCTGGCAGCACTTCAACATCCCGGTGTCGCAGTTCGGTGAGGACTCGTTCACCGACGGCCTGATGTTCGACGGCTCGTCGATCCGCGGCTTCCAGGCCATCCACGAGTCCGACATGAAGCTCGTCCCGGACGTCAAGACGGCCTTCATCGACCCGTTCCGCAAGCGCAAGACGCTGGTCATGAACTTCTCGATCGTGGACCCGTTCACGGACGAGCCCTACTCGCGCGACCCGCGCACCATCGCCGCCAAGGCCGAGGCCTACCTCGCCTCCACCGGCATCGCGGACACCGCGTTCTTCGCCCCCGAGGCGGAGTTCTACGTCTTCGACGACGTCAAGTTCATCACCAACCAGCACGAGAGCTACTACTCGATCGACTCCGTCGAGGCCGCGTGGAACACCGGCCGCGAGGAGGAGGGTGGCAACCTCGGCTACAAGACCCGCTACAAGGGTGGCTACTTCCCCGTCTCGCCGTCGGACCGCTTCGCGGACCTGCGCGACGACATGGTCGACGTGCTGGGCCAGGTCGGGCTCGACGTCGAGCGCGCGCACCACGAGGTGGGCACCGCCGGCCAGCAGGAGATCAACTACCGCTTCAACACGCTGCTGCACGCGGCCGACGACCTGATGAAGTTCAAGTACGTCATCCGCAACGTCGCGTTCAACGCGGGCAAGTCGGTCACCTTCATGCCGAAGCCGATCTTCGGCGACAACGGCTCGGGCATGCACTCGCACCAGTCGCTGTGGCAGAACGGCGACCCGCTGTTCTACGACGAGAAGGGCTACGGCGGCCTCTCGGACGTCGCCCGCTGGTACATCGGCGGCCTGCTGAAGCACGCCCCGTCGCTGCTGGCGTTCACCAACCCGTCGGTGAACTCGTACCGCCGCCTGGTGCCGGGCTACGAGGCCCCGGTCAACCTGGTCTACTCGGCCCGCAACCGCTCGGCCTGCATCCGCATCCCGATCACGGGCTCGTCGCCGAAGGCCAAGCGCGTCGAGTTCCGCGTGCCGGACCCGTCGGCCAACCCGTACCTGGCCTTCTCGGCGCAGCTGCTCGCCGGCATCGACGGCATCAAGAACCGCATCGAGCCGGCCGCGCCGATCGACAAGGACCTCTACGAGCTGCCCCCCGAGGAGCACGCCCAGATCGCGCAGGTCCCGGCCTCGCTCGACGCGGTGCTCGACAACCTCGAGGCCGACCACGAGTTCCTCACGCAGGGCGACGTGTTCTCCGAGGACCTCATCGCGACCTGGATCGACTACAAGCGCCGCAACGAGGTGGACCCGGTCCGCCTGCGCCCGACGCCGCACGAGTTCGAGCTGTACTACGACATCTGACGCCTAGGCCTTCGCGGCCCTGACGACAGCGCCGAGACGGCGGCTGACCTGCCCGAACACCTTCCGAGGTGTGGCAGCGTCAGCCGCCGTTTCGCGTTCTCGGGCGGGAACCCGTGGGAATTCTTGCCGCTGCCGACGACCCGGACCTGCGACACCTGCTCCTGACGACCGCCTGGCCGACCCGTCGGCGTGCGGGTCACCGCCCGGCGAGGATGTCCGCGAGCTTGCTCGCCGGCTCGTGGAACGCGGCGCTGTTCGGGTCGGCCACCCAGATCTCACCGTCCCACGCGCGGAACGCCAGCCCCGCCCAGAACTCGTCGAGCTCCCGGTCGTCGCTGTCGTCGCCCGACTTCCCGACGGACGCGAGCACGCACGCGGCGCCGTCCGAGACGTCCGCGAGCACCTGCGAGACCAGCGCCGTCTCCAGACCCGGCGCGACCTGGTTCAGGGACGATGCCGAGGCGACGGTCGTCAGCAGGACGGCGGTGCCGGCGGCAGCCTCCAGACCGAGGTGCGCATCCGGCAGCCACAGGTCGCCCCGCTGCTCGAACGCGGCGAACAGCCGGGCGTGCGCCTCGTCGATTGTGTCTAGGACGTCGTGCAGGTCGGCGCCCTGGAGCCGCAGCGGGTTGAGCACGGATCCCTCCAGGAACGCCAGCGTCACCGCAACGCCGTTGTGCTCTTCCCCAGGGCTGATGCCGAGCGCGCACTCGGCCAGGAGCGGGCTGATGTCGCTCAGCAGCGACTCGACCTGGTCAGGGGCGACGTGCCGGTAGGAGTGCTGCGACGTCCACGCGTGCCGGGCGGCGACCTCCGGCGGGATGTCGACGGGAGCCTTGAGCTCGGCGCGGAAGCGGCGCAGGCCCGCACCACTCTCGTCGTGCCCTGACAGGGCGCGGTAGGTGTGGGTCCGCACGGTCGAGCGGCGCAGCGCGTCGAGGATCGCTGCCGCGCTCGTGGTCGGCGTGGTCGGCGTGGTCGCCATCGTCCCTCCTGTCGATGCTGATCGGCTCGCGGCCCAGTCTCGGCATACGGGCCGACCTCCGCACATCGACACCCGCAGCACCGCGGGAGCGGTCGTCGGCGAAGCACGGCGTCACAAGAGGACCTGGCGCCCTTCGTCTTCAGACCTCGCCCGGCCGGCGACTGCCACGACGGCTGCCACACGACGCACCCCGCCGACGCAAGAGCCATGCACATCAGACGTAGAGGAGCGATGGATCGCGGGTCTCGTACGACGTCTGACCGGGCTCGTCCACGGCCCCGGCGGGGGGCCGAGCACGTCCGGACGCCGGAGATCCCGCGCGCCGGCGTCTCGGCCACGTACGATCACCGCGCGGCGGCACGGTCGGCGCCGCCGTCACGACGACCGACCTGTCGGACCAGCCTCACCCGCGTTCCCCGCACGGCCCCACGCCCAAGGAGCGGAGCATGACGATCCTGCACGTGGCCCTCACGGGCTCCGACACCGATGCCGGCACCGAGGACGCCCCGCTGCGGACGGTGAACGCGGCGGCCGCACGGGCGATGCCCGGCGACACCGTGCGGGTGCACGAGGGCACCTACCGCGAGTGGGTGCGCCCGGTGCGCGGCGGCCTGAGCGACACGCGCCGCATCACCTTCGAGGCGGCCCCGGGCGAGCACGTGAAGATCACGGGGGCGGAGGTGGTCACCGGCTGGACCCGGCTCGAGGGGACGGACGCGTGGCGCACCGAGGTGCCGAACACCGTGTTCGGCGGCTTCAACCCGTTCGCCGAGGAGCTGTGGGGCGACTGGCTCGTCCCCGACCCCGACGGCAACCGGCCCACCCGCGGCGACGTCTACCTCGACGGCCGCTCCCTGACGCAGGTCTTCTCCGTCGACGCCGTCACCGCGCCCGTGCGACGCACCGAGGTGCGCGACGGCTGGGCCAAGACCCTGCAGGCCGTCGAGGACCCGGAGTGGACGCAGGCGGTTTGGTACGCCGAGGTCGGCGACGAGGTCACGACCGTCTGGGCGAGCTTCCTCGGCGCGGACCCGAACGCCGCGCTGACGGAGATCAACGTCCGCCCGGCGGTGTTCTACCCCGAGCGGCACCACCTCGACTGGATCACCGTGCGCGGCTTCGAGCTGGCGCAGGCCGCGACCCCGTGGACCCCGCCGACGGCCGACCAGCCGGGCCTCGTGGGGCCGAACTGGGCCAAGGGCTGGGTCATCGAGGACAACGACATCCACGACGCGAAGTGCTCCGCCGTCTCCCTCGGCAAGGAGATCTCGACGGGCCACAACTACGCCGCCGTGCGCGGTGACAAGCCGGGCTACCAGTACCAGCTCGAGTCCGTCTTCACCGCGCTGGAGCAGGGCTGGACCCGCGAGCGCGTCGGCTCGCACGTGGTGCGCCGCAACCACGTCCACGACTGCGGCCAGAACGGCGTGGTGGGCCACCTGGGCGCGGTGTTCTCGACCATCGAGGACAACCACATCCACCACATCGGCACGAAGCGCGAGTTCTACGGCTACGAGATCGGCGGGATCAAGCTGCACGCCGCGATCGACGTGCAGATTCTCGGCAACCGCATCGACCACTGCACGCTCGGCACGTGGCTCGACTGGCAGACCCAGGGCACCCGCGTCAGCCGCAACGTCTACCACGCCAACACGCGCGACCTCTTCGTCGAGGTGTCGCACGGCCCGTACCTGGTCGACCACAACGTGCTGGCCTCGCCCGTCGCCGTCGAGAACTTCTCTCAGGGCGGCGCCTACGTCAACAACCTGGTCGGCGGCGTCGTGCGCGTCGGGCAGGTGCTCGACCGCGCCACGCCGTACCACCGCCCGCACTCGACGACGGTGGCGGGCTTCGCCAACGTCCTCGGCGGCGACGACCGCTGGATCGGCAACCTGTTCACCGGCGCCGACGTCGAGGGGGCGCTGCTGTCCGGCACGATCTGGCTGGACCGGGCCCCGGCGACGTCGGGCACGTCGGGCTACGACGCCTACCCCGCCGGCTGGGAGGGCTACATCGCGGCCGTGAACGCCGGCCAGGGCGACCACGAGCGGTTCGGCACCAAGCGGCAGGGCGTCCACATCCGCGACAACGCCTACGCGAACGGCACACGGCCGTACGCCGCCGAGGTCGGCGCCCGCACCGTGGGCGACGAGGTCCGCTTCGACGTCGTCGAGGACGGCGGCGCGCTGTACCTCGACGCGGTGGTGCCCGCGGCGCTGCTCCAGGTCGTCGGCGTGGTCACGACGGCGGACCTGCCGCCCGTGCGCTTCGCCGACGCCGACTTCGAGGAGCCGGACGGCAGCCCGGTGGTCCTGGACCGCGACCTGCTCGGCGCCCCGAAGGCGGCCGGGGCCCTCCACCCGGCCGGGCCGCTGGCCGGTCTCGCCGAGGGCAAGGTGCGCATCCGGCTCCGTTGAGCCGCGGGCTCGCCCCGGCTTTCGAGCGCGCCCGTCCCCTGGTGGGATCGGCACCGGCAGGAACACCTACCCGAAGGAGACGGCGTGACGACGGCGGTGCGGGTCGCGAACCCCCAGGTCCACGAGCTGGCCGAGGGGCCGGTGTGGGACCCGGTGCGGCAGCGGCTGCTGTGGGTCGACATCCGCCGCGGGCTCGTCTTCGTGGGCGTGCTCCGGGACGACGGCACCGTCGACGTCGTCGACGAGGTGGCCTTCGGAGGCACCGTCGGGGCGGTGGCCGTCTCCGCGGACGGCGACTGGGTCGTCGCGGGCGGCGAGGAGCTGCTGCTGCGCGACCCCGCCGGGGCGGTGCGCCCCGGGCCGCGGATCCTCCCGCCGGGGTCCGGACGTCGGCTGAACGACGGCAAGCCGGACCCGGCCGGCCGGTTCCTCGTCGGGTCGCTGCACCTCCAGGACGACGACCCCACCGGCGAGCTGCTCGCCGTCCTGGACGCCGACGGGACGGTGCGGGTGCTCGACGACGACCTCACGCTGTCCAACGGGCTCGGCTGGACCGCCGACGGCACGCGCATGTACAGCATCGACACCCTGCGGCGGACGGTCTACGTGCGCGACTACGACCCGCGCACCGGTGCGGTCGGGCCGCGGACCACCTTCCTCACCGTCGACGACGGCCACCCCGACGGGATGTGCCTCGACGCCGAGGAGCACCTGTGGATCGCGATGTACGGCCTCGGGCAGGTCCGCCGCTACTCGCCCGCCGGAGAGCTCGTGGCGACGCTCGAGGTCCCGGCGCGGAACGTCTCCTGCGTCGCCTTCGCCGGCCCCCGCCTGGACACGCTGGTCATCACCACCGCGACCCAGGACCTCACCCCGGACGAGCTCGCCGAGCTCCCGGACTCGGGCCGGCTGTTCACCGCCACGCCCGGCGTCCGCGGGCTCCCGCTGCCCCTGTGGTCCGGACCGTCGCGCTTCCGCTTCGCCACGGCGTCGGAGGCGACGGCCTCGACCGCGCCTCGGCACTGAGGCCGTGGTGCGGCCGACGAGCCGGGGACGTCAGTCGTCCTCGTCGCCGCCGTCCTCGCCCCCGTTCTCCTCCTGCTCCATCGACGGGTTGTCGCCGTCGTCGTCGCCGCCGGGGCAGCCGGCGAGCAGGAACGCGGACGCGGCCAGCGCGAGCCCGGTGGTCGTGACGCGCGCGCGGCGGATGCCTCGGATGGTCATGGTCGCCTCCTGAGGGACGCTGAGGGTCCCCTCCACCGTACGACCGCTACGGTGTCCGCGTGCGGTGCGCGGGCGAACGGTCCTGGCAGCTGTCGGTCGGCGACGACACGTCGCTCACGGCGGCGCTCGTCGTCCGGGACGCGGCCGGGATCGTCGTGCCGCGCGACGGCGGTCGCGAGCCCGCCGACGTCCCGCCGCCGCTGCTCGACCCGCCGCCGCACGACGACGTCCTGTCCCCCGGCGAGCGGGCCGCGGCCGGCCCGGCCTGGCTGGCCTGGTACCGGGCGCTGGTCGGGCTGGCGGTGCGCGACCACCACGACCCGCCGCCGCCGGGCGTCGGCAGGGCCTGGCAGCGCT
>NZ_LWGM01000068.1 GCF_001750215.1 Isoptericola variabilis | reverse complement strand
ACGCCGCGGTGAAGGCCGCCGCCGAGGGTGCGCTCAAGGGCCACCTCGCGTACGTGGACGACGAGATCGTCTCGTCGGACATCGTCACCGACCCGCACCGGCGGCGAGCAGCTCCGCCCGCTCCTGCGGCGCGACGGTGCCCAGCACGCCGGGGATGCCGGCGATCTCGCCGACGGCCGCCCGGCAGGCCTCGCAGGCGCCGAGGTGACGCTCGTACTCGCGCCGCTCGGCGGGCGCGAGGGCGCCGAGCACGTAGGCGGCGTCCCACTCGCGGTACGGGTCGTCGGCGGGGTCGTACCCGCCCGGCACGGTCGTCATGCCGTGACTCCCTTCTCCTGCAGCGCGAGCCTCAGCGCTCGCATGGCGTAGTGCATGCGCGACTTCACGGTGCCCGGCGGCACGCCCTGCTCCGCCGCGAGCTCGGCCACCGAGCGGCCGCCGTAGTAGGCGCCCACGACGACGGCGCGGTGCTCGGGCGAGAGCTGCAGCAGCGCGTCGGCCACGAGCCAGCCGTCGAGCACGGCCTGGCTGCGGTCGGCCTCGGTCCGGTCGGGCACGCGCTCGGTGACGTGCTCGCGGGTGTGGCGGGCGCTGCGCAGGTGGTCCAGCACGAGGTTGCGGGCCACGGTGAAGAGCCAGGCGCGCACGGCGTCGTCGGGCCGCTGCAGCACCTCGGGGTGGCGCCACGCGCGCAGCAGGGTCTCCTGCACGACGTCCTGGGCGTGCTGCTCGTCGCCGGTCAGCCGCAGCGCGTACCGGTGCAGGTCGGCGGCGTGGGCGGCGTGCACGGCCTCGAGGAGCCGGGAGTCCGCGCCGCGCCCGGCGGTGCCCACGCCGTCCACCCGCTCAGGCCTGCGGGGCCAGGAGCAGGGAGAACTCGACGGCGCCCTGCTCCTCCACGGTGACGAAGCCCAGCGACGGCGCCTCGACGCCGAAGTCGGCGAACGTGACCGGCACGCTGCCCACCACCTGCACGCCGTCCGCGCCCGCCTTGGCGGCGGCGGCCACCTCGGCGTCCACGGTGACCTGCTGCGTCACGCCGTGCACCGTGAGGTCGCCGACCAGCGCGACGGCGGTGGCGCCGGCCGGGACCTCCGCGGGCTCGGTGAGCGTGAACGTGGCGGTCGGGTAGGTGTCCGTCTGCAGCGCCCGGGTGCGGAAGTACTCGTCGCGGGGCAGCTCGTCGGTGGCCACGGAGGCCATGTCGACGACGACCTCGGCCGCGGTGATCGTGCCGCCGTCGAGCGTGACGGAGCCGTCCACCTCCTCGGTGCGGCCGGTCACGGTGATGTCCTCGCCGCTGAGCACCTCGTCCACGCGGTACCCGGCGAACGAGCCGTCGGCCACGGACCAGGTGCCGCTCAGCGCCGCCGCGTCCAGCGGCGCCGCCGACGCCGCGTCGAGGGTGGGGGCGTCGTCGACGCGGCGCTCGGCCCAGCCGGCGTAGAGCCCGGGCCCGAGCACCGCCGCGCCGACGCCGAGCGCCACCACGGCCGCTCCCGTGCCGATCGCCACCTTCGCCCGTGTGCGCATGCGCTGCCTCTCCTCCGGGCCGCTCCCGGCGGCGGCCTCCACCCTCACGACGGACGAGGGGCCCGGACGGTTCACCGAACCGTCCGGGCCCCATCGTGCCTCGCTCGTCGTCGTCCGGCGTCAGCCGGCGTAGGCGCCCTGCCAGACGGTGGCGAACGGGGTGTTCGCGGTGACGCGGGCCTGGATGCCCTGGGTCACCATGTCCTTGGCCGTCTGCACGGCCGCCTTCACGTCGGCGCCCTTGGTGAGCTCGGCGGTGATCGCGGCGGCGAAGGTGCAGCCCGCGCCGGAGACGCGCTCCTCGCCGACCTTGGGGGCGGAGTAGACGGTGACGTCCTCGCCGTCGAACAGCACGTCGACGGCGTCCGGGCCGGCCAGCTCGACGCCACCCTTGGCCACCACGTAGCGGGGGCCGGCGGACGTGTCGAGGCGGGCGTGGATCTTCTTCGCGGCCTCGACGAGGTCGTCGACGGACTCGATGGTGTCCATGCCGGCGAGCGTCTTGGCCTCGAAGAGGTTCGGCGTCACCACGGTGGCCTGCGGCAGCACCTGCTCGCGCAGCGCGTTGTCGGTGTCGAGCGCGGCGCCGGGCTCCTGCCCCTTGCAGATCAGGACCGGGTCGAGCACGACGTGGCGCCACGGCCGGCTCGCGAGCGCCTTGCCGACCACGTCGATCGTGGCGGGCGTGCCCAGCATGCCGATCTTCACGACGTCGAGGTCGTGCGTGGCGGTGGCGGCCTCGAACTGGTCGGCGATCACCTGCGGGTCGACCGGCACGAACCGGTGGCCCCAGCCGTTCTTCGGGTCGAACGAGACGATGCAGGTCAGGGTGCCGACGCCGTAGACGCCGAGCTCCTGGAAGGTCTTGAGGTCGACCTGGATGCCGGCGCCGCCGGTCGCCTCGGAACCGGCGATGACGTACGCGAGCGGCGGGGTCTGGGTGGTCATGCGAAGGGCGCTCCTCGAGCTGTGCGTGACGCGGTACGGGCTGCCCTCCAGCCTACGCGGGCGGGGGGCGGTGGCCGCCGGGCGTCTCGCGCCCGGTCCTGCGCCGCCCGGCGGTCGTCGGGTGCGGCGGTCGGCCTGCCTCCGCCACAACGCCGTGCCGCCGGCAGGCATTCCCCCGCGGGCGTCTCAGACCGGCGGCGCGTACCAGTACGTCGTGACCCGCGGCAGGCCCGCCTCGACCGCCCACGCGGCCTCCTCCTGCCCGGTGCGGCGCCAGCCGCGGCGCTCGTACAGCGCGACGGCGTCGGCGTTGTGCGCCATGACCTGCAGCACGACGTCGCGCCCCGCCGCGCGGGCGTGCCCGGCGGCGTGCTCGAGCAGCGCGGTGGCCAGCCCGCGCCCCCGCGCGCCCGGGGCGAGGAAGAGCCGCACGACCTCGCACGGGCCGTCGTCGTCGGCCAGGTCGAGCGCGACGTGCCCGACGGCGGCGCCGTCGTCGTCCACGACCCACGCCGGCCCGCGGTGCTCCGTCAGCCAGCCGGCGCGGACGTTCTCCGGCCGCACCGGGTATGCCTCGCGCGCGTGGGTGGCGCGCAGGTGCTCGACGAGGCGCGGGAGGTCGCCGTCACGGCGCGGGCGGATCTGCACCGCGCCAGCGTAGGGGCCGGCGCGGAGGTGCCAGGCGGAGGTGCCAGGCGGAGGTCCCGGGCGGAGGTGCCGGGCGGAGGCCTCAGTCCGGCACCTCGGGCGTGCGAAACGGCGTCTCCTCCGGCATGCCGGCGGGCGAGCGGCCCGGCTCGTCGTCGCTCGGGTCGTCGCCCGGCTGCTCCGCCGGGTCCTCCGGGGTGGCCGGCAGGTCGCTCGACGGGTCCTGCGACCCCTCGGGCGCGTCCGGCTCCTCGCCCCCGATCCCGAAGCCCTCCGCCGTCGGCGGGGCGCCCGGGCCCGGGTCGGCGGCAGGGACGCCCTCGTCGCGGTCGTCGCCGTGCGGCTCCAGCGGTGCAGTCGTCATGAGCCCTGCCTAGCGGCCGGCGCCGCCGCTCGCCACCACTGCGGGCCCGACGGCGTGACGACGGCGGCCCGGCAGCTGCCGGGCCGCCGTCGGACCCGCCTCGTAGGGTGGCGCCATGAGCAGCTTCCGCATCGGTGCCCACGTGGACGCGGCCGACGCCGTCGCGCAGGCGAAGGCGATCGGCGCCGACGTGGCGCAGGTGTTCGTCGGCGACCCGCAGGCCTGGAAGGTGGCCGGGCCGGCCTACCCCGGCGGCTCCGAGGCGCTGCGGGCGGACGCCGAGGCGGCGGGCCTCGACCTGTACGTGCACGCCCCGTACGTCATCAACGTGGCCTCGACGAACAACCGCATCCGCATCCCGAGCCGCAAGCTGCTCCAGCAGACCATGGACGCCGCCGCCGCGATCGGCGCGAAGGGCGTGGTGGTGCACGGTGGGCACGTCACCGGCAAGGACGACCCGGCGGTCGGCTTCGACAACTGGCGCAAGGCGATCGACGCCCTGGAGACCGACGTTCCGGTGCTCATCGAGAACACCGCCGGCGGCGACTTCTCCATGGCGCGGCGCCTGGAGCGCATCGAGCAGCTGTGGGCCGCGGTGCAGCGGGCGAACGGCGCGCAGAACGTCGGCTTCACGCTCGACACGTGCCACGCCTGGGCGGGCGGCATGGACCTGGCGACGGCGGCCGACGAGGTGCGCGCGATCACCGGCCGGATCGACCTGGTGCACGCGAACGACTCGCGCGACGACGCGGGCTCCGGCGCCGACCGGCACGCCCACTTCGGCGAGGGCTCGATCCCCGAGGACCTGCTGGTCGGCGTCGTCGCCGCGGCGGGCGCCCCCGTCGTCTGCGAGACGCACGGCGACATGGCGCCGGACATCGCCTGGCTGCGCGAGCGCCTGGGCTGAGGCGCCCGCAGCACCCCGGCCGGGTCGCCGCGGGTCAGACCAGGCCGGCGTCGTGCACGACGATCGCGGCCTGCACCCGGTTGGCGGCGTCGAGCTTGGTGAGGATCCGCGACACGTGGGTCTTGACCGTGGGCACGCTCATGTAGAGCTCCTCGGCGATCTCGGCGTTCGACAGGCCGCGCGCCACCGCCAGCGCCACCTCCTGCTCGCGTCCGGTGAGCGCCGCCACGCGGTCCCCGGCGGTGCGCCGGCGGCCGTCGTCGGACCCCTGCGACACGGCGGCGATGAGCTGCGCGGTGACGCTCGGCGAGAGCGTGGGCTCGCCGGCCGCGGCGGCGTGCACGGCGGCCACGAGCCGGTCGGGCGGCGTGTCCTTGAGCAGGAACCCCGCGGCCCCGACGCGCAGCGCCTCGAGCACCATGTCGTCGGTGTCGAACGTGGTCAGCACGATGACGCGCGCGGGCGACGCGGCCGCGACGAGCCGGCGGGTGGCCTCCAGGCCGTCCAGGCGCGGCATGCGGATGTCCATGAGCACGACGTCCGGGCGCAGCCGCCCGGCCAGGTCGATCGCCGCGAGGCCGTCGGCGGCCTCGCCCACCACCTGCAGCGCGGGCGACCCGCCGAGGATGAGCCCCAGGCCGGCGCGCACCAGCGGGTCGTCGTCGACGAGCACCACCCGGACGGGCGCGGCGACCTCCCCGGCGGACGACGGGGCGAGCGGCGTGGCGGCGGGCGCGGGGCTGTCGGCGGAGGTCACGACGCCCACGGTAGCCAGGCCGAGACGACGAACTGGCCGCCCTGCGCCCCGAAGGCGAGCCGCCCGCCGCTCAGCTCGGCGCGCTCGGTGAGGCCCACGAGGCCCAGTCCCGACGACGGCGGCGGCGCCTGCGGCGCGGGGCCCACCGTGCGCAGCGGGTTGCGCACCGTGAGCGTGAGCCCCTCCCCCGGCGCGCCGGCGACGCCCACGGTGACGGGCGCCCACGGGGCGTGCTTGCGGGCGTTGGTGAGCGCCTCCTGGACGATGCGGTAGGCGTTGCGGGACACCGCCTCGGGCAGCGCGTCGAGGCCCTCGGCCCGCCGCTCGACGCGCACCTCGCCGCCCCCGGCGCACGCCTCGGCGACGAGCTCGTCGAGGTCGCGCAGCGTCGGCTGCGGGCGCTCGGGACGGGCGCGGTCCCCGCCGTCGGCGGCGCCGGCGTGCGCGCCGTCGGCGCTGCGCAGCACGCCGAGCACGTCGCGCAGCTCCTGCAGCGCCGCGTGCGCGCCGGCCTGGACGACGGCGGCGGTCTCCGCCACCTTCTCGGGCGGCAGGTCGGTGCGGTACGCCAGGGCGCCGGCGTGCATGGCCACCAGCGACATGCGGTGGGCCAGGACGTCGTGCATCTCCCGCGCGATGCGCGCCCGCTCGTTGGCGCGCGCCTGCGCTGCCCGGCTGGCCTGCTCGCGCTCGGCGGTCTCGGCGCGCTCCTGCAGGGAGCGCACGTGGTCGCGGCGCAGCCCGATGTAGGCGCCGACCCAGACGCACAGCCCGAAGATCAGCAGGCCGATCCCGGCCTCCAGCAGGCTGCCGCCCGGGATGGGCTCGACCGGGTGGACGACGTTGTAGACCATCCCGCTGCCGACCCACACCGCGCCGGCCACGCCCAGCAGCACCCATCGCCGCGCCGTGGCGAAGGAGACGACGGCGAGCACCGAGGCCGGGGCGGCGAAGACGGACAGCGCGGTGGCGGCGGCGGTCGCGATCGCGACGGTCACGGGCAGGCGGCGCCGCAGCGGCAGCAGGGCGCAGCACAGCAGGCCGAGGACCGGGTCGAGCAGGAGCAGCGCCTCGTTCTGGTGCCGCATCCCGGCGTCGGCGTCCACCAGCACGGACCCGAAGAAGACCACGCCGCCCAGGAGGGCGAGGGCGATGCGCCAGGTCTCGCCCCACACCCGCCCGTACCACCGGGGCGCCGCGGGCACCGGTGCCGCGACGGTGCCGAGCGGGATGCTCGCGGCCGGGGCGTCCGGCGTGGCAGGGCGCGGCGCCGCGACGTGCGCCGGGGCCTGCGCCGGGGCCTGTGTCGGGGCCTGCGCCGGGGAGGGGCTCGCGGCCACCGGGCCCGGGGTGCTGAGAGGGCCCGACGTCGTCATGCGCCCGAGCCTAGGCACTCGCCCGCCGCGAGGGCATCGGCCGCCGGTCGCGGCGGCGTCATCCCTTCGGACGACCCGGGCACCTCGAACGGTGCACCGGCCGGGGACAGGACCATGCGTCCGGCCGATGTGGCCGCCCGGCCCGCGCCGGGAGGCTGGAGCCATGATCACCGTGGAGCACCTGACCAAGAGGTACGGGCCGCACACGGCCGTGGACGACGTGTCGTTCACCGCCGCCCCCGGCCACGTCACCGGCTTCCTGGGCCCGAACGGCGCCGGCAAGTCGACCACCATGCGGATGATGTGCGGGCTCACGCCGGCCACGTCCGGCACGGCGCGCGTGCTCGGCGTGCCGTACGCGGCGCTGCCCAACCCGGGCCGCCGCGTCGGCGTGCTGCTCGACGCCTCCGCCCAGCACGCCGGCCGCACCGGCCGCGAGGTGCTGACCCTCACCGCCCTGCTGACCGGCGTCGAGCGCCGCCGCGTGGACGCGATGCTCGAGCTCGTCGGGCTCACCTCCCGCGAGGCGTCCCGCCGCGTCGGCGCCTACTCCCTGGGCATGCGCCAGCGCCTCGGCATCGCCAACGCCCTGCTCGGCGACCCGGAGGTGCTGATCCTCGACGAGCCGGCCAACGGCCTCGACCCCGCCGGCATCCGCTGGATGCGCGACCTGCTGCAGGACTTCGCCGGCCGCGGCGGCACCGTGCTGCTGTCCTCCCACCTGCTGAGCGAGGTGGAGCTCGTGGCCGACCGCCTCGTCGTCATCGGCCGCGGCCGCATCGTGGCGCAGGGCACCAAGGACGAGCTGCTCCGCAAGGCGGGGACGTTCGCCCGGTCCGACGACGACGCCGCGCTCGCCGCGGCGCTGCGCGCGGCGGGCATCGCCGCCGAGCAGCTCACCACCGGCGGGGTCACCGCAGACGCCGAGGCCGCCGACGTCGCGCGGGCGGTAGCCCGCGCCGGCGTGGTGGTGGTCGAGCTGCGCGCCGCGGACTCCCGCGGCCTCGAGGAGCTGTTCCTCGAGCTCACCGCCGACGACGCCCGAGAGGCGGTGTCCGCATGAGCGCCCCCGCCGTCACGCGTCCCACGACGCCCCGCGAGGCGGCCGGCGCCGTCCGGCCGGTCTCCTTCGCCACGCTGACGCTCGTCGAGTGGCGCAAGCAGCTCGACACCCGCGCCGGGCGCTGGCTCCTCGTCACGATCGGCATCATCATCGCCGCCGTGCTGGCGATCATGGCGATCGTCGACGGCGGGAACCACTCGTTCGAGGCGTTCCTGATCGGCACGTCGACGCCGATGCTCCTGCTGCTGCCCATCGTGGGCGTGCTCGCGGCCACCTCCGAGTGGTCGCAGCGCACCGCGCTGGTGACGTTCGCGCTCGAGCCGCGGCGCACCCGCGTGGGCCTGGCCAAGCTGGTCAGCGCGGTCGCGTCCGGCGTCGTGTTCTTCCTCGCCGCCGTCGCGCTCGCGGCGCTGGCGCACCTCGCCGTCGTCGTGCTGCGCGACGCCGACGCCGCCTGGAGCCTCGACCTCGGCACCGCCGCGGGCCTTCTGCTGCTGGTGGTGCTGTTCATGGCGCAGGGCATCGGCTTCGGCCTCGTGCTGCTCAACACGCCCGCCGCGATCGTGACCCTGCTGGTGCTGCCGACCGTGTTCAGCATCGTCGGGTCGCTCATCCCCGGCGTCGTGGACGCCCTGCCGTGGATCGACCTCAGCAGCGCCAGCACGCCGCTGGTGATGGGCGAGGCGCCCGACGGCGAGGAGTGGGCACGCATCGCCACCGCGTCGCTCATCTGGGTCGTCGCCCCGGTCGTCGGCGGCCTGGTGCGGGTGGCGCGCCGCGAGGTGAAGTCGGCCTGACACCGGCCTACGACCGTGGCCCGGGCGGTGCTGCCGCCCGGGCCACGGTCGGGCCACGGTCGGGCCACGGTCGTATCGCTGCGCCGCCCGAGCGTCTGTTCGGTGATTCCTCGGCAGATCGGTGATCCGGATCGCCGATCAGCCGACGGATCACCGAACAGACGCGGGACGCAGGTCCGCGGTCATCCCCGCAGCCGGGCGCCGGCGCGTCGTACCCAGGCCCGCTGCCACGGGGTCTCCGCCGCCCGGGGGTGGTAGTGCGCCCGCACCCACGCCACGGCGTCGCGCGGCGCGACGCCGCTCATGACCGCCAGCAGCGCCAGCGCCGAGCCGGTACGCCCCCGGCCGGCGCCGCACGCGATCTCCACGCGCTCGTCGGCGGCGCGGTCGTGCGCCTCCCGCAGCGCGGCGACGGCGGCGTCGGTGGAGGCCGGCAGGCCGAAGTCGCGCCACCGGACCCACCGGTACGGCCACCCCGCCGGTCCGGGGTCGGCGCCGAGGAGGTAGACGGCGAGGTCGGGGGCGGGGACGTCGCCGCGCGGGAGGCGGACGCCGGTGCCGCGGACCCGCCGGCCGTCCGGCAGCTCGACGACGCCGGGGACGGCGGTGTCCCAGGTGCTCATGACGGTGCTCCTCCCGCTCGGGACCGGCGGCCGGGTGGCTCAGACGTCGACGCGGTACCCGAGCGCCAGCTCGTCGCCGGCCAGGCCGCGGATCCCCCAGCTCTCCCGCGGGCTCTCGACGACCACCAGCTCGAGGTCGTCCACCGCGAGCCCGAGAGCCGGGGCGACGTCGTCGAACAGCGCCCGGACCAGCGCCCGCTTGGCGTCCTTCGACCGCCCCGCGAAGCAGAGCACCTCCACCAGCAGGTAGGCCTCCGACCGCGGCACCAGCAGGTCGCCGTCGTCGAGAAGGAGGAAACGGTGGAACCGCTTGTCCTGGGGGATCCGCCACTCCCGCACCAGGGCGCCGTGCAGGGCGTCGGACACCTCCGTGCGCCGCTCGCCCCACACCCGGCGCAGCCCGCTGACGGTGACGTGGACCATGCCGGGACCCTAGCCGCACGAAGCCGTCGGGTCGGCGGGTCGGTGCCGACCCGAGCGCTCGCGGCGGGAGACCGGTCGCTCACCCCTCGCGCCCCGAGCGTGTGCCGCCTCGGCTCCGGCGGCGCTCGACGCGGCGCCGGTCGGCGAGGTACGCCTCGTGGAGAGCCTCCAGCGCACGATCGGTCGTCGCGGGGCCGGGGTTCACGACCGCGACCCAGCCCTGCGCGCCGTAGAGCGGGTGCGGCAGAAAGACGTCCGTCACGCCGTGGTCGACGGCGGCCGGATCGATCGACGCGGGCGGACGGCCGACGAGACCGAGGAAGGTCGCCGGCCCCACGTGGATGTTCAGACGCCACCGATCGGGCGCGCTCAGCCGCGAGCCGGTGTCCTCGGGATAGTCCTTCGTGACGATCGTCGCGTAGGGCTGCCGGTTGCGCGGGACCTCGCCGTCGGGCGCGTAGAAGAAGAAGTAGTCACCCCAGGAGAGCTCGGGATGCTCGCTCCCCGCGCGAGGCGCGAGCTCCAGCACACCGGCGTGGCTCCTGACTTCCGAGAGGATCCGTTCCATCGTCATGGTTCGAGTGTGATCTTGAAGTGCTGATGGAGGGTTGGCGTCATGAGCGAGGTCACCGTCCCAGCGTCCGGCCCCTTCACGACCGGTCGCCTGGCCGCAGCCTCGGGCTACTCCGTGCAGCAGGTCCGCGACCTCGAGCGGCTCGGCGTGATCCCCGCCGCGCTCCGGCGGCCGAACGGCTACCGGAGCTTCGGCTCCGAGCACCTCACGGCGCTGCGCGCCTACCGGCGGCTGGCCGTCGCCGTCGGACCGGTCGTGGCCCGCACCACGCTCCGGGAGGCACGTGAGCTCCCGTACGACGAGGCGGTCGCGCGGGTCGTCGCGCTCCACGTCGGCCTCGCCCGGGCCCGCGACGACACCGTCGCCGCCCTGCGAGCGCTCGACAGCATCGTCGAGGAGGACGCGCAGGATGCGCGCCCGACACCTGCCGACGCGATGAGCATCGGCGAGCTCGCGGCCGCCCTCGGTGTGCGCCCGTCCACGCTGCGGTTCTGGGAGCAGGAGGGCCTCGTCGCCCCCGAACGCGCCACACGGCTGGGCACGCGGAGGTACCCGCTCGCCGCGATCCGGGACGCGCGGATCGTCGCCGCGCTCCGGGCAGGCGGCTACCGGATCCCCGCGGTGCGAGCGGTCATGGCGTCGCTCCGCACGGTCAGCCACGCGGACGACGCTCGAGGCGCGCTCCACGACCGGCTCCGGGCGATCGCCGCCCGCTCGGACGCGCTGCTCCGCGCCGGCGCGGACGTCGCCGACCTCCTCGCGCGCCAGGACCGCACCGTCGGCACCGACCCGACCGGTCACGGCCGGCGGGCACCGGGGGCCGGGAGCGCGTCCGGGCCCGGGCTCAGGCCGGACCGCGCCGCATCTCCAGCGTGATCTGCTCCGCGTCGAGCAGGTCGAGCGCCCGCTCGAGCTGCCGCGAGTCGTGCACGCCCGCCGACCGCTCCTTGAGCAGCGCGGCCCGCTGCGCGTCGATGGTGCGCAGCCGCAGCTCCTTGTACTGCTTGAAGCGGTGGGTGGTCTCGCGGGCGTCCACCTCCTCGGTGGCGTGGTCGTGCACGACGTCGTGGCGCACGCGCGCGACGACGTCCGGCTCGTAGGGGCTGCCGTCGGCGCGGGTCAGCCCGTCGCCGTCGAGCATCCGCTGCGCGGCCGCCTCGATCACCGAGCGCAGCGCCGCGTACTCCGCCGGGTCGACCCGGCGCGTGCCGCCGAGCCCGAGCCGCTTGACCACCCACGGCAGCGTGCCGCCCTGGACCAGCAGCGTGCCGGCGGCGACGCCGAACGCCACGAGCACGACGAAGGAGCGGTGCGGGAAGTCCGCGGGCAGCGACTGCGCCGCGGCCAGGGTGACGACGCCGCGCATCCCCGCCCACACGAGCAGCACGCCCTCGCGCGGACCGAGCGGCTTGGCGGTGAGGTAGTCGATGTCGGCGGCGCGCCGGCGCAGCACCCGCTGCACCCGCCGCGCCCGCGCGACGGGCACCTGGCCGGCGGGACCGCCGGCGGCGCCGTCGGGCGCGGCCGAGGCGGCCAGCCTCTCCTGGATCCGGTCCTGCATGCCCTGCAGCACGGCGCGCAGCGACTCGGCGCGGCGCGCCCGCCGGGACAGCTGCCACAGCAGGGGCGCCACGTAGGCCGAGCGGATCACGAGCACGAGCACGGCGGCGAGCGCCGCGATGCCGGCCCCGCGCCACAGGCTGCCCTGCTCGTCGCGCACGTCCTCCACCAGGGCGAAGAGCTCGAGGCCCATGACCAGGAAGACGGCGCCCTCGAGCAGCATGTCCACGGTGTGCCAGTTGGCGTTCTCGGCGACGCGGTCCTGCGGGCGCAGGCGGGCCGCGCCGTGGCCGGTGATGAGGCCCGCGGTGACCACGGAGACCAGGCCGGACGCCTCCAGGTGCTCGGCCGGCAGGTACGCCACGAACGGCACCACGAGCGAGACGGCGGTGGACAGCGCCGCGCTGGCGGCCCGGCGCCGGACCTGCAGCCCCACCCACCCGACGACGGCGCCGCAGACCACCGCACCGACGACGGCCCAGAGGAAGTCGCCCACCACCTCGGCCAGGGACACGCTGGCCGCCGTCGCGGCCACCGCGGAGCGCAGCAGCACCAGGGCCGAGGCGTCGTTGAGCAGCCCCTCCCCTTCGAGCACCGTGACCACGCGCGGGCTGGCGCCGAGCCGCCTGACGATCGACGTCGCGACGGCGTCGGTGGGGCTCACGATCGCGCCGAGGGCCACGCCACCGGCGAACCCGAGGCCGGGGATCAGCGCGGAGAACACGAGCCCGAGCAGCAGCGACGTGACGACCACGAGCACCACGGAGAGCCCGCCGATCGCGGCGAAGTCGCGCCGGAAGTCCATCGTGGGCATCGACACGGCGGTGGAGTACAGCAGCGGCGGCAGCACGCCGGCGAGGATCCACTCCGGCTCGATCTCGATCGCGGGCACGAACGGCAGGAAGCTCACCGCCACGCCGAGGAGCACGAGGATCAGCGGGGCGGCCACGCCGGTACGGGGTGCGAGGGCGGTCACGGCGATGATGACGATGGCCGCAGCGGCCCCCACGACCAGCAGATCCATGCCGTCAGTCTCTCAGGCGCACGTGTGCGGCAGGTGAACGGGCGGCGCCCCCTCCGGCGGCTCTGGTGAGGTCGGCAGTTTGTCGTGAGCTCGGCACCCCGTGGTGCCGAGGTCACGACGAAGTACCGACCTCGGCGCACCGAGGCGTGTCGGCGCGCGGCAACGGGGTGCGACGGGGCGTGACGGGCGTGACGGGGCGCGACGCGCGGCCCTAGCCTCGAACCGTCCGGCGGAGCAGACGAAGGGGTTCCCGGCCATGACGGAGCAAGCCGAGGCGGCGACGACCGGGAAGGCCGACTTCCGCAGGTCCCTCGACGCCTACCGGGCGAGGCGGGGCGAGTTCCGCGTCGTCGACGTGCCGACCCTGCAGTACCTGATGATCGACGGCCACGGGGACCCGAACGGCTCGCCGGCGTTCACCCAGGCGGTCGAGGCGCTCTACCCCCTCGCGTACCGGCTGAAGTTCGCGAGCAAGCAGGACCTGGGCCGCGACTACGCCGTGATGCCCCTCGAGGGGCTGTGGTGGGCGGACGACATGGACGCGTTCACCGTGTCACGGGACAAGTCCCGGTGGGACTGGACGCTGATGATCATGACCCCGCCCTGGGTCGACGCCGGCATGGTCGCGGCGGCGGCGGACCGCGTCGCGGTCAAGGCGCCGGCCCCGGCGCGGCTCGCCGACGTCCGGCTCGCGACGCTGGCGGAGGGGCGTTGCGTCCAGACGCTGCACGTCGGCGCGTTCGACGACGAGGCCGACGTGCTGGCGCGGATGCACGACGAGATCGTCCCCGGCCAGGGGCTGCGCATGGTCGGCCGCCACCACGAGATCTACCTCAGCGACTTCCGCCGGGTGCCGCCCGAGAAGCGCCGCACGATCCTGCGCCAGCCGGTGGAGGACGCCGCTGGCTAGCGGCACCGGGTAGCAGCGCCGGGTAGCAGCGCCGGGTAGCAGCGCTGTCAGCCGTGACGGGCAGCGCCGCCGGGTAGCGGCGCCGGCCGCCGCCGTCGCCGCAGTCGGATATCGCCGGGCCTTGCGTAACGATATATCTTTGACGTATCTTTATGACGTTCGGTCGAGCGGCAGCCACGCGCCGCCGCTCCCTCCCGACGGGGCCCGGGCCCGCGTGCCGTCGTGGCGCGCCGCCCTCGCGAGGCCCGAGCGCACGTGCGCCGCCTCCGCCCCGCCGCACCCGCTCGACCCTCGCACCGATCGCAGGAGACCCCGATGCGCACCCCCGACTCCATCTCCCCCTTCCCCGCCC
>NZ_LWGM01000067.1 GCF_001750215.1 Isoptericola variabilis | reverse complement strand
CCGTCGCGCCGGGCGGTGGCGCCGTCGTCCGACCGCAGGCGCGCGGCCGTGCGCCGCTGCACCCACACCAGCACGACGACCGCGGCGACGGTGCCGCCCGCACCCACCGCGAGCGCGGGCAGCGCGTCGAGGCGCCCCGTGCGCAGGCCGGTGCCGAGGGCGATCAGGCTGATCACCACCGCGACCACGAGCCGCTTGCGCAGCAGCGACCCGGCGAGCGCGCGCAGCCGCTCCACGCGCTGCACGCCGACGTCGCCCGGCGGGAACAGGCCGGACGCGTCCGCCGAGCGCCACAGCGACCGCAGCACCAGCCCGCTGCCGACGGCGCCGACCAGCTCCGCCACGGTGAGCGCGACGAGCAGCCAGCGCACGGCCACGGGCTCGCGCACGAACAGCAGCGCGACGGCGACCGCCACGACGCCCGCCCACGCGGCGCCCACGAGGACGGGGCGCAGCCGCGGGCGGCGGCCGTACGTCGCGTTGCGGCGCGCGTAGCCGGGCGGCATCCGGCGCATCACCGCGACCGCCTGCCGGGCGCCCGTCCCCAGCCGCAGCAGGCACAGGGCGCTGACCAGGGCGACCACGAGCGACCAGCCGTCCGCCATCGCCACCGCCACGGCCCACGCCAGCACGACGCCGGCCCAGACCGGCGAGTCGGCGATCCGCAGCAGCTGCTGCCACGCGTTGACGTGCAGCCAGTAGGCGGCCTCGGTGTGCGCGGGGTTGGCGGCCAGCAGGTCGCCCAGGCCGCTCGCCCGCGCGGCGTCGTCCGGCCGCAGCTGGGCCTCGGCGTACCGCAGCCCCTCGTGCTCCGGCGCGACCCGCAGGCCCTGGAGCACCGCGCGCAGCGCCGCCGCCCCGTCGCCGAGGCGCATCTGCAGGCGGGCGCACTCCAGCAGCACGTCCGGGTCCTCCGGCGCCAGCTCGAGCGCCGCGCCGATGCGCTCGCGGACCAGGGCCTTGTCCTTGCGCCGCGGCCTGGCGTCGACGACGACGTCGGCGAGCTGCAGGTGGTAGACCGGCTCGGACGGGGCGAGCTTGAGCGCCGCGTCGATGCTCGCGCGGGCGCCGTCGAGGTCGCCGGTCTCCTGGCGGGCCCGCGACAGCAGGTACAGCGGCCCGGGCAGCTCGGGCGCCGCGGCCACGACCACCTCGAGGATGTCCCGCGCCTCGCGCGGCCGGCCGGTCTGCAGGCGCAGGGACGCCGCGGTGATCAGCAGGTAGCCGCTGTCGGGCTCCTGGCCCAGTGCCTCGTCGACCAGCTCGACGGCACGCTCCACGCGGCCGGCCTCGGCCAGCAGCTGGGCGCGCCGGACGACCCCCTCGACGTCGACGGCGGCGGTGCCGCCGCCGGCCGGGGTGCTCACAGCATGTGGCGGCTGCGCAGGTAGGCCGCCAGGTCGTCGTACCGGCCGTCGTTGTTGGCGAACTGCACCACGTTGCGCGCCGACTGCAGCCACGCCGTGGTGGAGGGGCGCACGTCGCGCAGCGCGCCGCGCAGGTCGGCCATGGTGATGGCGCGGACCTCGCCGGTGGCGATCGAGTCCATCATCGCCTTCTCGGCCGCCGACGCCGCCAGGTGCTGCAGGTCCGCGCCGGAGAACCCGTCGGTCTGCGCGACGAGCTCGCCCAGGTCGATCCCGGCCAGCGGCCGGCCGCGCAGGTGGTGGCGCAGGATCGCCTCGCGCGCCGGCGCGTCGGGCGGCAGCACGAGCACCACGCGGTCGAACCGGCCCGGGCGCAGCAGCGCCGTGTCCACGTCCCACGGGTGGTTGGTGGCGCCGAGCACGAACAGCCCGTCGTTGTCGGCGCCGATGCCGTCCATCTCCTGCAGCAGCTGGTTGACCACCGTGCGCATGCCGTCCGAGCCCGAGTACTGCGACCGCTTGCCGCCGATCGCGTCGACCTCGTCGAGGAACAGCACCGCGGGCGCGAGCCGGCGCGCCCGCTGGAACAGTGCGCGCAGGTTCTGCTCGCTCTCGCCGAGGTAGCGGTCGAGGACGTCGGCCAGCGTCACGGTGAGGAACCGGGCGCCGAGCTCGCCGGCGACGGCGCGGGCCAGGTACGTCTTGCCGGTGCCGGGCGGGCCGTACAGCAGCAGGCCGCCGCGCAGCGACTTGCCGAACGCCTTGGCGATCGCCGGGTTGCGCATCGGCTCCAGGAACGCCTCGCGGATGCGCTGCTTCACCGGCTCCAGGCCGCCGACGTCGTCGAGCGTCACGGTCTCGTGCGACACGTCGAGCAGGTCGGCGCCGTCGCCGGGCGCGTCGTCGCGCGCCGGGACCAGCCCCGGGGCGTCGCCGGAGCCGGTGGCGTCGCCCGTGCCCGGCCCGTCGCCCGCGCTGCCGGGCGCGACGAACGGCGGCGGCACGTCGATGCCGACCTCCTCCTCGAGCGCCGCCCAGTCGACGGCCGACTCGTCCGGCTCGGCGGTCTTCTCCGGCTCGCCGGTCTTCTCGGGCTCGGCGGGCTCGACCGAGGCGGCCGGCTCGGCGGGCACGACCGCCTCGTCGGTCGCCGCCGGCGCCTCGACCGTGGCGAAGGGGTCGAGCGGCTCGGCGATCCCGGTGCCCTCGAGCGGCTCGGCCGCCTCGGCGAGCGCTGCCGGGTCCACGGGCGCCGGCGTGGGCGCGCCGGCCTGCAGCGCCGTCGTCGCGCGGGTGAGCAGGGAGAGCGCGTCGCCGTCGGTGGGCGTCAGGCGCAGCGCGGCGCTCGCCTGCTCGACCGCCTCGACGTGGCGGCCGGCGTCGTGCAGCAGGCTGCCGTAGTGGACGCGCAGCGGGGCGCTGTCCGGGGCGGCCGCCACGGCGGCGGCCAGGGCGGCCAGGACGTCGGTCATGGGGGCTCCGGGTGCTCTGATCTGCGGTTTCGGTCCAGTGTGTCACCGCTGGGGGTCTGTCGCCTCGGGACACCACGACGCTACGCTGCCCTCGGACCGCGGCGCGCGTGGGGGCTTGCTGCGGCCGCCACGTCGAGATGGGGACGACCGTGCCGAGCCTGCCTGTCAGCGCCTGCGAGGCGCCGCAGCCGTCGTACGCGCAGGTGCCGGGACCGCTGCCGGTCCGCACGAACCCGGCGTCACCGTTCAGCGACGGCGCCGTGCGCACGGCGCTGCACCGGCGCGACCTCGCGGCGCTCGAGGACCTCAGCGACCGGCTCTGGTACCAGCTGCCCGCCCGCTACGCCCGGCCGCTGCTCGACGTGCTCGCGCACGTGCCGCCGCGGCAGCTCTCTGATCGCCCCCGGCTGCTGGTCACGGGACTGCTCGCGCACCGGTTCCTGCACGCCGACGACGCCGCGGAGGTGCGGCGGGTGGAGCGTTCGCACGCGCTGCACGGTGCCCGGACCGAGCCGCGACTGGCGACGATCGCGTCGGCGGCGGACGCCGTCTCCGCCGGGGTGCTCGCGATGCAGGCGGCCCGCTGGCGCGGCGACCACGAGGCCGCCGAGCGGGCCGGCGAGCTCACCGAGGCGCGCGCGGAGGAGCAGGAGAGCCTCGACCCCGCCGTCTGGGCCCGGGCGGGCAGCAGGCGGCGGCCCGGACTGGTCGCGCTGCAGCGCGGGCTGTGCCGGGTGGCGGCGGACGACGCCGCCGGCGCCACGCGGCACCTGGAGCAGGCCTACGCCCAGGCGGGCCCGGCCCCGTTCCAGCACTTCGCCGGCGCCGCGGCCTGCGGCGTGCTGGCGATGCTCGCCGCCGAGCGCGGACACCACCGGCTCGCCACCACCTGGCTCGAGCGGCTCGCCGCGCTCGGCCCCGTCCCGGGGTGGCTCGACCGCTACCTGCTCACGGGCGCGTTCGTGGCCGAGGCGCTGCTGGCCGTCGACCGGCTCGACCGGCCCGCCGCCGAGCGGGCGCTCGTCCGCGCCGGGGACGGTGCCGACGCCACCGAGCTGTGGCAGCACGTCGCCACCGCCTGGGCGGCGTACGAGCTGACGTTCCGCAGCCCTGCCGACGCGCTGATGCGGATCGACGCCGCCGGCTTCGCCCACGGGGCGGGACGCAGGCCGCAGGAGGGCGACGCCCGAGTGCTCCAGCGCGCCTACGCCGAGGTGCTCCTGCTGAGCGGGGAGAACACCCACACGCTCGCGGTGCTCGGCGACCTCTCCGGCCGCCCGGAGCGGGCCGCGGTGGCGGCGGCGGTGCACGTGCGCACCGGCCACGAGCACCGCGCGATCGCCGTCGCCGCCCGGGCGCTGCGCCACGCCGCCGCGACGCCTCGCGACCTCGTCGACCTGAACCTCGTGCTCGCCGTCGCGCACCTGCGTGACGGCGACCCCGACAACGCGGTCGCCGCCTTCCGCCGCGCGCTGGACCTGCGCGGCTACGGGCTGCGTCGGCCGTTCGTGACCGTGCCCGCCCCGCTGCTCGTCGAGCTGTGCCGGCTCGCCCGCATCGACCCCGCGACGATCGACGTGCTCGTCGACGGGCCCACGCGCGAGGCCACGACCAGCAGCCTCCCCCTCGTCGTGCTCACCCTGCGGGAGCGCGAGGTGCTGCGGGCGCTCGCGGACGGCGGCAGCACGTCCGCCATCGCCCGCGCGCTGCATGTCAGCCCCAACACCGTGCGCACCCACGTGAAGTCGCTCTACCGCAAGCTCGGCGCGCAGAGCCGCGACGCCGCCCTGGCCCGGGGGGCGGAGCTCGGCTTCCTCGCCGGCGACTGACGTTCGCCTCCTCGCGCTGACCCTCCACCCGTGCGCTGACCTGCGACGACGCCGTCTGAGGCCGAGCGGGTGAAATCCGCCCCAGAACGGGGTGAGGAGCTGGGTGAGATTCTCGAATATTGCCGGATATATTCGCCGGAAGTCCGCTGGCATTGGCTCGGAGCAACACGAGGCGTCATCCGGGGAGCGCGCCTCGAGGTGGACCTGCCCGCGCTCGGCCGGCCGGTGCAGGCGCTCGTCGCCGTGCGGATCCGGCCGCCGTCGCGGGCCAACATCGAGGGGTTCCGCACCTGGGCGGCGGCCCTGCCGGAGACGCTCGGGCTGTTCGTCACCAGCGGCACGGAGGACTTCCTGGTGCACGTGGCCGTGCCGGACAACGACGCCCTGTACTCGTTCGTCATCGACCGGCTCACCGAGCGGCGCGAGGTCGCCGACGTGCGCACCTCCGTCGTCTACGAGCACCTCCAGGCCCGCTCCGTCGAGCCGCCGGCACCCGTGCGGCGGCGTCGCGGCTGACCCGGGCGGACGGGGACCCACCCGGGAACACCCGGAAACACCCGGGAACATCCCGCGAGGGCGTTCGGTTGCAGCAGGTGTCGCACCGGTCCCGACCCCCGGGCTTCACCCTCAGCCGCTCCGAGCGGCCACGCGCCGAGAGGCGTCTACCGGTGCGGCAGACGTGACGGGCGGCCAGCCTCGCTGGCCGCCCGTTCGTCGTCCCCGGGCGGTGCGTCCGCACGCCGGAGCCGCCGGAGCCGCCGGGGCCGCCAGGGCCGCCGGGGCCGGTGGGCCGCCCGCATGCCTGCGGCCCCGGGCGGCCGTACGGTGCTGTGGCCGACGACGTCGTCGGCCGAGCGCTCGACGAGGGTGCCGGGCGTGGTGCGCACGGGCCCCGCAGGGAGCCTCCCGCGGGGCATGACCGTCGAGGAGGAGTCATGGGCGCACGACAGGCACTGCGCAGGACCGGCGCGGCGGGTCTCGCCGCAGCCGCGGTGGTCGGGACGGCGGCGCTGCTGCCGCTCGACGGCGGACGCGGGGGAGGGGGCGGCCACGGGCACGGGCACGGCGCGTCCGAGCGGGCCCGCAACGTCATCTTCATCCAGGGAGACGGGCTGGGGCTGTCCCAGCGGGAGGTGATCCGGCTCGCGACCGTGGGCCGCGAGGGGCAGCTCGCCATGGACACCCTGGAGCACGCGGGCTGGGCGTACACCGACCCGGCCGACCCGGAGGAGGCGGTCACCGACTCCGCGGCGGGCGCCACCGCCTTCGCCAGCGGCGTGCGGACGTACAACGGCGCCGTCGGCGTCGACGTCGACGGCGAGCCCGTGCCGACGCTGCTGGAGGAGGCCCGCAAGGCCGGCAAGGCGACCGGCCTGGTCACCACGGCCCAGGTCACCGACGCCACCCCCGGCGCGTTCGGCGCCCACGTGCCCGACCGGGGGGACCAGAGCGAGATCGCGCGGCAGTACCTGGAGTCGTCGAAGCCGGACGTCATCCTCGGCGGCGGCGAGGACTGGTGGTACCCCGCCGGGAACCCGGGCCGCTGGCCCGACGCGCCCGCGACCGACCCGACCGAGGCGAGCAAGGGCACCGAGGGCAACCTCGTGCGGCAGGCGCAGCGACAGGGGTACACGTACGTCAGCACCGCCGAGGAGCTGGCCGACGCGCGCTCGCGCGGCAAGCTGCTCGGCCTGTTCGCCAACGAGGAGATGTTCGAGCAGCGCAACGAGGGGGAGGGCGACGTCTACGACCCGGAGGTGCCGCTCGTCGACATGACGGCCAAGGCGCTCGAGGTGCTGTCCCACGACCGGGACGGGTTCTTCCTGCTGGTCGAGGAGGAGGCGGTCGACGAGTTCGCGCACCGCAGCAACGCGACGCGCACCATCCAGTCCGGTCAGGCGCTCGACGAGACGGTGCGGCTCGCCCTGGAGTTCCAGGAGCGCAACCCGCGCACGCTCGTCCTGGTCGTCGGCGACCACGCCACCGGCGGCCTGGCGATCGAGAACGTCGACGACACCGACGAGTCCGGGCAGGACCCGACCACCGAGGACGGCCCGTACGACATCCCCGGCACGGACCTGCAGTTCACCGTCGACTGGACCACCGGCGCCCACTCGGGCGAGGCGACGCCCGTCACCGCGCAGGGACCCGGCGCCGCCGGCCTCGCCGGTGCCCAGCGCAACACCGACGTCCACGACGCGGTGCGGGCCGCGATGCTCGGCCGCGGGCGCGGCTGAGCGCCACGGTCGCCCACGGCCACGCTGCGCCCGCGGGCGCAGCGTGGCCGTGGGCGACCGTGGCGCTCAGCCGCGCCCGCGGCCGAGCATCGCGGCCCGCACCGCGTCGTGGACGTCGGTGTTGCGCTGGGCACCGGCGAGGCCGGCGGCGCCGGGTCCCTGCGCGGTGACGGGCGTCGCCTCGCCCGAGTGGGCGCCGGTGGTCCAGTCGACGGTGAACTGCAGGTCCGTGCCGGGGATGTCGTACGGGCCGTCCTCGGTGGTCGGGTCCTGCCCGGACTCGTCGGTGTCGTCGACGTTCTCGATCGCCAGGCCGCCGGTGGCGTGGTCGCCGACGACCAGGACGAGCGTGCGCGGGTTGCGCTCCTGGAACTCCAGGGCGAGCCGCACCGTCTCGTCGAGCGCCTGACCGGACTGGATGGTGCGCGTCGCGTTGCTGCGGTGCGCGAACTCGTCGACCGCCTCCTCCTCGACCAGCAGGAAGAACCCGTCCCGGTCGTGGGACAGCACCTCGAGCGCCTTGGCCGTCATGTCGACGAGCGGCACCTCCGGGTCGTAGACGTCGCCCTCCCCCTCGTTGCGCTGCTCGAACATCTCCTCGTTGGCGAACAGGCCGAGCAGCTTGCCGCGCGAGCGCGCGTCGGCCAGCTCCTCGGCGGTGCTGACGTACGTGTACCCCTGTCGCTGCGCCTGCCGCACGAGGTTGCCCTCGGTGCCCTTGCTCGCCTCGGTCGGGTCGGTCGCGGGCGCGTCGGGCCAGCGGCCCGGGTTCCCGGCGGGGTACCACCAGTCCTCGCCGCCGCCGAGGATGACGTCCGGCTTCGACGACTCCAGGTACTGCCGCGCGATCTCGCTCTGGTCCCCCCGGTCGGGCACGTGGGCGCCGAACGCGCCGGGGGTGGCGTCGGTGACCTGGGCCGTGGTGACCAGGCCGGTCGCCTTGCCGGCCTTGCGGGCCTCCTCCAGCAGCGTCGGCACGGGCTCGCCGTCGACGTCGACGCCGACGGCGCCGTTGTACGTCCGCACGCCGCTGGCGAAGGCGGTGGCGCCCGCCGCGGAGTCGGTGACCGCCTCCTCCGGGTCGGCCGGGTCGGTGTACGCCCAGCCCGCGTGCTCCAGGGTGTCCATGGCGAGCTGCCCCTCGCGGCCCACGGTCGCGAGCCGGATCACCTCCCGCTGGGACAGCCCCAGCCCGTCTCCCTGGATGAAGATGACGTTGCGGGCCCGCTCGGACGCGCCGTGCCCGTGCCCGTGGCCGCCCCCTCCCCCGCGTCCGCCGTCGAGCGGCAGCAGCGCCGCCGTCCCGACCACCGCGGCTGCGGCGAGACCCGCCGCGCCGGTCCTGCGCAGTGCCTGTCGTGCGCCCATGACTCCTCCTCGACGGTCATGCCCCGCGGGAGGCTCCCTGCGGGGCCCGTGCGCACCACGCCCGGCACCCTCGTCGAGCGCTCGGCCGACGACGTCGTCGGCCACAGCACCGTACGGCCGCCCGGGGCCGCAGGCATGCGGGCGGCCCACCGGCCCCGGCGGCCCTGGCGGCCCCGGCGGCTCCGGCGGCTCCGGCGTGCGGACGCACCGCCCGGGGACGACGAACGGGCGGCCAGCGAGGCTGGCCGCCCGTCACGTCTGCCGCACCGGTAGACGCCTCTCGGCGCGTGGCCGCTCGGAGCGGCTGAGGGTGAAGCCCGGGGGTCGGGACCGGTGCGACACCTGCTGCAACCGAACGCCCTCGCGGGATGTTCCCGGGTGTTTCCGGGTGTTCCCGGGTGGGTCCCCGTCCGCCCGGGTCAGCCGCGACGCCGCCGCACGGGTGCCGGCGGCTCGACGGAGCGGGCCTGGAGGTGCTCGTAGACGACGGAGGTGCGCACGTCGGCGACCTCGCGCCGCTCGGTGAGCCGGTCGATGACGAACGAGTACAGGGCGTCGTTGTCCGGCACGGCCACGTGCACCAGGAAGTCCTCCGTGCCGCTGGTGACGAACAGCCCGAGCGTCTCCGGCAGGGCCGCCGCCCAGGTGCGGAACCCCTCGATGTTGGCCCGCGACGGCGGCCGGATCCGCACGGCGACGAGCGCCTGCACCGGCCGGCCGAGCGCGGGCAGGTCCACCTCGAGGCGCGCTCCCCGGATGACGCCTCGTGTTGCTCCGAGCCAATGCCAGCGGACTTCCGGCGAATATATCCGGCAATATTCGAGAATCTCACCCAGCTCCTCACCCCGTTCTGGGGCGGATTTCACCCGCTCGGCCTCAGACGGCGTCGTCGCAGGTCAGCGCACGGGTGGAGGGTCAGCGCGAGGAGGCGAACGTCAGTCGCCGGCGAGGAAGCCGAGCTCCGCCCCCCGGGCCAGGGCGGCGTCGCGGCTCTGCGCGCCGAGCTTGCGGTAGAGCGACTTCACGTGGGTGCGCACGGTGTTGGGGCTGACATGCAGCGCGCGGGCGATGGCGGACGTGCTGCCGCCGTCCGCGAGCGCCCGCAGCACCTCGCGCTCCCGCAGGGTGAGCACGACGAGGGGGAGGCTGCTGGTCGTGGCCTCGCGCGTGGGCCCGTCGACGAGCACGTCGATCGTCGCGGGGTCGATGCGGGCGAGCCGGCACAGCTCGACGAGCAGCGGGGCGGGCACGGTCACGAACGGCCGACGCAGCCCGTAGCCGCGCAGGTCCAGCGCGCGGCGGAAGGCGGCGACCGCGTTGTCGGGGTCGCCGTCACGCAGGTGCGCGACGGCGAGCACGAGGTTCAGGTCGACGAGGTCGCGAGGCGTCGCGGCGGCGTGGCGCAGCGCCCGGGCGGCGACGGCGATCGCGCGGTGCTCGTGGCCGGTGCGCACGTGCACCGCCGCCGCCACCGCGGCCCGCTCCGGGCGGCCGGAGAGGTCGCCGAGCACCGCGAGCGTGTGGGTGTTCTCCCCGCTCAGCAGGAGCACCTCGGCGTAGGCGCGCTGGAGCACTCGGGCGTCGCCCTCCTGCGGCCTGCGTCCCGCCCCGTGGGCGAAGCCGGCGGCGTCGATCCGCATCAGCGCGTCGGCAGGGCTGCGGAACGTCAGCTCGTACGCCGCCCAGGCGGTGGCGACGTGCTGCCACAGCTCGGTGGCGTCGGCACCGTCCCCGGCGCGGACGAGCGCCCGCTCGGCGGCGGGCCGGTCGAGCCGGTCGACGGCCAGCAGCGCCTCGGCCACGAACGCGCCCGTGAGCAGGTAGCGGTCGAGCCACCCCGGGACGGGGCCGAGCGCGGCGAGCCGCTCGAGCCAGGTGGTGGCGAGCCGGTGGTGTCCGCGCTCGGCGGCGAGCATCGCCAGCACGCCGCAGGCCGCGGCGCCGGCGAAGTGCTGGAACGGGGCCGGGCCCGCCTGGGCGTAGGCCTGCTCCAGGTGCCGCGTGGCGCCGGCGGCGTCGTCCGCCGCCACCCGGCACAGCCCGCGCTGCAGCGCGACCAGTCCGGGCCGCCGCCTGCTGCCCGCCCGGGCCCAGACGGCGGGGTCGAGGCTCTCCTGCTCCTCCGCGCGCGCCTCGGTGAGCTCGCCGGCCCGCTCGGCGGCCTCGTGGTCGCCGCGCCAGCGGGCCGCCTGCATCGCGAGCACCCCGGCGGAGACGGCGTCCGCCGCCGACGCGATCGTCGCCAGTCGCGGCTCGGTCCGGGCACCGTGCAGCGCGTGCGAACGCTCCACCCGCCGCACCTCCGCGGCGTCGTCGGCGTGCAGGAACCGGTGCGCGAGCAGTCCCGTGACCAGCAGCCGGGGGCGATCAGAGAGCTGCCGCGGCGGCACGTGCGCGAGCACGTCGAGCAGCGGCCGGGCGTAGCGGGCGGGCAGCTGGTACCAGAGCCGGTCGCTGAGGTCCTCGAGCGCCGCGAGGTCGCGCCGGTGCAGCGCCGTGCGCACGGCGCCGTCGCTGAACGGTGACGCCGGGTTCGTGCGGACCGGCAGCGGTCCCGGCACCTGCGCGTACGACGGCTGCGGCGCCTCGCAGGCGCTGACAGGCAGGCTCGGCACGGTCGTCCCCATCTCGACGTGGCGGCCGCAGCAAGCCCCCACGCGCGCCGCGGTCCGAGGGCAGCGTAGCGTCGTGGTGTCCCGAGGCGACAGACCCCCAGCGGTGACACACTGGACCGAAACCGCAGATCAGAGCACCCGGAGCCCCCATGACCGACGTCCTGGCCGCCCTGGCCGCCGCCGTGGCGGCCGCCCCGGACAGCGCCCCGCTGCGCGTCCACTACGGCAGCCTGCTGCACGACGCCGGCCGCCACGTCGAGGCGGTCGAGCAGGCGAGCGCCGCGCTGCGCCTGACGCCCACCGACGGCGACGCGCTCTCCCTGCTCACCCGCGCGACGACGGCGCTGCAGGCCGGCGCGCCCACGCCGGCGCCCGTGGACCCGGCAGCGCTCGCCGAGGCGGCCGAGCCGCTCGAGGGCACCGGGATCGCCGAGCCGCTCGACCCCTTCGCCACGGTCGAGGCGCCGGCGGCGACCGACGAGGCGGTCGTGCCCGCCGAGCCGGCCGCCTCGGTCGAGCCCGCCGAGCCCGAGAAGACCGGCGAGCCGGAGAAGACCGCCGAGCCGGACGAGTCGGCCGTCGACTGGGCGGCGCTCGAGGAGGAGGTCGGCATCGACGTGCCGCCGCCGTTCGTCGCGCCCGGCAGCGCGGGCGACGGGCCGGGCACGGGCGACGCCACCGGCTCCGGCGACGCCCCGGGGCTGGTCCCGGCGCGCGACGACGCGCCCGGCGACGGCGCCGACCTGCTCGACGTGTCGCACGAGACCGTGACGCTCGACGACGTCGGCGGCCTGGAGCCGGTGAAGCAGCGCATCCGCGAGGCGTTCCTGGAGCCGATGCGCAACCCGGCGATCGCCAAGGCGTTCGGCAAGTCGCTGCGCGGCGGCCTGCTGCTGTACGGCCCGCCCGGCACCGGCAAGACGTACCTGGCCCGCGCCGTCGCCGGCGAGCTCGGCGCCCGGTTCCTCACCGTGACGCTGGCCGACGTCCTCGACCGCTACCTCGGCGAGAGCGAGCAGAACCTGCGCGCACTGTTCCAGCGGGCGCGCCGGCTCGCGCCCGCGGTGCTGTTCCTCGACGAGGTCGACGCGATCGGCGGCAAGCGGTCGCAGTACTCGGGCTCGGACGGCATGCGCACGGTGGTCAACCAGCTGCTGCAGGAGATGGACGGCATCGGCGCCGACAACGACGGGCTGTTCGTGCTCGGCGCCACCAACCACCCGTGGGACGTGGACACGGCGCTGCTGCGCCCGGGCCGGTTCGACCGCGTGGTGCTCGTGCTGCCGCCCGACGCGCCGGCGCGCGAGGCGATCCTGCGCCACCACCTGCGCGGCCGGCCGCTGGCCGGGATCGACCTGGGCGAGCTCGTCGCGCAGACCGACGGGTTCTCCGGCGCGGACCTGCAGCACCTGGCGGCGTCGGCGGCCGAGAAGGCGATGATGGACTCGATCGCCACCGGCGAGGTCCGCGCCATCACCATGGCCGACCTGCGCGGCGCGCTGCGCGACGTGCGCCCCTCCACCACGGCGTGGCTGCAGTCGGCGCGCAACGTGGTGCAGTTCGCCAACAACGACGGCCGGTACGACGACCTGGCGGCCTACCTGCGCAGCCGCCACATGCTGTGAGCACCCCGGCCGGCGGCGGCACCGCCGCCGTCGACGTCGAGGGGGTCGTCCGGCGCGCCCAGCTGCTGGCCGAGGCCGGCCGCGTGGAGCGTGCCGTCGAGCTGGTCGACGAGGCACTGGGCCAGGAGCCCGACAGCGGCTACCTGCTGATCACCGCGGCGTCCCTGCGCCTGCAGACCGGCCGGCCGCGCGAGGCGCGGGACATCCTCGAGGTGGTCGTGGCCGCGGCGCCCGAGCTGCCCGGGCCGCTGTACCTGCTGTCGCGGGCCCGCCAGGAGACCGGCGACCTCGACGGCGCCCGCGCGAGCATCGACGCGGCGCTCAAGCTCGCCCCGTCCGAGCCGGTCTACCACCTGCAGCTCGCCGACGTCGTCGTCGACGCCAGGCCGCGGCGCAAGGACAAGGCCCTGGTCCGCGAGCGCATCGGCGCGGCGCTCGAGCTGGCGCCGGAGGACCCGGACGTGCTGCTGGAGTGCGCCCGCCTGCAGATGCGCCTCGGCGACGGGGCGGCGGCGCTGCGCGCGGTGCTCCAGGGCCTGCGGGTCGCGCCGGAGCACGAGGGGCTGCGGTACGCCGAGGCCCAGCTGCGGCCGGACGACGCCGCGCGGGCGAGCGGCCTGGGCGACCTGCTGGCCGCCAACCCCGCGCACACCGAGGCCGCCTACTGGCTGCACGTCAACGCGTGGCAGCAGCTGCTGCGGATCGCCGACTCGCCGGTCTGGGCCGGCGTCGTGCTGGCGTGGGCCGTGGCGGTGGCGATGGCGGACGGCTGGTCGCTCGTGGTCGCCCTGGTCAGCGCCCTGTGCCTGCTGCGGCTGGGGACGGGCGCCCGGCAGGCGGTCGCGGTGATGCGCCGGATGCCGCCCGGCTACGCGCGCCGCAACGCGACGTACGGCCGCCGCCCGCGGCTGCGCCCCGTCCTCGTGGGCGCCGCGTGGGCGGGCGTCGTGGCGGTCGCCGTCGCGCTGCTGTTCGTGCGCGAGCCCGTGGCCGTGCGCTGGCTGCTCGTCGCGCTCACCGTGGCGGAGCTGGTCGGCGCCGTCGGCAGCGGGCTGGTGCTGCGGTCGCTGTGGCGCTCGGCGGACGCGTCCGGCCTGTTCCCGCCGGGCGACGTCGGCGTGCAGCGCGTGGAGCGGCTGCGCGCGCTCGCCGGGTCGCTGCTGCGCAAGCGGCTCGTGGTCGCGGTGGTGATCAGCCTGATCGCCCTCGGCACCGGCCTGCGCACGGGGCGCCTCGACGCGCTGCCCGCGCTCGCGGTGGGTGCGGGCGGCACCGTCGCCGCGGTCGTCGTGCTGGTGTGGGTGCAGCGGCGCACGGCCGCGCGCCTGCGGTCGGACGACGGCGCCACCGCCCGGCGCGACGG
>NZ_LWGM01000066.1 GCF_001750215.1 Isoptericola variabilis | reverse complement strand
GCGTCACCAGCGTCACGAGGCGCTGGGAGTCGGCGGCGTCGTAGATCGAGAAGCTGGTCTTGAGCCCCAGCGTCTTGGCCCGGGGTCGCCGGCCGCGCGGCGCGCCCGCGGGACGGTCTGGTCGGCGAGGTCGCGCCACACCTCGGCGACGTCCGCCCGGTCGGTCAGGTCGACGGACAGCTGCAGGCGGTGGCGGCGCTCCCCGGCGAGGCGGGCCGACGCGCCGTCCACGCCGGCGACCGTGCGGGCGTCGGCGGCCACGGCGTCGCACAGAGCGCCGGCGTGCAGCACGGTGCGCCCGTCGCGGCCGCCGGGCGGCAGCTCGAGGCGCCCGACGCGGTCGGTGCGCAGCTGGGCGAGCAGCCACCACAGCCCCACCAGCGCGACGAGCAGGGCCACGCCCGCGAGGACCCACCACCACCACGGGTCGAGCGCCACGCGCTCGCGCCACGCGACGGGCAGCACCGGGCGCCCTGCCTGCTCCGGGCCGAACCCGCCGTAGCCGAGCACCAGGCCGAGCACGCCGGCGGCGGTCAGCAGCAGCCCGACGACCAGCACGCCCGTGCGGTTGGCCGCGTCGACCTTCCTCATGACCGCTCCCTCACGACCGCTCCTCGTACGACACCACGACGCGGGGGCGCAGCGACCCGGCCAGGCCGAGCGACCGCAGCCGCTCGTCGACGGCCTCCCGCACGCGCCGCTCCGGGTCGCCGGACCGGGTCATGGACCGGGCGAGCACGGTGACCCGGCGGCGGCCGGCCAGGGCGCGCGCGGCGACGACGCCGTCGACGTCGCGGACCGCGTCCGCCAGCGCCCGCTCGACCGTGCGCCGGGAGGCGCTGACCCGGACCCCCGGCGGGGCGGCGCCCGCCGGGAGGGCCAGCGCCGCCGGCCTGCCACGGCGCAGGGCCGCCACGAGCAGCAGCAGCCCGACCACCGTGACCAGCACGAGGGCCGCGCGCACGGCGGGCGTCTCCCAGGTCTGGTCCCGGACCCAGGCGCCCCAGCGGTCGCGGGGCACCGCCAGCGGGGCCCGGCCCAGCCGGGCCAGGACGATCTCGACGGCCACCAGCAGCCCGCCGAGCAGCAGGACCAGGGCGAGCACCGTGGCCAGGACGCGGTTGAGCGCTCTCATCCGGATCACCTCACCCGGGACCCGCCGCGGTCGGGCACGTCGAGCGACGTGACCTCCACGTCGACGCGGCTGACGCGCACGCCGGTGATCCGCTCGACGTCCCGCTGCACCTGCCGGCGCACGGCCTGGGCCACCTCGTCGACGGGGTGCGGCCAGGCCACCGCCAGCGCGACGTCGATCGCGGCCGTCGACCCGTGCACGGTCGCCTCCACGTGGGCCCGCTCCTCGGGCCGCCCCTGGCCCACGGCCACCCCCAGGACGCGCCGGGGCGCGGCGACGGCGTGCGGGACCTGGGTCACGGCGTGGCTCGCGACCCGCTCGACGACCCGGTCGGCGATCGTCAGCGTCCCCCGGTCCTCCGGCGCGGCGAGCTCCTGGGCGCCGCGGGTGTCCGGGGGCGCGTCCGACAGGTGCCGGGGGCCCGTCGTGGTGGTCATCGCCCGTCTCGCCGCGAGCCGCCGAGGTACCGGGTCAGGTCGAGCTGGCCGGCGACCACCTTGCCGACCACGAAGCCGACCGCCCCCAGCAGGGCGGTCCCGACGAAGGCGTCGAACCCCCCGATCACCCAGGCGAGGCCCAGCAGCAGGCCGGTGAACAGTCCCACGATCGTCGGTGACATCCCTACCTCCACGTGTCCTTCGTCGGTCACACGACCCGCGGCGGCCGGTGACGCCGCTGCGCCCACGCCCGCAGCCGGTCGACGGGGCGGCGGCGGACGAAGACGACGTCCTGCGGGGCCGGGACCGCGGCCCTGGCGGCGTCCAGCTCGCCGAGCCGGCGGAGCAGCTCCGCCGGGTCGCCCCCGCGGTCGGGGTGGTGGGCGCGGTACAGCGCCCGGCGGGCCTGCCGGTCCGCCCGCTCCCCGCCGGGCAGCATCACCGCCGCCCGGGCGGCAGCGACCGGTCGAGGAGCGTGTCCGCGCCCGACCCGCCGTCGGGGGCGTCGTCGGGGGCGTCGTCGGGGACGTCGTCGGGGACGTCGTCGGGGACGTCGAGGTCGGCCACGTGCACGTCGACCGGCCGCCCGGCGACGAGGCCGGCGACGGCGGCCCGGACCTGGGCCGCCACCTGCGTCACCGGCACCGGGTAGCGGGTCACCACGGCGACCTGGACCCGCTCGGCGCCGACCCGCACGCCGTCGACCCGCCGGCCGGGCAGGTAGGTCGCCACCGGGGCGGGGCCGCCGCCCGCCAGCCGTGCGACGCCGGGGCACGCGACCACCGCGGCGGCGATGCGGTCCGCCTCGCCGAGCGGTGCCGGGGGAGCCGCGGCGACGGTCTCGCTCACTGCACCCGCGCCGGCTCCTGACCGGCCTGGTCGGCGTCGTCGCTCGGCAGGTGGATGTCGTTGACCGAGACGTTGACCTCGGTGACCTCCAGGCCGGTCATGCCCTCCACCGACGAGATGACGTTGCGGCGCACCGCCTGCGCCACGTCGGCGATGGACACGCCGTACTCGGTGACCAGGTCGAGGTCGACGGCCGCCTGCTTCTCGCCCACCTCCACGTTGACGCCCTGGCCGGCGGACTGCGAGGAGCCGGGGATGCGCTCGCGCAGGGCGCCGAAGGCGCGCGCCGCGCCGCCGCCGAGCGCGTAGACGCCGGACACCTCGCGCGCCGCGAGCCCGGCGATCTTCTGGACGACGCCGTCCGCGATGGAGGTCCTGCCGTGCCCGCCGGTCTGCGACGAGGTGGTCGTCACCGCGCTCGGGGCGCTCGAGGCGGGCGACCCTGTGGGGTTGCTCATGGTCTGTCTGCCTCCCTGCTCGCGGTCCGGCATGCGCCGGACCCGGGGCTGAGGGACGGTGGATGTCCGCCCACCCTTTAGACCCGGGGGAGGCCGGGGAGGTTACAGACCGCCATGCACCCCACGCGCAGGCTCCGGTGACCGGCTCCGGCCGGCCACCCGCGGACGGGCCGCTCCTCGAGGCGGACCTCGTGGCCCGGGCGCGCGCCGGCGACGACGCCGCCTTCGCCGCCCTGGTGCGGCGCCACCAGGACCGCCTCCACGGCATCGCGCTGCGCATGACGGGCCACCCCGAGGACGCCCAGGACGTGGTGCAGGACGCCCTGGAGCACGCGTGGCGGGCCCTGCCGCGCTTCCGGCAGGAGGCGCAGGTGTCCACGTGGCTGGTGCGCATCGTCATCAACCGGTGCCACGACCTGCGGCGGGTGCGGGCGCCGGCGCCCGTCCTGCCGGACGAGACGCTGGCCGACGCCGGCACGTCGCTCGAGGCCACGGTCGAGGACCGCGGGCGGCAGGACGCCGTCGTGGCGGCGATCGCGCGCCTGCCGTTCGACCAGCGCGCGGCCCTGGTGCTGCACACCTTCGACGGCCGGTCCCAGGCCGAGGTCGCGCGGCTGCTCGGCACCACGGAGAGCGCCGTCAAGGTGCGCATCCACCGGGCCCGGCGCGCGCTGCTCGGCATGCTGGCGGACTGGGGGTGACGCCGCGGGGGCTGCCCGGGTGCCGGACGCGATGTCCATCCCTCGGGCGCTTCGGCATACCCTCAGGGGCGTGAGCGACATCCAGCAGGGCACCGAGCGGGTCGTGGCGCGCCACGAGATGCCTGACCCGCTGCGGGACGACATCCGCCTCCTCGGCGGGCTCCTCGGCACGATCCTCCAGGAGACCGGCGGGAAGAGCCTGCTCGACGACGTCGAGCGGCTGCGCGAGCTGACCATCCGGGCGTACGGCGGCGACGCCGCCGCGCTCGACGAGGCGTACGAGCTGGCGTGCTCGTTCCCCCTGGACCGGGCGGAGGAGGTGGCCCGGGCCTTCACGTGCTACTTCCACCTGGCGAACCTCGCCGAGGAGTACCACCGCGTGCGCGTGCTGCGCGAGCGCGAGCAGGGCGCCTCGGCCGGCGCCGCGATGGACGACTCCATCCCGCAGGCCTTCACGCAGCTGGCCGAGGAGGTCGGCCGCGAGGAGGCGCTGCGGCGGCTGCAGGACATCGAGTTCCGGCCCGTGCTCACGGCGCACCCCACCGAGGCGCGCCGCCGCGCGGTCTCCCGCGCCGTGCGCCGCATCTCCACGCTGCTCGCCGAGCGCGACACCCTGCACCCCGGCGGCACCTCGCGTGCCGAGAACGAGCGCCGGCTGCTCGCGGAGATCGACGTGCTGTGGCGCACCTCGCCGATCCGCGCCGCCAAGCCGACGGTGATCGACGAGGTCAAGACGGCCGTCGGCGTCTTCGACTCCACGCTGTTCCAGACGTTCCCCGAGGTCTACCGGCGCCTGGACGACTGGCTGCTGGGCGACGACGCCGGGCGCACCACGCCCGTGGCGCGCCCGTTCGTCCGGCTGGGCACCTGGATCGGCGGCGACCGCGACGGCAACCCGAACGTCACCGCCGAGATCACGCGCCAGGCCGTGGCGCTCGCGTCCGAGCACGTGCTCACGGCGCTCGAGGACCAGACGCGCGCCGTCGGCCGCAAGCTGACCCTCGCGCAGGCGGGCACCCCGGCGTCGTCGGGCCTGCAGGCCCTGTGGTCCAAGCAGCGCCAGCTGTCCGACGTCGTGACCGCCGCCGCGGCGGCCGAGTCCCCGGACGAGCCGCACCGCGCCGTCCTGCTGGTGGTCGCCGACCGGATCGGCGCCACGCGCCGCCGCGACGCCGACCTCGCCTACGGCTCGCCCGAGCAGCTCGAGGCGGACCTCCAGGTGGTCCAGGACTCGCTCCTGGAGGCCGGCGCCACCCGCGCCGCCTACGGCGACCTGCAGCGGCTGATCTGGCAGGTGCAGACCTTCGGGTTCCACCTCGCCGAGATCGAGGTGCGCCAGCACTCGCAGGTGCACGCCGCCGCCCTGGCGGAGATCGAGGAGAAGGGCGTCCACAGCCCGGACCTGTCCGACCGGACGCGCGAGGTGCTCGACACCTACCGCGCGCTCGGCGCGGTGCAGCGCCGCTTCGGCGAGCGCGCCGCCCGCCGGTACATCGTCTCGTTCACGCAGCAGCCCGAGCACCTGGCCGCCGTGTACCGGCTCGCCGAGCTGGCGTTCGACGGCACCGACGACGTGCCCGTGGTGGACGCCATCCCGCTGTTCGAGACCTTCGACGACCTGCAGCGCTCGGTCGAGATCCTCGAGGCGATGCTCGAGCTGCCGCAGGTGCAGCGGCGCCTGGCCGAGAACGGCCGCCGTGTCGAGGTCATGCTCGGCTACTCGGACTCCTCCAAGGACGTCGGCCCGGTGGCCGCGACGCTCGCCCTGCACTCCGCGCAGGCGCGCATCGCCGAGTGGGCGCAGCGGCACGACATCACGCTGACCCTGTTCCACGGCCGCGGCGGCTCCCTGGGCCGCGGCGGCGGCCCGGCCAACCGGGCCCTGCTGGCCCAGCCGCCGCACTCGGTGGACGGCCGGTTCAAGCTCACCGAGCAGGGCGAGGTCATCCTGGCCCGCTACGGCGACCCGACGATCGCGGCCCGGCACATCGAGCAGGTCGCCGCGGCGACGCTGCTGGCCTCGGCGCCCAGCGTCGAGCAGCGCAACGTCGAGGCCACCGAGCGGTTCTCCGACGTGGCCGAGGCGCTGGACGCGTCCTCGCGCGCCCGCTTCCACGAGCTGGTCCGGTCCGAGGGCTTCCCGCAGTGGTTCGCGCAGGTGACGCCGCTGGAGGAGGTGGGCCTGCTGCCCATCGGCTCCCGCCCCGCCAAGCGTGGCCTGTCGGTGAACTCGCTCGACGACCTGCGCGCCATCCCGTGGGTGTTCTCCTGGTCGCAGGCCCGGATCAACCTGGCCGGCTGGTACGGCCTGGGCACCGCGCTGCGCGAGTTCGGCGACGTCGAGCGGCTGCGCGCCGCCTACCGCGAGTGGCCGCTGTTCACCACGCTGCTGGACAACGTGGAGATGTCGATCGCCAAGACCGACGAGCGCATCGCGGAGAAGTACCTGGAGCTCGGCGACCGCGACGACCTGGCGAGCCTGGTGCTCGACGAGCTGCGCCTGACCCGCGAGCAGGTGCTCGCGGTGACCGGCAACCCGTGGCCGCTGGCCAACCGCCGGGTGCTGGGCCGCGCCGTGCAGCTGCGCTCGCCGTACGTCGACGCCCTGTCGCTGCTGCAGGTGCGCGCGCTGCGCGCGCTGCGCACCGACGGCGCGAGCGAGGGCGCGGGCAGGGTCGACGGCACGTCGAAGGACCGCTGGCAGCACCTGCTGCTGCTCACCGTCAACGGCGTCAGCGCGGGCCTGCAGAACACGGGCTGACCCCCACCCTCCCCGTTGTGGGTACAGAACACGCCGGGCGTTCTGCGGAACGCCCGGCGTGTTCTGTACCCACAACCGTGGGTGGGTCAGTCGCCGACGCTGATGAGCTGGAACCAGGTGCCGTTCGGGTCCTGCACGCCCACCTGGCGGCCGTACTCGCTGTCCTCGGCCTCGCCGGGCGTGCCGCCGAGCTCGGCGGCGCGCGCGGCGGTCGCGTCGACGTCGTCGGCCCCGAGGTAGACCGCCCACGACGGCGTGCCGCCGTCGGCGAGCACCGCCGTGGCGTCGAAGATGCCCGCCATCGCCGCGTCGCCCTCGCCGTAGGTGCTGTATCGGAAGTCGGGGCTGTCGCTGAGCGTGCTCACCGGCCAGCCGGCCGCGTCGCGGTAGAACTCGACCGCGTCCTCGTACCGGTTCGTCCACAGCTCGAACCAGGCCGGCGCGCCGTGCTCGCCGAAGAGCGCGTAGCCGTCGTTGCCCGCGGGCTGCCAGAAGCCGACCTCCGCCCCGGTCGGGTCGACGACGGTGAGGAACCGGCCCTGGCCGGGCACGGTCTCGGGCCCGGCGAGCACCGAGCCGCCGTGCTCGGTGACCGCCGACGCGGTCGCCCCGACGTCGGACGAGCGCAGGTAGACGCCCCAGGCGGTGCGCTGCTCCGGCGTCGCGCGGGGCCCGACGCCGGCCACCGGCGCACCGTCCTTGGTGAACGCGCCGTAGTCGCCGAAGTCGGGGCCGTAGGTCGCGTGCTGCCAGCCGAGCAGGGCGGTGTAGAACGCCACGGCCCGGTCGTTGGCGGCGGCGTCGGCGGTGGTGAGGTCGAGCCAGATCGGTGCGCCGTCCGGGACGGCAGGACGTGCGGGCATGGGGGCCTCCGGGAGTGTCGGCAGTGGCCGGTGGGCGGTCCTTGCGGGGATGTGGACGACGCGGCACCGGCGGACTCATCGCGCGCCGCCCGTAGGCTTGCCCCATGCCCGGTGCTGCCAAGACCTCCCTGCGAGCGCTCGGCTCGATCGAGTCCCAGACCCGCCGCGAGATCATCCTCGGCCGGCTGCGGGACGCGATCAGCTCGGGCGTCCTGGCGCCGGGGACGCACCTGGCGGAGGTCGAGCTGAGCGAGTCGCTCGGCGTCAGCCGGGGCACGCTGCGCGAGGCGCTGCGCCACCTGCAGCAGGAGGGCTTGGTGTCGGCCGACGCCCGCGGCCGGCTGTCGGTGCGGGTCGTCACCGAGCGCGAGGTGGACGAGATCTTCGCCGTCCGCCGGGCCCTGGAGAGCCTCGCCGTCGAGCTGGTGTGCGCCAGCCCCGGGCACGGCGAGGCCGCCGCCCGCCTGCGGGCCGCGCTCGAGGCCATGCGGCGCACCGTGGGCGACTTCCCGGCGCAGATCCAGGCCGACATGGAGTTCCACGAGCTGCTGTGCGCGCTCAGCGGCAACGAGACCCTGGTGCGCAGCTGGCGCGCCGTCAGCGGCCTCACGCGCGCGGCCATCACGGCTGCCGGGCCCGAGACCGCGCTGCACAACATGGCGGCCGAGCGGCACCTGCCGCTGGTCGACTACGTCGAGGCCGGCGACGCCGCCGGGGGAGCGGAGTTCCTGCGCGAGCACCTGCGGTACGCCGCGAGCCGGATCGTGGCGCGGATGCAGGCGGTCGGCGAGGGCTGACGGGCCCTCACCAGGCGCTCACCAGAGCCCTCGCGAGAGCTCTCACCGGAGCTCTCACCAGGCCGGCCGTCGTCCTCCCCCGACGCCGCCGGCCGCCGTCGCCCCGAGCACCCAAACCCGACCGCTTGACAACCTGGCGAACCGTTCGGCAACCTTCCGGTGTCCTACTGTTAACAGTCGGACACACTCACTGACGAGGCCACGAGCGACGAGGCCCACATCAAGGGAGATGCGATGACATCGACGACGGCGGCGGGGGGCGGCAGCCCGGTCCTCGGCACGCGGCACAAGGTCCGCACGGCCATCGGCAGCGCGGTCGGCACCACGGTGGAGAACTACGACTTCATCGGCTACGGCACCGCCGCTGCCCTCTACTTCGGCACCGCGTTCTTCCCCGAGAGCGACGCCACGACCGGTCTGCTGCTGTCCTTCGCGACCCTCGGCATCGGCTTCGCCGCCCGGCCGCTCGGCGGCATCATCGGCGGCTACCTCGGCGACAAGATCGGCCGCCGCCCGGTGCTGGTCGGCTCGCTGCTGATCATGGGCCTGTCGACCGTGCTCATTGGCGCGCTGCCGACCTACGAGACCGTCGGCATCCTCGCCCCGATCCTGCTGACCATCGTCCGCGTCATCCAGGGCCTGGCCTTCGGCGCGGAGTGGGGCGGCGCGATCCTCATGACCTACGAGCACGCCCCGTGGCGGCGCAAGGGCGCCTACACGGCGATCCCGCAGGCCGGCTTCCCGCTCGGCCTGCTGCTCGCGAACCTCGCCTTCCTCGCCAGCGCCGGCCTGCCCGGCGACTGGGCCTGGCGCGTGCCGTTCCTGCTCAGCTCGATCCTCATCGGCGCCGGCCTGTACATCCGCCTGAAGGTCGAGGAGTCCCCGGAGTTCGAGGACGCCAAGGAGCAGGGCACCCTCGCCAAGAACCCGCTGCTGACCGTGATCCGCCAGGACTGGCGCAACCTGCTGCGCGCGTTCGGCCTGCGCATCGCCGAGACCGCCGGCTACGCCGTCTCCATCACGTACATCACCTCGTACGTGCAGAGCAACGAGCTGGCCACGCGCCCGCACACCATCCTCGCGATCGTCGTCGCCGCGCTGCTCGGCTTCCCGGCCACGCTGCTGTGGGGCCGCCTGACCGACCGCGTCGGCCGCCGCCCGGTCTACGTGCTCGGCACCACGCTGATGCTGCTGTTCGGCGTCCCGATGTTCCTCATGGTCAACACCGGCCAGCTCGGGCTGATCATCGCGGTCTTCGTCATCGCGTTCGTGTTCTGCCACAACTCGCTGGCCGGCACGCAGGGCGCCTGGTTCTCCGAGCTGTTCTCCACCGAGACCCGCTCCTCGGGCGCCTCGCTGGCCTACCAGCTCGCCGCCGTCGTCTCCGGCTTCACCGCGTTCTGGGCGGTGTCCCTGTACGAGGCGTTCGGCTGGGCCGGCCCCGCCGTCCTGTTCATCGGCTACGGCCTGGTCGGCCTGGTCGCCGCCCTCGTCACGCCGGAGACCTACGGCCCCGCCAAGCGCGCCGAGGTCGAGCGCGCCCACGCCGCGGCCCTGGCGCAGGAGCAGGGCACCGGCGGCGCCGCCGGGAGCACCTCCTCCTACGCCACCACCGGCGCCTGATCCCCGGGCCGGGGCGCCCGCGCGGCGCCCCGGCCCGCGGCGTCCGAGCGCCGCCCCACAGCCATCCCCACCGCGAACGAAGGACAGACCATGAGCTACCAGACCGGAGTCGGCCAGCGCACCGCCGTCGTCACGGGCGCCGCCTCCCGCCGCGGCATCGGCTTCGCCACCGCCCGCCGCTTCGCCGCCGAGGGCTGGGCCGTCGCCCTGCTCGACATCGACGAGGCCGGCGCCAAGTCCGCCGCCGACGAGCTGGCCGCCGCCCACGGCGTGCCGGTGGTCGGCCTCGGCGTCGACGTGACCCACCAGGAGTCGGTGCGCGCCGCCGCCGCCACCGTCGCCGCCTCCGAGCTGCCGCCCGTCGGCGCCCTGGCGAACATCGCCGGCGTCGCCTCGCCGGTGCCGTTCCTCGAGGTGGAGATGAAGGAGTGGCGCCGCGTCCTGGACATCAACCTCACGGGCACCTTCCTGGCCTGCCAGGCGTTCCTGCCGGCCATGATCGAGAACGGCTACGGCCGCATCGTGAACATGTCGTCGGTCTCCGCGCAGCAGGGCGGCGGCGTGTTCTCCAAGACGCCGTACTCGGCCGCCAAGGCCGGCGTGCTCGGCCTGACCCGCTCGCTGGCCCGCGAGATGGCGCCGCACGGCATCACCGTGAACGCGATCAGCCCCGGCGTCGTCGACACCGACATCCGCGCCGGCGCCACCGACGCCGAGAACGAGGCCCGCCTCGCGGCCTCCGTGCCGATGGGCCGCCAGGGCACCCCGGAGGACATCGCCGCGCTGACGGTCTTCCTGTCGAGCGAGGACTCCTCGTACATCACCGGCACCACCCAGAACATCAACGGCGGCTCGTACATCGCCTGACGGCGACCGACGAGCGGACGGAGCACCACCACCATGAGCACCCCTGCAGCGCCTGCGCCGAAGCAGCGCGTCGGCATCTCGACCATCACCTTCCGCTTCCGCCCCTTCGAGGAGGCCGTGCGGCTCATCGGCGCCACCGGCGCCGACGAGGTGGACCTGGGCGCGCTGCCCGGCGTCTGCGACCACGTGCCGGTGCCCTTCACGGGCGACCCGCAGGACTACGTCGCCGAGCTGGAGCGCCACGGCCTGCGCGCGGGCGCGGTGAACGGCGACGTCGGCCCGCTGAACGACCCGGCGCTCGACGCCGAGACGCTCAGGGCCACGGCGCTGCCGCTGGTGCGGCTCGCGGCCGTGACCGGCGGGGCGCTCATCCTGCCGGGCGGCGGGCAGTCCTGGGACCCGTACGTGGACGAGGACGCCGACATCGAGCGGATCGCCGCGAACCTGCGCCTGATGTCGACCCTGTGCGCCGAGCACGGGGTGCGCCTGCTGGTCGAGGTGCTCCACCACCGCCGCTTCTGCTGGTCGGTGGCCCGCGCCGACAAGCTGCTCGCGCTGGTCGGGCCGGACACGATGGGCCTGCTGCTCGACACGTCGCACGTCGTCGCCTCCGACGAGGACCTCGTGGCCTGGGCGACGAAGCACGCGGACCGCGTCGAGCGCGTCCACCTGCGCGACGCCGTGCCGGGCAACCTCAACCTCGGCATCGGCCGGGGCAAGGTCGACTTCCGCGGCACCATGGCCGTCCTCGAGGCGGCCGGCTTCACCGGCACCTACGTGCTGGAGCTCGAGACCCACGACGTCGAGGAGCACGAGCGCGAGGCGGACGCCCAGCGCTCCTTCGACGAGATGACCGCCCTGCTCGCGGAGGTGCAGCGATGACCCGGATCTACGCCGACCCGGCCGAGTTCGCGGCGGACGCCGTCGCCGGCTTCGCCGACCTGCACGCCGACCTGGTGCGCGAGGTGCCCGGCGGCGTCGTGCGCCGGCGCCGCGCGCGCACGCCCAAGGTCGCCGTCGTCGTCGGCGGCGGCTCCGGCCACTACCCGGCCTTCATGGGCGTGGTGGGCCCGGGCTTCGCCGACGGCGCCGTCGTCGGCAACATCTTCACCTCGCCGTCCACGGCCCAGGCCTACTCCGTGGGCCGGCTGGCCAACAGCGGCCGCGGCGTCGTGTACACCTACGGCAACTACGCCGGCGACGTCATGAACTTCGGCCTGGCGGGCGAGCGCCTCGAGGCCGAGGGCATCCCGGCGCGCCAGCTCATCGTCACCGACGACGTCGCGTCGGCGGGGGCGGACGAGAAGCACCGCCGCCGCGGCATCGCGGGCGACTTCGTCGTCTTCAAGGTGCTGGGCGCCGCCGCCGAGCGCGGCCACGACCTCGACGAGGTCGTGCGCCTGGGCACCCGCGCCAACGACCGCACGTTCACGCTCGGCCTGGCGTTCTCCGGCTGCACGTTCCCGGGCGCCGAGACGCCGCACTTCACCGTGCCGGACGGCGCGGTCGGCCTGGGCCTCGGCATCCACGGCGAGCCGGGCCTCGAGGACATCGCCTCGATGCCCGCGCCCGAGATGGCGAAGCTGCTCGTGGAGCGCCTGCTGACCGAGCGCCCCGCCGACGCCGACGGCCGCGTGGCCGTGGTGCTCAACGGCCTGGGCTCCACCAAGTACGAGGAGCTGTTCGTGCTGTGGGCGTCGGTGGCGCCGCTGCTGCGCGAGGCCGGCCTGACGATCGTGGCGCCCGAGGTGGGCGAGCTGGTCACGCCCAGGCGTGCGGCGGCCTCCGGTCCGACCCGCGCGGGACGGACGCCTCCCCCGAGACACCAGAGCCCGGCCGGGTGCACCCGGCCGGGCTCTGTGCTGCGGGCGGTGCGGCGGGACGCTCCGGTGGGCCCCCCGCCGGGGCGTCAGAGGCCCGCGGCGCGCCCCGGGCCGTACTCGTCGCGCGGCAGCTCGTCGAGGACCCGCAGGCGGATCGTGCTCTCCATCGCCTGGAGCTTGACGGAGGCGCCGCGCTCGGTGACGTCGGCGATGTCGGTGACCACGTAGCCGATCTCACCCCGCGTGGCGAGCATCTGGCCCTCGATGTTGGCGCCGTGCTCGGCGAACACCTGGTTGACCGCGGCGAGGACGCCGGGGACGTTGCGGTGCAGGTGCGCGATGCGCCCCACGCCGGTGCGCCCGAGCTGCAGGTTCGGCAGGTTCACGCTGAGCATGGTCGAGCCGGTCTGCAGGTAGTCGCGCAGCTTGCCGGCGACGAACTCGCCGATCGCCTCCTGCGCCTCCTCGGTGGAGCCGCCGACGTGCGGCGTGAGGATGACGTTGGGCAGGCCGCGCAGCTCGGAGTCGAAGCTGTCGCCGCGCTTCTTGGGCTCGCTGGGGAAGACGTCGACCGCGGCGCCGCCGAGGTGGCCGGACAGGATGTTCTCCCGCAGCGCCTCGACGTCGACGACGAAGCCGCGCGAGAGGTTGAGGAACACGGCGCCCGGCTTCATGCGGGCGAACTCCTCGGCGCCGAACAGGCCGGCGTTCCCGGCGCGCCCGTCCACGTGGATCGTCACGGCGTCCGACCGCTCGAGCAGCTCTTCGAGCGTGGCGACGCGCTGCGCGTTGCCGAGCGCCAGCTTCTCCGAGACGTCGTAGAACAGCACGCGCATGCCGAGGTTCTCGGCGAGCACGGACAGCTGGGAGCCGATGTTGCCGTAGCCGATGATGCCGAGCGTGCGCCCGCGCACCTCGTGCGCGCCCTCCGCCGTCTTGTCCCAGACGCCGTCGTGCAGCGCCTTGTCGCGGACGGTGAGCCGGCGGGTCAGCGCGATGACCTCGGCGAGCGCGAGCTCCACGACCGACCGGGTGTTCGAGTAGGGCGCGTTGAACACGCCGACGCCGTACGAGGACGCCGCCGCCAGGTCGATCTGGTTGGTGCCGATCGAGAACGTGCCCACCGCGAGCAGGTGCGGAGAGCTCTCCAGGACCTTGCGGGTCACCATGGTCTTGGAGCGGATGCCGAGCACGTGGACGCCGTCGAGCGCCTCGATCAGCTCGGCCTCGTCGAGGGCTCCGGGTCGGGTCTCGACCTCGAAGCCCGAGGCGCGCAGGATCTCGGTGGCGACAGGGTGGACGTTCTCGAGGAGAAGGGCACGCAGCACGCCCTCATGGTGCGCCCTGGGCACCTGCGGCGACAAACCCGTCTCAGCCCGCGAAGCCGTCCGGCAGCGGTCGGGCGTGCACCACCGCCAGGCGCTGGGTGGGCCGGGTCATGGCGACGTACAGGTCGGACCAGCCGCCCGCGCCCTCGGCCACCTCCGCCGGCTCGACGAGCACCACGGCGTCGAACTCCAGGCCCTTGGTCTCCCGCGGCGTCAGCACGGGGACCTGGGCGTCCTCGGGCCGCTGCGCGGCCAGGCGCGCGGCCTCGGCCGCGCCGAGCGCGCCGGGCAGGGCCCGCGCGACGGC
>NZ_LWGM01000065.1 GCF_001750215.1 Isoptericola variabilis | reverse complement strand
GCCAGCCGGCCGCGCCGGCCGTCAGCTCAGCGGCGCGCCCGTGAGGCGCTCGTACGCCTCGAGGTAGCGGTCGCGGGTGCGCAGGACGACGTCGGCCGGCAGCGCGGGCGGCGCGGCGTCGCCGGCGCGGTCCCAGCCGGAGGCCGGCGAGGTGAGCCAGTCGCGCACGAACTGCTTGTCGAAGCTGGGCTGCGCGCGCCCCGGCTCCCACTGGTCGGCCGGCCAGAAGCGCGACGAGTCGGGGGTGAGCACCTCGTCGCCCAGCACGACCTCGCCGGTGACCGGGTCGGTGCCGAACTCGAGCTTCGTGTCCGCGAGGATCACGCCGCGCTCGCGCGCGATCTCCTCGGCCCGGGCGTAGACCGCCAGGGTGAGGTCGCGCAGCGTGGTGGCGGCGGCCTCGCCGACGCGCTCGACGACCGCGGAGAAGGGCACGTTCTCGTCGTGCTCGCCCACCTCGGCCTTGGTCGCCGGCGTGAAGATCGGCTCGGGCAGGCGGGAGCCGTCCACGAGGCCGTCGGGCAGCGGGATGCCGGTCACGGAGCCGGACGCCCGGTACTCCGCCAGGCCGGAGCCGGTGAGGTAGCCGCGCGCGACGCACTCGACGGGGAACATCTCCAGGCGCCGGCAGATCATCGCCCGGCCGGCCACGACGTCGGGCACGAGCCCGTCGAACGGCGCCGCGCTGACCTCGGTGCTGACCACGTGGTTCGGCACCAGGTCCGCGAGCTGGTCGAACCACCACAGGCTCAGCTGGGTGAGCACCACGCCCTTGTCGGGGACGCCGGGGGCCAGCACGTGGTCGTACGCCGAGACGCGGTCCGAGGCGACGACGAGCACGACCTCGCCGAGCGGGTGCGCCCCGCCGAGGGACGGCAGGTCGGGCTCGTACAGGTCGCGGACCTTGCCCGAGTAGACGTGCCGCCAACCGGGCAGGTCGAGCGGGCCGCCGGCGAAGGCCTCCGAGAGGTTGTCAGGGCGCGTGTCGGTCACCGGGCCAGTCTCCCATCCCGGCGGCGGACGACGGCGGCGCGTCCGGCGCGGCGTCCCGCGCCCGTGCCCGAGCCCGAGCGCGGTCCGGGGCACGCGCGCGGCGCCGGCCGTGGGCCCGTCAGCCTCGTCGCCCGCGTCTGGTCGGTGAATCGTGGGCTGATCGGCGGTCCGGATCACCGATCGGCCAACGATTCACCGACCGGACCAGCAGGCACAGGCGGCGGCGCGTCCGGCGCGGCGTCCCGTGCCCGGGGCGCCGCGCCGAGACCGGACTACGTGCGGGCCGGTGGCGGCCGCGACGTCAGCGGGCGGTCGGGACCGTGACCTCGCCCCGCGCCGCCCTGAGCGCGATGTCCGTGCGGTGGTGGGAGCCGGCGAGCCCGACGCGCGCCACGCCCTCGTACGCCAGCCGGCGCGCCGCGTCGAGGTCCGCGCCGCGTGCGACGACGGACAGCACGCGCCCGCCGGCGGCCACCAGCGCGCCGTCGGGCGACGTCGCCGTCCCGGCGTGCAGCACGTGCACGCCGTCCAGCGCCTCGACGTCGTCGATGCCGGTGATCGCGTCGCCCCTGCGCGGCGTCCCCGGGTACCCCGCGGCCGCGACGACGACGTTGACCACGGCGTCGTCCGACCAGCGCAGCGGCTCCAGGCCGCCCAGCGCGCCGGTGGCGGCGGCGAGCAGCAGCGCCGACAGCGGCGTGACCAGCCGGGTCAGCACGACCTGCGTCTCGGGGTCGCCGAAGCGGGCGTTGAACTCCACCACCCGCGTGCCCCGCGAGGTCAGCGCGAGGCCCACGTACAGCACGCCGGCGAACGGCGTGCCGCGGCGGGCCATCTCGTCGACCGTCGGCTGCGCGATGCGCTCCACCACCTCGTCCACGAGGCCAGCGGGCGCCCAGCCCAGCGGCGAGTAGGCGCCCATGCCGCCGGTGTTGGGGCCGGCGTCGTCGTCACCGACGCGCTTGAAGTCCTGGGCGGGCACGAGCGGCACCACGGCGGCGCCGTCGCTGATGCAGAAGAGGGAGACCTCGGGGCCGTCGAGGTACTCCTCGACGACCACGCGGCCCGCGCCGCCGGGCGCCGCGAGCGCGGCCTCGGCGTGGGCCAGCGCGGCGTGGCGGTCGGACGTGACGACGACGCCCTTGCCCGCCGCGAGGCCGTCGTCCTTGACCACGTGGGGGGCGCCGAAGCCGTCGAGCGCCGCGGCCACCTCGTCGAGCGTGGTGCACACGTGCGCCGCAGCGGTGGGCACGCCGGCGGAGGCCATGACGTCCTTGGCGAAGGCCTTGGACCCCTCGAGGCGGGCCGCCTCGGCGGACGGGCCGAAGCACGGGATCCCGGCGGCACGCACGGCGTCGGCCACCCCGGCCACCAGCGGCGCCTCCGGGCCGACGACGACGAGGTCGGCGCCCAGGGCGGTCGCGAGGGCGGCGACGGCGGCGCCGTCGTTCGCGTCCACCGCGTGCAGCGTCGCCTCCCGGCCGATCCCCGGGTTGCCGGGCGCCGCGTGGAGCTCGTGGCCCCCGGGCTCGCCCGCCAGGGCGTGGACGATGGCGTGCTCGCGGGCACCGTTCCCGACGACGAGGATCTTCACGGGCGCCCAGTGTAGGTGGGCGCCCGTGACGCACGACGCGCCCGCCCGGTCCGCGGCCGGAGGCAGCGGCGGGCGGGCGCGTCGGGACGGCGCGTCCGGGGCGTCAGCGCCCGTGGATGAGGTCGTGCACCGGGATGATCTCGTCGCGGCGCGGGCCCACGCCCACCGCGGAGATGCGCGTGCCGGACACGCTCTCGAGGAACTTCAGGTACTCCTGGGCGTTCTTCGGCAGGTCCTCGATGGTGCGGGCCCCGGAGATGTCCTCCCACCAGCCCGGCAGCTCCTCGTAGACCGGGACGGCGTGGTGGAACGCGGTCTGGTCGTCCGGCATCTCGTCGTAGCGGGTGCCGTCGACGTCGTACGCCACGCACACCGGCACGCGGTCCATGCCGGTGAGCACGTCGAGCTTGGTGACCACGAGGTCCGTGAGGCCGTTGACGCGCGAGGCGTAGCGGGCGATGACGGCGTCGTACCAGCCGGTGCGGCGCGCGCGGCCGGTCGTCACGCCGTACTCGCCGCCGGTCTTGCGCAGGTACTCGCCGGAGTCGTCGAACAGCTCGGTGGGGAACGGGCCCTCGCCCACGCGGGTGGTGTAGGCCTTGATGACGCCGATGACCGAGTCGACGCGGGTGGGACCGATGCCCGAGCCGGTCACGGCGCCGCCGGCGGTGGCGCTCGAGGAGGTCACGAACGGGTAGGTGCCGTGGTCGATGTCGAGCATCGTGGCCTGGCCGGCCTCGAACAGCACGGTCTTGCCGGCGTCGAGCGCCTGGTTGAGCACCAGCGGGGTGTTGGCGACCATCGGCTTGAGGCGCTCGGCGTACGCCAGCAGCTGGTCGACGGTCTGGTCCACGTCGACCGCGCGGCGGTTGTAGACCTTCACCAGCAGGTGGTTCTTCTGGTTGAGCGAGCCCTCGACCTTGTCCCGCAGGATCTTGGGGTCGAACAGGTCGGAGATCCGGATGCCGACGCGGTTGATCTTGTCCGCGTACGCCGGGCCGATGCCGCGGCCCGTGGTGCCGATCTTGCGCTTGCCCAGGAACCGCTCGGTCACCTTGTCGATGGTGCGGTGGTAGTCGGTGATGACGTGCGCCTGGCTCGACACGAGCAGGCGCGAGACGTCGACGCCGCGCGCGACGAGCGCGTCGAGCTCCTCGAACAGCACCTCGATGTCGACGACGACGCCGTTGCCGATGACCGGCGTGACGCCCGGCGACAGGATGCCCGAGGGCAGCAGGTGCAGGGCGTACTTCTCGTCCCCGATCACGACCGTGTGGCCGGCGTTGTTGCCGCCGTTGAACTTCACCACGTAGTCGACGCGGGACCCGAGCAGGTCCGTCGCCTTGCCCTTGCCCTCATCGCCCCACTGGGCACCGACGAGCACGACCGCTGGCATGGGGGATCCCTCTTCCCTAGGTAGACGAGGCCGGCGCGCCCGCCTCGTGGCGGCGGCCCGACCGCCTGCCGAGTTTACCCTCGCGTGACCTTTCCCGGGCGGGCGGGCCGGCCGGGCGGTGGACGCACCGGCGGACGGGCTGCTCAGCGGGCGTGTCGACGGCGCGCCGGCAGCGCGTCAGCGCAGCGCCGCGACCTCGGCGGTCGAGGCGCCGGAGTCGACGAGGAACTGCTTGCAGCGCTCCGCCTCCTCGCTCTCGCCGACGAGCTCGGCGGCCGTGGCCAGCGCCAGCAGGGCGCGCAGGAAGCCCTGGTTCGGCGCGTGGTCGGCCGGGATCGGGCCACGGCCGCGCCAGCCGGCGCGGCGCAGCGCGTCGAGCCCGCGGTGGTAGCCGGTGCGCGCGTAGGCGTACGCGGTCACGACGCGGGCGGTGCCGAGCTCGGCGTGCTCGTCGCCGCCGTAGCCCTCGAGGGTGTCCTCGGCCAGCGCCGCCCAGGCGAGCGACGACGACGGGTGCGCGGCGGCGAGCGCGGCGGGGTCCTCGCCGGCGTCGAGGCCGGCGGCGACCCCGGGGTGCTCGTCGGGCAGCAGCGTGGGCTCGGGGGCCAGGAGGTCGGGGCGGTGCTGGTCGCTCATGGCCCCATCGTCGCACCGCTCCCGCGGGCGCGTCCGGCGCCCCGCCGCCGCGCGCGTGCCCCCGGCGCACCCCGTAGGCTCGAGCGCATGATCGAGATCGCGACGTCCTCGACGACTGCGACCCTCGTGATCGCGGGGGATCTCGACCTCGCCGAGCGCGACCAGTTCCCGGAGATCGCCGCACGCGTCGTCGGGCTGCGCCGCCAGCTCCTCGTCATCGACATGTGCCGGGTCACCTTCATGGACTCCACCGGCGCGGCGTTCCTCATCTCCCTGGCCGACGCCGGCCGCAAGCGCGGCGGCGCCACGGTGCTGCGGGGCGCGGACGAGCGCGACCTGTTCGTGCTCGAGGTCTGCGGGGCGCTCGACCTGTTCCGGATCGACGGCGAGCACCGCTGCGACCCGGCGTCGATGCCCGCCGTCCCGCAGCGCACCGCCGGGACGCAGCCCTCCGGGAGCCGGCGCGCGGCGCTGTCGCAGCGCCGCCGGCGCGCCTGAGCCCCGCCGCCCGGCCTAGGCTCCGCCGCCGCGCCCAGGCCTCGCGGCCGCGCCTGGGCCAGCCGGCTCGGGCGCACCGTTCAGGCGGACGGCTCGGTGACGCGCCCGCCGTCCTGACCCTGCGCCCGCTCGCCGGCCGTTCCCTCGGCCGGCTCCGACGTCGCCTCGGGCTCGGGCACGACCGGCTTGAGCCGGGCCCACACGAGCTTGCCCGTCGCGGTGGGCCGCCAGCCCCAGTCGGCCAGCCGTTCGACGATCTGCATGCCGAAGCCGCCCATGCGGTTGGGGTGCCCGTCGGTGGCGACGGGCGGGGCAGGGTTGGAGTCCTCGACCTCGATGCGCAGGCCCTCGCCCGTGTCGTACAGCCGCAGCGCCACGTTCCCCCAGCCGTGCAGCACGCCGTTCGCCACGAGCTCGGAGACCACCAGCTCGGCCGCCGCCGACTCCGCGATCCCCCACGCCTGGCACGAGCGCACCACCGCGCGCCGCGCGCGCCCGATCGACGGCGCCTCGCTCGGCAGCAGCCAGCGGCGCGAGCGCGGGCTGAGGGTCCGTCCCGCCGCGGCATCGTGGACCGGGTCGGGCACCCGCACGACGACGATGGCGACGTCGTCCTCGGGCGCGTCGGCGAGCCGCGCGAGCAGCTCCTCGCCCACCCCCGCGGCGTCGCGGGCCGTGATCCGGCCCGAGGTCTCCACGAGCGCGTCGAGCCCCACCCGCAGCGAGCGGTCGCGCCGCTCGATGAGCCCGTCGGTGTACAGCAGCAGCACGTCGCCCGGGCGCAGCTCCTCGGTGGCGGTGCTGCGCTCGGCGAACCCGAAGCCCACCAGCGAGCCGCCGACGGCGGAGAGCTGGGTCACCTGCCCGTCGCGCAGCAGCAGCGGCGGCAGGTGGCCCGCGCGGGTGTACTCCAGGGCCCAGGTCTCCCCGACCGGGGCGCCGGACCCGGCGCCGTCGCCCGACCGGCGCAGCGCGGCGTAGACGAGGCTCGCCGAGCGCGGCACGCGCATGCCCTTGACCAGCTGGTCGACCCGGTCGAGCACCACCCCGGGCGTCGTCAGCTCGTAGGCGTAGGAGCGCACCACCGAGCGCAGCTGCCCCATGGCCGCGGCCGCCTCGACGTCGTGCCCCACGACGTCGCCGATGACGAGGCCCACGGTGGACTCGTCGATCTGCAGCACGTCGTACCAGTCGCCGCCCACCTGCGCGTGCTCGGCGTTGGGCGCGTAGTAGGTCCACACGTCCAGCCCGTCGACGTCGGCCTGCTCGGGCAGCATGGCGCGCTGCAGGGCCTCGGCGAGCCGGTGCTCGCGGGCGTACAGCCGGGCGTTGTCGATGGCGGTGCCGGCGCGGCGGGCCACGACCTCGACCACGGTGCGCACGTCGTCGGTCGAGGCGCCGCCGGAGGCGTCGTCGGCCGTGGCGGCGGGCGCCCCGGCCTCGTCCCCGGGCCAGGTGACGAGCAGCCCCAGCACCTGCCGGCGCCCGCCCACGGCGTGCACGACGACGGAGCCGGGCCGCGCGCCGGTCCGCTCGCCGATGCGGCGCACGACGTCGCGGCGCAGCCAGCCCGACGCCGAGAACGGCGGGTAGGCGACGTCCAGGCGCACCGCCACCGGCCCGTCCACGAGCCCGTCGAGCAGGTCCTGCACGGCGTCGACCGCCTCGGCGCCGTGGGCGAGCACCGGCGCGTCACCCTCGAGGGCGTCGGGCGTCGCGTCGCCCACGAACCGGGCGTGCCGGCGGCCGCGGCCGCTCGGCGGGGCGGTGACGTCGACCCCCTCGGCGAACACCAGGCCGTCGTCGTTGAGGTAGAAGCCCGCCCACGGCACCAGCCGGCGCAGCAGGTCGGTGATGTCCCGCAGCGCGTACGGGTAGTCGAGGTCGGCGAGCAGCTCGGTGGACCGGGCGACGAGGTCGAGGTCGGCACGCTGGCGGCGCTCCGCCTCGAGTGAGCGCTGCTGGGCGAAGTGCTCGTCCACGAGCCGGGAGACGTCGATGCTCACGACGAGGTGGTGCGTCACCGCGCCCGCCGCGTCGCGGCGCGGGGTGAAGGTGCTCAGCGCCCAGTACGTGCCGCCGTCGCGCCGCCGGTACTGCAGCGGGACGGTGACCACGTCACCGTGGGCGAGCCCCGCGCGCAGGTCGTCCGCGGCGCCGGGGTCGGCGAGCAGCGCGACCAGGGCGCCGAGTCCGTCGCGGGGCGCGCCGTGGTCGGCAGCGTCGGTCGAGGCGGCGGGGCCGGCGGAGCCGGCGGCCAGGTCGTCGAGGCGGTACCCGGTGGCGGCGACGAAGGCGGCGTTCGCCCACAGCAGGGGCATCCCGGCCGCGTAAGGGCCGGTCAGCAGCACGGGGACCGACGTCGCGGCGGCGATGTCGGCCAGGACGGACGGGTCGCCACGCCACTGTGACGGATCGAACAAATCCGTCATCGTGCCTCCGTCGCGCCGTGTCCATAGGTGAAGATGGTGTTCCTGCAGGTCATTCAAACCGTAGTGTGGTGCCTGACGAGGCGCGAGCGATGCGCGCCAGGCACCGGGGGGCGTGGAAGGAGCACCGTGCGCGACGGAACGGAACCGAAGGCGGCCGCGCTGAGCGGCACGGACACCGACGACCACCTGCCGTCGGACGGTGACCCGGCGAGCGTCCATCTCATCGTGGGCACCACCCGTGCCCGCATCGTCCTGTCGGGCGAGATCGACGCGGACATCGGCCCGGAGCTGGGCGAGGCCGTGTCCGAAGCCGAGGCGTCCGGGCTGCCGGTGGAGATCGACGCGCACCACATCACGTTCATGGACTCCTCGGGCGTCGCGTTCCTCGCGCGCCTGGCGTCCCGGATGCCGCACAAGGTCCGCATCCTGCGCGCGCCGCCCACGGTGAAGTTCCTCCTCGAGGTGACCCGGATCGGCGAGATGCTCGAGATCGTCGACACCGACGAGGGCTTCGACGTCCAGTGACGCCGAGATAGAGAGCCACCAGGCCGAGATAGAGAGGCCCCCGCCCGCCGCGGATCACACGCGGCGGGCGGGGGCCTCTCTATCTCGGCGCCGGGGTTCTCTATCTTGGCGCGAGAGGGTGTCACATCTTGTGACCGGCCGAGCGCAGCTGCTGGCAGGCCTCGACGATGCGCTGGGCCATGCCGCCCTCGGCCAGCTTGCCCCAGGCGCGCGGGTCGTACGCCTTCTTGTTGCCGACCTCGCCGTCGATCTTCAGCACGCCGTCGTAGTTCTTCATGACGTGGTCGACGACCGGGCGGGTGAACGCGTACTGCGTGTCGGTGTCGATGTTCATCTTGATGACACCGTTGTCGACCGCCTGGCCGATCTCCTCGGCCGTCGAGCCCGACCCGCCGTGGAACACGAGGTCGAACGGCATCTCCTTGCCGATCTCCTTGCCGACGGCCTGCTGGATCTCCAGCAGGATCTCCGGGCGCAGCTTCACGGCGCCCGGCTTGTAGACGCCGTGCACGTTGCCGAAGGTCAGCGCCGTCAGGTAGCGGCCCTTCTCGCCGGCGCCGAGGGCGCGGACCGTCTGCAGGCCGTCCTCGGGCGTCGTGTAGAGCTTGTCGTTGATCTCGGCCGCGTGGCCGTCCTCCTCGCCGCCGACGACGCCGATCTCGATCTCGAGGATCGTGCGCGCGGCCTGCGAGAGCTCGAGCAGCTCGGAGGCGATGGTGAGGTTCTCGTCGATCGGCACGGTGGAGCCGTCGAACATGTGCGACTGGAACGTCGGCAGCTTGCCGGCCTTGACCTGCTCGGCCTCGAGGGCCAGCAGCGGGCGGACCCAGGAGTCCAGCTTGTCCGCCGTGCAGTGGTCGGTGTGGATGGCGATGTTCACCGGGTAGTTCTTGGCGACCTCGGTCGCGTACGCCGCCAGGGCGAGCGAGCCGGCGATGCGGTCCTTGATCGTCGAGCCCGAGGCGTACTCCGCGCCACCGACCGACACCTGGATGATGCCGTCCGACTCGGCCTCCGCGAAGCCCTGCAGCGCGGCGGTGACGGTCTGCGACGAGGTGATGTTGACCGCGGGGTAGGCGAACTTGCCGGCCTTCGCCCGGTCGATCATCTCGGCGTAGACCTCGGGGGTAGCGATAGGCATGTCAGTGCTCCAAGGACGAACGGATCTGCCTGGTCGATCCTCCCACGGCGCACCTGCGGGCGTCATGCCTCACACGGCTGCGGCGACGCCCGCGGCGCTCGCCGGCACGGGCGATGACGAGGCGTCGGACGCCCGGACCCTATCGGGTCCGGCCCGCCGGGGCACCGAGGCGTCCGCCGAGCACGCCGGACCGCGTGCCCGCGCGGGCACCGGCGCCGTCGTCGCCCTCGGCACCGCCGTCGCCCCCGGCGGCGGGGAGCGCGTGCTGCAGCGCCCAGGCGTGCATGGCGATCGCGGCGGCCGCGCCGGCGTTGAGCGACCGGGTGGAGCCGTGCTGGGTGATGTGGACGACGTCGGCGCACGCCGCCTGCATCGGCGCCGTCAGGCCGGTGGACTCCTGGCCGAACACCAGCACGCAGCGCTCGGGGAACCGGTAGCCCTCGATCGGCACCGAGCCCGGCACGTTGTCGACGCCGATCACCGGCAGGCCGGCGTCGTCCGCCCATGCCGCGAGCGCCGCCGCGTCGGGCCGGTGGTCCACGTGCAGGTAGCGGTCGGTCACCATCGCACCGCGGCGGTTCCACCGCCGTCGGCCCACCACGTGCACGCCCGCCACGTTGAACGCGTTGGCCGTGCGCACCACCGAGCCGATGTTGAGGTCGTGCGCCCAGTTCTCGATGGCCACGTGCAGCGGGTGCCGGCGGGTGTCCAGGTCCGCGACGATCGCCTCGACGGTCCAGTAGCGGTAGCGGTCGACGACGTTGCGGCGGTCGCCGTGGGCCAGCAGCTCGGGGTCGTAGCGCGGGTCCGGGGCGCCGTCGGGCCCCGTGGGCCACGGGCCGGCCCACGGGCCGACGCCGACGTCGGGCGCCGCGGGCACAGGCGCGGCGGGGTCCGTCATGCGTCCATCCTCCCGCACCGCCCGGCAGGACCCGTCCACGTCCGAGCCGCCGGGCCCGGCCGGGCCCCGCCGGCGTCCCGGCCGAGCGGACCGGCCGCGCGGACCGGCCGAGCGGACCGGCCGAGCGGACCGGCCCGGCTAGGCTCGGCCCATGCTTGCGACGACCGCGCTCGCGGACACCCTGCCCGCGCTGGCCGCCCACCTCCCCGCCGCGGGCGCCGTGCACGCGCTCGGCCCCGACTGGATGGACCCCCAGCACCTCATCGACCGCTTCGGGGACGCCGCGCTGGTGGGCATCGCGCTCGTCATCTTCGTCGAGACCGGCCTGCTCTTCCCGATCCTGCCGGGCGACTCCCTGCTGTTCACCGCGGGTGCGCTCGTGGCCCAGGGGACGCTGCAGATCAACCTGCCCGTGCTGTGCGTGATCCTCTTCGTCGCCGCGTTCGCGGGCGACCAGGTCGGCTACCTCATCGGGCGGTTCGCCGGACCCAAGATCTTCGACCGGCCCGACTCGAGGATCTTCCGGCGCCAGTACATCGACCAGACCAACGCCTACTTCGACAGGTACGGCGGCCGCACCATCGTCATCGCGCGGTTCGTGCCGATCGTGCGCACCTACGCGCCGGTGGCGGCGGGCGTCGGCCACATGGGCTACCGCCAGTTCGTCGGCTTCAACGCCCTCGGGGCGCTCCTGTGGGCGGTGGGCGTGACCGTGCTCGGCTACCTGCTGGGCAACATCACGTTCGTCAAGGAGAACATCGAGGCGCTGATCGTCCTCATCGTGCTGGTCTCCGTGGTGCCCATGGTGGTGGAGGTCCTGCGGGCCCGGAAGCAGGAGAAGGCCGCCGCCGCGCTCGCGGCCGCCGGACCCGCCGCGCCGGGTGCCGCGCCGGCGGCGGCCGCACCCGGTACCTTCCACGACGACGGCACGCGTCCGCCCCGGCACGCGCGCTGACCGCACCGCCACCGCGCCGGCGCGAGCCGGCGCACCCGCTCCGAGAGAGGTACCGCGTTGACCGAGCGACTGATCGACCGCCCCATCGAGTCCTGGCTCACGGACATGGACGGCGTGCTCGTGCACGAGGGGTACGCCATCCCCGGCGCGCCGGAGTTCGTCAAGGCGCTGCGCGACGCGGGCCGGCCGTTCCTCATCCTCACGAACAACTCGATCTTCACGCCGCGCGACCTGCGCGCACGCCTCGCCACGAGCGGCATCGACGTGCCGGAGTCGGCGATCTGGACGTCCGCGCTCGCCACCGCGCGGTTCCTCGACGACCAGCACCCGGGCGGCTCGGCGTACGCGATCGGCGAGGCCGGCCTCACGACGGCCCTGTACGAGGCGGGCTACACGCTCACCGACAACGACCCGGAGTACGTGGTGCTGGGCGAGACCCGCACGTACTCGTTCGAAGCGATCACCAAGGCGATCCGCCTGGTGCAGGGCGGCGCCAAGTTCATCGCCACCAACCCGGACGTGACGGGCCCGTCCCAGGAGGGCCCGCTGCCCGCCACGGGCGCCGTCGCCGCGATGATCACCGCGGCCACCGGCCGCCAGCCGTACTACGTGGGCAAGCCGAACCCGATGATGTTCCGGTCCGCGCTCAACCGGATCGACGCGCACTCGGAGACGACGGCAATGATCGGCGACCGGATGGACACCGACGTCGTGGCGGGGATCGAGGCCGGCCTGCACACGTTCCTCGTGATGACCGGCTCGACGACGCCCGCCGACGTCGAGAAGTACCCCTTCCGCCCGTCGCAGGTGGTCGACTCGGTGGCGGACCTCATCAAGCTCGTCTGAACCGGCCGTGACGACCGACGACGAGGGACCCGGCCGCTCCCCCTCCCCGCGGCGGGCGGGGAGGCTGCCGGTCGTGCTGGTCGCCCTCGGTGCGGCCCTGCTCGCGGGCGGCGCGTGGCTGGCGAGCCGCTGGTCGGCGAGCTTCGGCTGGTTCGCCTACGCCCCGGTGTCGGGCGCGACCTTCACGCCGGCGCTGACGCCCGCGCCGGGCCTCGTGCTCGCCGTCGTCGCGGCGGGCGGGATCCTCGTCGGCCTCGGCGTCGGGCTGGCCCTCGCCCGGCGCCGCGGACGCCGCGACGGCTGAGGGCGGGCCGGGCCCCGCAACGCCTCGGAACGCCGACGGCTAGGGAAGTGGGACGAAACTCCGCGAGTTCCGTCCCACTTCCCTAGCCGTCGGCGAAGAGAGGCGGCTCAGCTCAGGCCGAGGTCGGCCAGCCCGAACAGGTAGTGGTAGGCGTAGCCGCGCTCCTCGATCTTCTCCCGAGCGCCCGTGTCGCGGTCCACGAGGGTGGCCACGCCCAGGATCTGCGCGCCCGCGGCCTCGACGGCGTCGATCGCCTGCAGCAGCGAGCCGCCCGTGGTGGAGGTGTCCTCGACGACGACGACCTTGCGGCCGGCGACGTCCGGGCCCTCGATCTGGCGCTGCAGGCCGTGCGCCTTGGCGGCCTTGCGCACCACGAACGCGTCGAGGTCCTGGCCGCGGGAGGCGGCGGCGTGCAGCAGCGCGTCCGCGATGGGGTCGGCGCCCAGGGTCAGGCCGCCGACGGCGTCGATCTCCGCCGTGCCCAGGCCGACCTCCTCGAGGTGGTCCAGCAGCACGTGCCCGACCAGCGGCGCGGCGCGGTGGTGCAGCGTGATGCGGCGCAGGTCGACGTAGTAGTCGGCCTCCTTGCCGCTGGCGAGCGTCACCTTGCCGTGCACCACGGCGAGCTCCTTGATGAGCTCGGCCAGCTGCTCGCGCGGGGTCGGGGAGAAGTCTGCGGTCATGGCCGCCAGCGTAGTGGGCGGCCCGCGGCGCGCCGACCGGCTCTAGCGGTACCTGCCGACGGCGCGCACGGCGCGGCGGGGCGCGAGCCGCAGCAGCGCGGCGGCGGCCTTGTACCGCCCCGACGGCGTGGACAGCACCGCCCCGCGGCGCACGTCCGCGAGCGCCTCGGCCACGACGTCGGACGCGTCCAGCCACGCCGCCTCGGGCAGCTGCGACATGTCGAGCTCGGCCCGGGCGTGGAACTCGGTGTGCGTGAAGCCGGGCGCGACCACGGTGGCGGTGACGCCGGTGCCGCGCAGCTCGACCGCGAGGCCCTCGGTGAAGGAGCGCACCCACGCCTTCGCGGCGGCGTAGGTGCCGCCGGCGGTCAGCGCCGCGACCGACCCGACGTTGAGGATCGCCCCGCGCCCGCGCCGGGTCATCTGCCCGACGGCGGCCCGGCTGAGCACCAGCACGGCCCGCACCATGACGTCGAGCGCCTGCTCCTCGACGGCGATGTCGCCGTCCACGAACCGCTGGCCGGTGGCGAAGCCGGCGTTGTTGACCAGCAGGCCCACCGGGCGGGTGTCCTGGTCGCCCGGCTGGGCCAGGCGCTGCGCGACCCGCTCCAGGTCCTCGCGCACGGACAGGTCGGCGGGCAGCACCTCGACGTCGACGCCCGCGACGACGCGGATGCGCTGTGCGACCTCCTCCAGGCGCTCGGCGTCGCGCGCCACCAGCACCAGGTGGTGGCGGGCCGTGGCGAGCTGCCAGGCGAACTCCAGTCCCAGGCCGGCGGTGGCGCCGGTGACGAGCGCGGTACCCATGCGGGCCAGCCTAGAGGCGGGCCGCCGCGGCGCGCGCGAAGGCGACGATCCGGCGGGCCCGGAACACGAGCGCGAAGCCGATCGCGGTGACGTGCCCGACGACGCGCATCCGCTCGTTCACGGCCCCCGGCAGCACCGGGTCGTCGTCGGGGAGGATGCCGTCCTTGGCCGAGCGCAGCGACAGCACGCGGGCGCGCTCGCGCGGCCCGATCCGCTCGAGCAGGCGCGGCACCGCGTGCAGCGACTCGTCGAACACGTCGTTGTGGGCGAGCACCGGGTCCGGGAGGTGGTCGGGGCGGCGGAACTTGCCGACCACGAGCACGGCCGCGGCGAGGCCCGGGTGCTCCGCCAGGACGGCGAGCGCGGCGCCGGCGCCGGCGGAGGCGCCCACGACCGCGACCCGCTCCCCGCGCTCCTCGTAGCCGCGCACGACGTCGAGCAGCGCGGCGGTGCGGTCGGCGAACCGGGCGTCGGACGACCAGCCGACGCGGAACACGGCCGTCCGCACGCCCAGGGAGCGCCAGGTGCGCAGGCCCTGCCGCTGCAGCCAGACCAGCCAGTCCATGCGGTCGCCGAGCCCTGGCACGAACACGACCCGCAGGGGCGCCCGGTCGCGCCGGCGCGGGCGCGCGGGC
>NZ_LWGM01000064.1 GCF_001750215.1 Isoptericola variabilis | reverse complement strand
GACCTGGCGTCGGCCGTCGCCACCGCCGCGCGCGACGGCCTGCGCGTGCGCGCCGTCGGCGCCGGCCACTCGTTCACCGCCGCCGCCGTGACCGACGGCCTGCTCGTGGACCTGCAGCACCTGCGCGGCCTCGAGGCCGTGGAACGGCGGCACGACGGCACCGCGCGCGTGACCGTCCGGGCCGGGACCCGGCTGTACCACCTGCACCACCTGCTGGCCGCGCACGGCCTGGCGATGACCAACCTCGGCGACATCGACCGGCAGACGCTGGCGGGCGCCATCGGCACCGGCACGCACGGCACGGGCACCCGTCACGGCGGCCTGTGCACCCAGGTGTCCGGCCTGCGCCTCGTCGGCGCCGACGGGACGACGCGCACGGTGAGCGCCGACGACCCGCCGGGCAGCGCCGCGCGCGAGGACTTCGAGCTGTCCCGCCTCGGCCTGGGCACCACGGGCGTCGTCACCGCCGTCGACCTCGAGGTGGTGCCGTCGTTCTGGCTGCGGGCGCGCGAGGAGCCCTGGCCCCTGGGCCGCGTGCTGGAGGACGTCGAGGGGTTCGCCGCCAGCGCGGACCACGCCGAGCTGTACTGGTTCCCCGGCACCCGCCGCGCCCTGACCCTGCGCAACGACCGGCTCGACCCCGACGCGGCGGCGGGCTGGGCCACCGGCCGCTCCGGGCTCAAGGGGCGCCTGCGCGGCGTGCGGCAGGAGGCGCGCGACCTGGTCGACGGCGAGCTGCTGTCGAACGGGGTCTTCGAGGTGGCCAACCGGCTCGCGACGGCCGCGCCCGGGCTCACCCGCGGGCTCAACCGCCTCTCCTCGCGCGCGCTCGGCGCCCGCGACCGCGTCGGGCCGTCCTACGAGATCTTCACGCACCGGCGCCGCGTGCGGTTCCGGGAGATGGAGTACGCCGTGCCGCGCGGGGCGATGGCCGGCGTGCTGCGCGAGCTCGACGGGTGGCTGCGGCGCACGTCCGAGCCCGTGCCCTTCCCGCTGGAGATCCGGTTCGCGCCGTCGGACGACGTCTGGCTCTCCCCGGCCCGCGGCCGCGACACCGCCTTCGTGGCGGTGCACCAGTACCTGCGGATGCCGTACCGCCGCTGGTTCGCCGCCGCCGAGGCGGTCTTCCTCGCCGCCGGCGGCCGGCCGCACTGGGGCAAGCTGCACCACCGCACGGCCGCCCACCTGGCCGAGCACTACCCCCTGGACGACGTCGCCCGCGTGCGGGGCGCCGTCGACCCCGACGGCGTCTTCCGCAACGGCTACACCGACTCGGTGCTGGGGCTGCCGGCCGGGTCGCCGTAGCCCTCGACCGCGCCGGCCTCGACGCGGTCGGCGCCGTCCTCGCCGTCCGCGTCGTCGTCGTCCGCGTCGTCATCATCCGCGTCGGTGTCGACGTCGCCCGCGTCGGCGAGGATCTCCTCCACGTCGCCCTGGTCCCACGGCCGCGGCGGGCCGTCCGGGTTCACGGCGTAGGAGATCACCATCTCGGCCATGGCATGGAACGCCTGCAGCGCCGCCTCGTCGTCGCCGTCCACGAGCCAGCTCAGCTCGATGCCGTCGTTCATCGCCGACACCACGCGGGAGAGCACGCCGACGTCGATGCGGTACACGACGCCGGTCGCGCGCGCCGCGCCCTCGACGATCCGGCGCACGAGGATCACCGAGGCGTCGAGGTGCGCGAGGGCGGTGGGGTGCAGCGCGGGGTTGCGCGCGCCCGTGGTGGCGACCTCCAGCAGCAGCAGCCGCGTGGAGCGCCAGCGCTTGAGCCCCGCGAGCAGCGCCTCGGCGCACCGGTGCACGAGCGTGCGGAAGTCGAGCCCGGCCTCGGCGCCCTGCTGGAGTGCGGCGTTGATCTGCTCGGACGCCTTGACGGCGATCGAGTGCCCCATGGCGTCGAGCAGCTCGTCCTTGTCCTGGAAGCAGTAGTGCACGGTGCCCAGGGAGACGCCGGCCTCCTGGGCCACCGCCCGGACCGTCACCGCCTCGACACCCGCGTGCGCGGCGACGCGCAGCGCCGCGTCGACGAGCTGGGCGCGCCGCTCCGCGAGCGGCTTGCGGCTCACGAGGCCACGGCGACGACCAGCGCCGTCGCCACGGCCGCGACGCCCTCGCCGCGGCCGGTCAGGCCGAGCCCGTCCGTCGTCGTCGCCGTCACCGAGACGGGAGCGCCGACGGCGTCGCTCAGCGCGGCCTGCGCCTCGTCCCGGCGCGGGCCGATCTTGGGCCGGTTGCCGACCACCTGCACCGCGACGTTGCCGATCTCGAACCCGGCGGCGCGCACGCGGCGCGCGGCCTCGGCGAGCAGCACCGTCCCGGCCGCACCCGCCCACTGCGGCTCGCTCGTGCCGAAGTGCGAGCCGAGGTCGCCGATGCCGGCGGCGGAGAACAGGGCGTCGGCGGCCGCGTGGGCGGCCACGTCGGCGTCGGAGTGGCCGTCGAGGCCGCGCTCGCCCGGCCAGCGCAGCCCGGCGACCCACAGCTCGCGGTCCGAGCCCTCGGGGGCGAACGCGTGCACGTCGACGCCCACGCCCGTGCGGGGCAGGGCTCGCGCCCGGCCGCCCGTGCTGTCCGCGGTCATGCCACCTGCCCCGCGTAGAGCGCGGCCAGGTGCATGTCCCGCTCGGTGGTGATCTTCATGGCCGCCTCGTCGCCCGGCACGACGACGACCCGCTCCCCGAGCGCCTCCACGAGGCCGGCGTCGTCGGTGGCGGCGAGGTGGTCCGCCGCGGCGCGGGCGGCACCGGCGGCGTGCGCGCGCACCAGCAGGGCGCGCTCGAAGCCCTGCGGCGTCTGGACCGCCCGGAGCACGGCGCGCTCGGGCGTCCCGGTCACGGCCTCGACCGTGACCGCCGCCCTCTCGCTCCCCTGCGCGCTCGTCGCGTCCCGCTCGCCCCCGGACACGGTCTTGATCGTATCGACGACCGGCAGACCAGGCACGACGGCCCCGTGGCCGGCTCGGACGGCGGCCACCACGCGCCGCACGAGCGCGGCGGGCGCGAAGGGGCGGGCGGCGTCGTGCACCAGCACCACGTCGACGTCGTCGCCCGCGCGGGCGAGGCCCGCGGCGACGGACGCCTGGCGGGTGGCGCCGCCGTCGACCACCTCGAGCGGCAGCCCGACGAGCGGGTCCGTGCTCAGCAGGTCGCGGACGGCGGCCGCGGCGCCGGCGGGCGCGGTGACGACCAGGCGGTCGACGACGCCGGCGGCGGCGAGTCGGCGCGCGGCGTGCAGCACCAGGGGCACGCCGTCGAGCTCGACCAGCGCCTTGGGAAGGTCTCGACCGAGGCGCGTGCCCGAGCCTGCGGCGGTCAGGATCGCGAGGGTGCTCATCACAGGGCTCCGCCCCGGCCGCGACGTGCGACCGGGGCGGGGAGGCTCAGGAGGCGAGCACCTCGTCGAGGATGGCCTCCGCCTTCTCCTCCTCCGTGTGCTCGGCCAGCGCGAGCTCGGAGACGAGGATCTGCCGGGCCTTGGCCAGCATGCGCTTCTCGCCCGCGGACAGGCCGCGGTCGGCGTCGCGGCGCGACAGGTCGCGCACGACCTCGGCGACCTTGATGACGTCGCCCGACGCGAGCTTCTCGAGGTTCGCCTTGTACCGGCGCGACCAGTTCGTCGGCTCCTCGGTGTACGGAGCGCGCAGCACCTCGAACACCTTGTCCAGGCCCTGCTGGTCGACGACGTCGCGCACGCCCACCAGGTCCACGTTCTCGGCCGGGACCTCGATGGTGAGGTCGCCCTGGGCGACCTTCAGCTTGAGGTACATCTTCTCTTCGCCACGGATCTTGCGCGTCTTGATCTCCTCGATCAGCGCGGCACCGTGGTGCGGGTAGACAACCGTCTCGCCTACTTCGAAAGTCATCTGCAGATGTCCCCTTTCCCAGTGGCCGAGTCTACCATGAGCCGCTTCCCGGCCCTGGGGGCGGCCACCCCCGGGCACCCTTGAGATACCGGCGTTTTCGCAGGTCCGGACCCCGCCGACGGCCGCCTGCGGGGCGCCCTGCGCCCCACGTCCCGAGCGCCCCGATCCGGCACTAGGATGAGCCGGGGCAGCCGCCCCTCCCGCAACCCCCGCACGGCCCGTGCACGCTGCGTCGCCACGGTGCCGGGCCGGGCCCCCGGGCAGCCGCCCGCCGGCCCACGACCGTCGAGCCCCAGGAGTGAGCACGTGTCCCGCACCGCCCGTCCCGCCCGCACCGCCGCCGTCGCCGCCGCCGTGGCGGCCGGGGCCCTGACGCTCGCGGCGTGCTCCCCGACCGAGACGATCGAGCCGTACGCCCCGTCCGACGGCAGCCGCGTCGACATCAACCCGAGCCTGCGCGCCGTGAACCTCATGGTCGTCACGCCCGAGGAGGACGCCGTCGGCGCGCTGCAGGGCGGCCTCGTGAACAAGACGGCCGAGGACGTCACCTACACGCTCACCGCCGAGGGCGCCTCGCCGGTCACTGTGCCCGTGCCCGCGCACAGCACCGTCTACCTCGGCACCCAGGGCGGCGTCCCGGCCGAGCTCGACACCGTCGCCGGGGAGCCCGGCACCACGATCCCGGCCTCCCTCGAGGTCGCGGGCGTGACGCAGGAGTTCGCGCTGCACGTCTTCGACGGCACGCTGCCGGAGTACGCCGCCGTGCTGCCGACGCCGTCGCCGGCCGCCTCCGGCCTGCCGACCGGCGCCGTGCCGTCGCCGACCGCGTCGGACCCCGTCGGCACGGCCGAGTCCGAGAGCACCGACCAGGACGAGACGGCGTCCGACGGCGAGAGCGTGCCGCCGAGCGACACGAACGAGTGACGGCGGCCTGACGCACGACGAAGGGGCCGGCCTCCCGCGGGAGGCCGGCCCCTTCGTCGTCTTCGCGTCTTCTCGTCTTTGTCGTCTCGTCGTCTTCGTCGTCTTCGTCGTCGTCCGGCGGCCAGGGCGGCGGACGGACGGCCCCCTCCGTCCGTCCGCCGCCCTGGCCGCGGGCCGTCACCCGAAGCGGCCGGAGACGTAGTCCTCGGTCGCCTGCTCGCGCGGCGAGGAGAAGATCGTCGCGGTGTCGCTCATCTCGATGAGGCGGCCCGGCTTGCCGGTGCCCGCGATGTTGAAGAACGCGGTGCGGTCGCTCACGCGCGCGGCCTGCTGCATGTTGTGCGTGACGATGACGATCGTGTAGTCGTTCTTCAGCTCGTGGATCAGGTCCTCGATCGCCAGCGTGGAGATCGGGTCCAGGGCCGAGCACGGCTCGTCCATGAGCAGCACCTGCGGCTTCACCGCGATGGCCCGGGCGATGCACAGACGCTGCTGCTGGCCGCCCGAGAGGCCCGAGCCCGGCCGGTCGAGGCGGTCCTTGACCTCGTTCCAGAGGTTCGCGCCCTGCAGGGACGACTCGACCAGGTCGTCGGCGTCCGACTTGCTGATGCGCTTGTTGTTCAGCTTCACGCCCGCCAGCACGTTGTCGCGGATCGACATCGTGGGGAACGGGTTCGGCCGCTGGAACACCATGCCCACGTTGCGGCGCACCGCCACGGGGTCCACGTCCGAGCCGTAGAGGTCCACGCCCTCCATCTCGACGGTGCCCTCGACGCGGGCGCCGGGAATCACCTCGTGCATGCGGTTGAGCGTGCGCAGGAACGTCGACTTGCCGCAGCCGGAGGGGCCGATGAAGGCGGTGACGGACTGCGGCTCGATGGTCATCGAGACGTCCTGCACGGCGAGGAAGTCGCCGTAGTAGATGTTGAGGTCCTTGACGTCGATGCGCTGGGCCATCGGAGTCTCGCTTTCTCGTTCTCGGGTCTCAGCGCAGCTTCGGCGCGAACAGACGGGTGACCAGGCGGCCGATCAGGTTGAGCAGCATCACGATGAGGATCAGCGTGAGCGCGGCCGCCCAGGCCCGCTGGTAGTTGATGTCGACGATGCAGTCCGCCTGGTCGGGGCGGCAGGGCACCAGGCCCTGGCTGAACTGCCGGAAGACGTACACCGGCAGCGTCATCATGCGGCCGTCGAAGAGGTTGGAGTTGATCGAGTCGGACACGCCGGCCACGATCAGCAGCGGCGCGGTCTCGCCGATGACGCGGGCGATCGAGAGCATCACGGCGGTGGCCAGGCCGGCCACCGAGGTGCGCAGCACCACCCGCACGACGGTCAGCCACTTGGGCACGCCGAGGGCGTAGGACGCCTCGCGCAGCTCGTTCGGCACCAGCTTGAGCATCTCCTCGCTCGAGCGCACCACCACGGGGATCATCAGCACCGACAGGGCGATGGAGCCGATGATGCCGGCGCGGACGCCCGGGCCGAGGAAGAGCGAGAACAGCGCGTAGGCGAAGAGGCCGGCGACGATCGACGGGATGCCGGTCATGACGTCGACGAAGAACGTCACCGACCGGGCCAGGACCCCGCGGCCGTACTCGACGAGGTAGATCGCCACCAGGATGCCGATCGGCACCGAGATGACGGCGGCGCCCAGGGTGATGAGCACGGTGCCGAGGATCGCGTGGTACGCGCCGCCCGCGTCCATGCCGCCGAAGACGCCGCGCATGGAGTTGAGCAGGAAGTAGCCGTCGAACCGCTCGGCGCCGCGGACGACGACCGTCCACACGAGCGACACCAGCGGGGCGATGGCGAGCAGGAAGGCGCCGTAGACGAGGACCGTCATGAGGCGGTCCTTGCGCCGGCGCGCCGGGTCGGCGCCCTTGAGCAGGGCGCGGGTGCGCTCGACGGCCTCCGGGGCGCCGGTGGCGGCGGCGGTGGTGGCGCTCATCAGTTGGCTCCCGAGAAGTCCTTGCGGCGCGCCACGATCCAGCGCGCGAACATGTTGACGGCCAGCGTGATCACGAAGAGCGCCAGGCCGGTGGCGATCAGCGTGTTGACCCCCAGGCCGGAGGCCTCGGGGAAGTCGGCCGCGATGAACGCCGCGATGGTCTGCTGCTGGCCGGCGGCGAGGATCTTGAACGAGTAGAGGAACCCGGGCGACAGGATCATCAGCACGGCCATCGTCTCACCGAGGGCGCGGCCCAGGCCGAGCATGGCGGCCGAGACGATGCCCGAGCGGCCGAAGGGCAGGACCGCCGTGCGGATGACCTCCCAGCGCGTGGCGCCGAGGGCGAGCGCGGCCTCCTCGTGCAGGCGCGGCGTCTGCAGGAACACCTCGCGGCACACGGCGGTGATGATCGGCAGGATCATCACGGCCAGCACCACGGCGACCGTGGCCAGGTTCCTGCCGGTGGCCGAGACCTGGCCCGAGAACAGCGGGAACCAGCCGGCGACGTCGCCGAGCCACGCCCACACGGGCTTGAGCACGTTCTGCCCCAGCACCAGGAAGCCCCACAGGCCGAAGACGACCGAGGGCACGGCGGCGAGCAGGTCGACGACGTAGCCCAGCGCCGAGGCGAGCCGCCGCGGCGCGTAGTGCGAGATGAACAGCGCGATGCCCACGGCGACCGGCGTCGCGATGACCAGCGCGAGCGCCGCGGCGAGCAGCGTGCCGAAGACGAGGGGCCCGGTGAAGCTCAGCAGCGACTGGCCCTCGCCGAAGCGGTTGACCGCCCCGCTGAGCTCGTCGCTGCCCGCCGTGATCGCCGGCAGCGCCTGGCCCACGAGGAAGATCGCGACGGCCGCGAGCACGGCCAGGATGACGACGCCGGCGCCGGTGGCCACCCAGCGGAAGACGCGGTTGAAGCCCCGGTCCGTCGTGCGGGGACGACGGCGCCGTGGCGGCCGGGGGGCGGCCGGCTCGGTGTCCGGCGGGGTGACGGTGGAGGTCACGCGGGCTGCTCCTCAGGAGGGCTTGCTGGTGTGCTCACGGCTGTGCCGGCGGCCGGTCCGTCCCCTGCTGGGGCGGACCGACCGCCGGCACCGTTGCCTGGTGGCGGCGTCAGCCGACCGTGATCGCCTCGATCGCGGCCTGGGCGTCCGTCGCGATGCCCTCCGACAGCGGCGCGGAGCCCGCGGCGTCGGCGGCGGCCTGCTGGCCCTCCTCGGAGACGATGTAGGAGAGGAAGCCCTTGACGAGCTCGCCCTGCTCGGCGTCCGAGTAGTTCAGGCAGGCGATGCCGTAGGAGACGAGGACCAGCGGGTAGACGCCGGCCTCGGTCGTGGTGCGGTCGATCTCCACGGCGATGTCGTGCTCGTGGCGGCCCTCGACGCGCGGCGAGGCGTCGACCGTCGCGGCGGCGGCCTCCGGCGAGAACGGCACCCACTCCTCGCCGACCTTGATCGACGCGGTCGCCAGCTCGCCGACCTTCGAGGCGTCGGCGTAGGTCACGGCGCCCTCGGCGCTCTGCACGGCCTGGACCACGCCGGAGGTGCCCTGCGCGGACTCGCCGCCGGAGATGTCCTCGGGGAAGACGCCGTCCGCCTCCCACGTCCACGCCTCGGGGGCCGTGGCGGCGAGGTACTCGGTGAAGTTCTCGGTGGTGCCCGAGTCGTCGGAGCGGTGCACCGGCGTGACCGCGGTGTCGGGCAGCTCGACGCCGGGGTTGTCAGCCGCGATGGCCTCGTCGTTCCACGTGGTGATCTTGCCGGAGAAGATGCCGGCGATCGTGGCGGGGGCCAGGTTGAGCGACTCGACGCCCGGCAGGTTGAAGGCCACGGCGATCGGGCTCACGTAGACCGGGATGTCGATGGCGCCGTCGGGGCCGCAGACCTCCTGCGAGCTGGCGAGCTCCTCGTCGTCCAGCGCGGCGTCCGAGCCGGCGAAGGCGACGCCGCCGGCGAGGAACTGCTCGCGGCCCGCGCCGGAGCCGGCGGGGTCGTAGTTGACGGTGACGTCCGGGTTCTGGCTCTGGAAGCCGGCACGCCAGGCCTCCATGGCGGACTCCTGCGAGCTGGCCCCGGCGCCGGCGAGGGTGCCGGAGAGGTCTCCCGAGGCGCTCTCCTCGGGCGCGGCCGAGCCGGAGCCGGTGGGGTCGTCGGAGCCGCAGGCGGCGAGGGTCAGCGCGAGCGCGCCGACCAGCACGGCGGAACCAGCGCGGGAGATGCGGCTGAGCTTCACGTGGCGATCCATCCTGTTCACACGTCAGTTGCACCGGCTCGTGCCGGCGTCGTCGTTGACGCTAGGGAGGCAAGGTGGCCCGATCCCCATCCGGCGGTGAACGCGAGGTGAACAGTGCCGGAAGGGGCGGGCGGCCGCGCCGTGACGCCGCGCGCCCCGCGGGGTTGTGGGCTAGCGTCTGTCGCATTTGCCCGGTCCCGTCACCCGTCCGCGGCGACGGGCGGGCCACCGCCACGGAAGGACGCCCATGACCACGCTCTACACCGCCGAGGCCCTGTCCACCGGCGCCGGCCGCGACGGCCACGTGCGCACCAGCGACGGCCGCCTCGACCTCGAGCTCGCCCCGCCGAAGGAGATGGGCGGCTCCGGCGAGGGCACCAACCCCGAGCAGCTGTTCGCCGCCGGCTACGCGGCGTGCTTCCACTCCGCCCTGCAGGCGGTGGCCCGCTCGCAGAAGGTCACCGTGACCGACAGCAGCGTCGGCGCCCGCGTGGGGATCGGCCCGGACGGCGAGGGTGGCTACCGGCTCGAGGTGCTCCTCGAGGTCGTGCTGCCGGGCGTGCCGCACGAGCAGGCGCAGGCCCTGGCCGACGCCGCGCACCAGGTGTGCCCGTACTCGAACGCGACGCGCGGCAACATCGACGTCACGGTCAGCGTCGTCGAGGACTGACCGGCACCACCGCCCGCCGTCGGACCCTCGCTCGCACCGGGCCGGCCGCCGCCGTCGGGTGCCGCCGCCCCGCAGGGCCGACGGCTAGAGAAGTGGGACGAAACCCGGCGGGTTTCGTCCCACTTCTCTAGCCGTCGGCGCGTCTGGGCCGGCTCTGCGAGCGACGGGTCAGTCGTCGTCGGCGAGCTTGTAGCCCAGCCCGCGCACGGTCAGCAGGTAGCGCGGCGCGCCCGGGTCGGGCTCGATCTTCGCGCGGATGCGCTTGACGTGGACGTCGAGCGTCTTGGTGTCCCCCACGTAGTCGGGACCCCACACCCGGTCGATGAGCTGCCCGCGGGTGAGCACGCGGCCGGCGTTGCGCATCAGCAGCTCGAGCAGGTCGAACTCCTTGAGCGGCAGGGCCACCGGCTCGCCGCCCACCAGCACGGTGTGCCGGTCGACGTCCATGCGCACCGGCCCCACCTCCAGCACGCCGTCGTGCTCCTCCTCCGGGCTGCCCGTGCCGTCCTGCGCCGCGGCGGGCGAGCGGCGGCGCAGCACGGCCCGGACGCGGGCCAGCAGCTCGCGGAACGAGTACGGCTTGGTGACGTAGTCGTCGGCGCCGAGCTCCAGGCCCACGACCTTGTCGATCTCGGTGTCCTTGGCGGTGAGCATGATGACGGGCACGTCGCCCCGCTGGCGCAGCTCGCGGCACACCTCGGTGCCGGGCAGCCCCGGCAGCATGAGGTCGAGCAGCACGAGGTCGGCGCCCTCGGCGTCGTAGCGCTCGAGCGCCTCGGTGCCGGTGGCGGCCTCGACCACGTCGAAGCCCTCGCGGGTCAGCTGGTAGGTCAGCGGGTCGCGGTAGGACTCCTCGTCCTCGACCACGAGGATGCGCGTCACGCACCCACCTCCTCGGATGTCGCGGCGGTGCCGGCGCCGTCGGTGCGCCGGACCGTGCCGGTGTGGGCGGCGCCGGGACCGGCGCCGTCGGTCTGCTCGGGGTCGGCGTCGTCGTCCGACGCCGACCGGGCGGAGTGCTGCACGTCGGCAGCGGGGATGCGCAGGGTGAACGTGGACCCCTTGCCGGGCTCGGACCACATCTGCACGTCGCCGCCGTGGTCGGCCGCCACGTGCTTGACGATCGACAGGCCCAGGCCGGTGCCGCCGGTGTCGCGGGAGCGCGCCGGGTCCACCCGGTAGAAGCGCTCGAACACGCGCTCCTGCTCGCTGGCGGCGATGCCGATGCCCTGGTCCACGACGGCGATCTCGACGAGCCCGGCGCGCTGCGTGACGCCCACGCCCACCCGGGTGTTGGGCGGCGAGTAGCTGACGGCGTTGTCGAGCAGGTTGCGCACGGCCGTGACGAGCAGGTTGTGGTCGCCGTAGACGATGCAGTCCTCGCCGCCGCCCACGGTGATGACGATGTTCTTGGCCTGCGCCGTCGTGCGCGCCCGGTCCACGGCCTCGGCCACGACGTCGGCGACCTGCACGGTGCGCACGTCGGACAGCGCGCCGGTGGCCTGCAGCCGGGACAGCTCGATGATCTCGTGCACGAGCGCCGACAGGCGGGTGGCCTCGCGCTGCATGCGCTCGGTGAACCGGCGCACCGCCACCGGGTCGTCGGCGGCGTCCTGCACCGTCTCGGCGAGCAGGGCGAGCGCGCCGACCGGCGTCTTGAGCTCGTGCGAGACGTTGACGACGAAGTCGCGGCGGATGGCCTCGACGCGGCGCGCCTCCGTGCGGTCCTCGGCGAGCACGAGCATGCGGTCGCGGCCCAGCGGGGCCACGCGTACCTGCAGCAGCACGGTGCCGGAGCCGATGGGCCCGCGCGGCAGCTCGAGCTCCTGCTCGCGGATGACGCCGTCGCGGCGCACCTCGTCGACCATCTCGCGCACCGCGGCGTGGGCCACCTCGTCGTTGCGCACGACGCCGAGGGCGTACGCGGGCGGCGAGGCGCGCAGCACGTCGTCGTCGGCGTCGAGCACCACGGCCGCGGACCGCAGCACCGACAGCACGCGCACGAGGCCGTCCTCGAGCTCCGGGGCCGTCGCTGCGGCGGGCACGCGGCGCTGGGCGCGCTCCGACACCCGGAACGCGACCGTGGCGATCACGCCCACCACGACACCGAGGATGCCGGCCGCCAGCACCGACACCCCGGGGATGATCTCGTCCACGGTGCCAGCGTAGGCGCGCCGCAGGAGTGCCTCGGGCCACCGTGGCCGGGTCCGGCGTGCGCTTCGGTTGATGTTCACCGGCAGGGCGCCCGTCGTTCACCGGAGCGTTCACGCGCGCATGACAGCCTGGCGGGGTGCCCCGAGCGTGCGCGCACCCGTCCGCGCGGGTGGCGCCGTCCGACGAACGTCCCGGGCGCCCTGCGAGAGGAACCTGATGCGAGAGATCTTCGAGGCCGAGCTGCACCAGCTGGGCGACGACCTGGTCGCCATGAGCCGTCTGGTGGAGTCGGCCGTGACCCGAGCGGGCCGTGCCCTGCTCGAGGCCGACCTCCAGACAGCGCAGGAGGTGATCGAGGCCGACCACGCGATCGACCAGCTGCAGCGCGACCTCGACGAGCGCTGCGTGCACCTCCTCGCCCAGCAGGCACCGGTGGCCACCGACCTGCGCACCGTCGTCTCCGCGCTGCGGATGAGCTCCACGCTCGAGCGCATGGGCGACCTCGCCCGCCACGTGGCGGAGGTGGCGCGCGGCCGCTACCCCGCCCCGGCGATCACCGGCTCGGCCCGGCCCACGTTCGAGCAGATGCACGCGGCCGCGGTCGACGTCTCCGGCCGCGTCACCACGCTGCTGTCCACCCACGACGTCGACCTGGCCAAGGCGATCGAGGCCGGCGACGACCGCCTGGACGACCTGCACGCCGACACGTTCGCCGCGCTGCTGTCGCCGGAGTGGTCGGGCACGACGCAGGAGGCCATCGACGTCACGCTGGTGGGCCGCTACTACGAGCGGTTCGGCGACCACGCGGTGTCGATCGCGCGGCGCGTCGTGTTCCTGGTGACCGGCGAGTTCGCCGAGGACCCCCGGGTCGCCGCCGAGAAGGCCTGAGCACAGAAGGCCTGAGCGCAGAAGGCCTGAGCACAGAAGGCCCGACGGCCGCGGCCGTCACCGGCCCGGCACGACGACGGCGGTGCTCCCCTCCGCGGGGAGCACCGCCGTCGTCGTCCCGCCGGCCGCTACCGACTTGCCGTTACCGACCTGCCGTTACCGACCTGCCGCCACCGACCTGCCGCCACCGACCCTGACGGGCCGGCGGCCGGGTCACTTGCCCTGGTTGGCCACCGCGGCGATGGCCGCCTTCGCGGCCTCCGGGTCGAGGTAGGTGCCGCCGCGGGTCACGGGCTCGAGGGTCTCCTCGTCGAGCTCGTAGACCAGCGGGATGCCCGTCGGCACGTTGAGGCCCGCGATCGTCTCGTCGTCGATGCCGTCGAGGTGCTTGATGATGGCGCGCAGCGAGTTGCCGTGCGCGGCCACGAGCACCGTCCTGCCCGCCCTGAGGTCCGGCACGATCTCGTCGTCCCAGTAGGGCAGGGCCCGCACGAGCACCTGCTTGAGGGCCTCGGCGCGCGGGATCGGCTCGCCGGCGTAGCGCACGTCGGCGTCCTGCGAGAACTCCGAGCCGAGCTCGATCTCGGGCGGCGGCACGTCGTACGAGCGGCGCCAGAGCATGAACTGCTCCTCGCCGTACTCCTCGCGGATCTGCTTCTTGTCCTTGCCCTGCAGGGCGCCGTAGTGGCGCTCGTTGAGGCGCCACGAACGCTTGACGGGGATCCAGTGGCGGTCGGCCTTGTCGAGCGCGAAGTTCGCGGTCATGATCGCGCGGCGCAGCAGCGAGGTGTGCACGACGTCCGGCGCGATCCCGGCCTCGGCGAGGAGCGTGCCCCCGCGCTTGGCCTCCTCGACGCCCTTCTCCGACAGGGCCACGTCGACCCAGCCGGTGAACAGGTTCTTCGCGTTCCACTCGCTCTCGCCGTGGCGGAGCAGCACGAGGGTGTAGGTCATGGGCCCCATCCTGCCGTGTTCCGCGGCCGGCGGCGACGAGGGGCCGCCGCGCGGACGGCGCCGGCCTGCGTCGGTCGGTATCCGGTCAGTCGTCGGCCGGCTCGAGGACGAGCACGGGGATGACCCGCTCGGTCCGCTCCTGGTAGTCCGCGTAGTCCGGGTAGGCGGCCACCGCGCGCTCCCACCACAGGGCGCGCTCGTCGCCGTGCACCTCGCGGGCCACGTAGTCGCGCCGGACGGAGCCGTCCTGCAGCTCCACCCGCGGGTGCGCGACGACGTTGTGGTACCACTGCGGGTGCTGCGGGGCACCGCCGAGGGACGCGACGACGGCGTAGCGGCCGTCGTGCTCGACCCGCATGAGCGGGGTCTTGCGCAGCCTGCCCGTCCGCGCGCCGACGGTCGTCAGGACGACGACGGGCATCCCGCGCAGCGTCGTGGCCTGCGTGCCCTGGGAGGACTCGTAGGTCTCGGCCTGCGTGCGGGCCCAGTCGGACGGGCTGGGGGCGTAGTCACCGGTGAGAGGCATGCGGCCATCCTGGTGGCGCCGGCCGCGCGTGTCATCCGGGCCGAACGCCGGTGCTGCCCGGCCGGCGGCTCAGGCGCCGCCCGGGCGAGGGCTCAGGCGCCGGGCGGGCGGGGGGCTCAGGCGCCGGGCGGCGCGCGTCTTGCGCGCCTGCTCGTACACGTCGAGCATCGCGGCGGCCGCGCGCTCCCACGAGAACCG
>NZ_LWGM01000063.1 GCF_001750215.1 Isoptericola variabilis | reverse complement strand
TCTCCGCACTGCTCGCCGAGGTGGCCGGCATCGACCCGGAGGTCGCCGCGACGGTGATCGAGGAGCGCAGCAACCTCGGCGTCGACCCGGTGCCGGGCGACGCGCAGCGCGCGGTGCTCGAGAAGGTCGGCCCGATCCTCGTCGCCAACGGTGACGTCCCGGACCAGCAGCAGGTCGACGACGCGCTCGACTCCCTGTTCGACACCCAGTTCGTCGAGAAGGCGGTGGAGTGATGCCGGCCCGGCGCATCCCGGGCGACCGGGCGGTCGCGCCGTCCGCCGCCGCGACGACGGCGGGCGGGCGCCCGGCGTTCTGGTCGCGCCGGCCGGTGGTGGTCGTGGGCGGGCTCGTGGTCCCGGTGCTCCTGCTGGCCGCGTGGCAGTGGGTCACCGCGTCGGGGCTCGTGCCGGCCTACCAGCTGCCCGGCCCCGTGGCCGTGTGGAACGCCGCCATGGACCTGCTGCAGCGCGGGGAGCTGGGCCACCACGTGGCCATCTCCACCCAGCGCGTGCTCGTCGGGTTCGCGATCGGCGCCCTGATCGGCCTGGCGGTGGCCGCCGTCCTCGGCCTCTCCCGCGCCGGCGACGTGCTGCTGAGCCCCATGCTCGCCGCCGTGCGCGCCGTGCCGTCGCTGGCGTGGGTGCCGCTGCTGCTGCTGTGGCTGAAGATCGGCGAGGAGTCCAAGCTCACGCTGATCGCCATCGGCGCGTTCTTCCCCGTCTACACCACGGTGGCGGCCGCGCTGCGGCACGTGGACCCGCACCTCGTCGAGGCCGGGCGGTCGTTCGGCCTGCGCGGCTGGTCCCTGTTCCGGACGGTGCAGCTGCCGGCCGTGCTGCCCTCGCTGGTGTCCGGCCTGCGCCTCGCGCTCGCGCAGGCGTGGCTGTTCCTCGTGGCCGCCGAGCTCATCGCGTCCTCGATGGGCCTGGGCTTCCTGCTGACCGACTCCCAGCAGAACGGGCGCGTGGACCGGATCCTGCTGGCCATCGTGCTGCTGGCGCTGCTGGGCACGATCACCAACGGCCTCGTGGGCGTGGTGGAGAAGCGACTGCTGAAGAGGTGGGCATGACGACGACGGACACGACGGCGACCGGAGCGGCCACGGCCACGGCGACCACGGCGACCGGCACCGAGGCGGAGGCCCGCCTCGTCGAGACCCGCGTCTACCCGCCGTCGGACGCCTTCGCCGCCCAGGCCAACGTGGGGCCGGACGTCTACGCCCGCGCCGCCGCCGACCCGGTCGCGTTCTGGGAGGAGGCGGCCCGCCGCCTCGACTGGGCGCAGGACTGGCACACGGCGCACGAGTGGGCGCCGCCCGTGACCGACCCGGCGACCGGCGAGCTCAGCGTGCCGGAGGCCCGCTGGTTCGTGGGCGGCCGCCTCAACGTGGCGGTCAACTGCGTCGACCGGCACGTGGCCGCCGGCCGCGGCGCCAAGGTCGCCCTGCACTTCGAGGGCGAGCCCGGCGACCGCGTCAGCGTCACCTACGCCGACCTGCAGCGGCGCGTCGCCCAGGCCGCCCACGCGCTCACGGCGCTCGGCGTCGGCCCCGGCGACCGCGTCGTCGTCTACCTGCCCGTGCTCGTGGAGACCGTGGTCGTCGCGCTGGCGTGCGCCCGGATCGGCGCCGTCCACAGCCTCGTGTTCGGCGGCTTCTCCGCCGAGGCCGTGCGGTTCCGGCTCGAGGACACCCGCGCCAAGCTGCTGGTCACCACCGACGGGCAGTACCGCCGCGGCAAGGCCGTCGAGGTCAAGTCCGCCGCCGACGCCGCCGCCGCGGGCCTGGCGCACCTCGAGCACGTGCTCGTGCTGCGCCGCACCGGCGACGACACCCCGGACGTGCCGTGGACCGAGGGCCGCGACGTGTGGTGGCACGACGTCGTCGACACGCAGCCCGAGACGCACGAGCCGGAGTACTTCGACGCCGAGCACCCGCTGTTCGTCATCTACACCTCCGGCACCACCGGCAGGCCCAAGGGCCTGGTGCACACCAGCGGCGGCTACCTCACGCACGCCAGCTGGGCGCACTGGGCGCACTTCGACGCCAAGCCGGACGACGTGCACTGGTGCACCGCCGACCTCGCGTGGGTCACGGCGCACACCTACGAGATCTACGGGCCGCTCTCGAACGGCCTCACGCAGGTCATCTACGAGGGCACGCCGGACACCCCGCACCGCGAGCGGCACCTGGAGATCATCGAGCGCTACGGCGTCACGGTGTACTACACGGCGCCCACCCTGATCCGCACGTTCATGACCTGGTTCGGCGACACGCTGCCGCAGGGCCACGACCTGTCCACGGTCCGCCTGCTCGGCACCGTCGGCGAGGCCATCAACCCCGAGGCGTGGGTGTGGTTCCGGCGGAACTTCGGCCGCGACGAGACCCCGGTCGTGGACACGTGGTGGCAGTCGGAGACCGGCGCCGCGATGATCGTGCCGCTGCCCGGCGTCACCCCGCTCAAGCCGGGCTCCGCCACCGTGGCCCTGCCCGGCGTCGACGTGGCCGTGGTGGACGACGACGGCGCACCCGTGGGTCCCGGCCGCTCCGGCACGCTGGTGGTCCGCCGGCCCTGGCCGGGCATGGCCCGCACCGTGTGGGGCGACCCGGAGCGCTACCGCGACTCGTACTGGGCGAAGTACGCCGGCAAGGGCGAGCACGGCGCGTACTACGTGGCCGGCGACGGCGCCACGGTCGACGACGACGGCTACGTGTGGGTGCTGGGGCGCCTCGACGACGTCGTCAACGTCTCCGGGCACCGGCTGTCCACCATCGAGATCGAGTCCGCGCTCGTGGCGCACCCGGGCGTCGGGGAGGCCGGCGTGACCGGCGTCCAGGACCCGGTGACCGGGCAGGCCGTGGCGGCGTTCGTCGTGGCGGCGCGCGAGCCCGCGCCGTCGGCCGACGAGCTGCGCGCCCAGGTGGCGCGGGAGATCGGGCCGGTCGCCAAGCCGCGGCACGTCGTCGTCGTGCCCGAGCTGCCGAAGACCCGCAGCGGCAAGATCCTGCGGCGCCTGCTCGCCCAGCTGTGGGATGGTCAGGAGCTGGGCGACACGACGTCGTTGCAGAACCCGTGGGCGGTGGACCAGGTCCGCCAGGCCGTCGCGGCCGCCCGCACCCCGAAGGAGAACCGATGACCGACCACCGCTTCGGGTTCCGCACGCGTGCGCTGCACGCCGGCGGCATCCCCGACGCCACCACCGGCGCCCGCGCCGTGCCGATCTACCAGACGACGTCGTTCGTCTTCGACGGCGCCGCCGACGCCGCGAACCTCTTCGCGCTGCAGAAGTACGGCAACATCTACAGCCGCATCGGCAACCCCACCGTGGCGGCGCTCGAGGAGCGCATCGCCTCGCTCGAGGGCGGCATCGGCGCGGTCGCGACGGCGTCGGGCATGTCGGCGGAGTTCATCACCTTCGCCGCGCTCGTCGGCGCCGGCGACCACGTGGTCGCCTCGGCCCAGCTCTACGGCGGCACCGTGACCCAGCTCGACGTCACGCTGCGCCGCTTCGGCGTGGAGACCACCTTCGTGGCCGGCACGGACGCGGCGAACTTCGCCGCGGCGATCCGGCCCGAGACCAAGGTGCTGTACACGGAGATGATCGGGAACCCGTCCGGCGACATCGCCGACCTCGAGGCGCTCGCCGCCGTCGCGCACGACGCCGGGATCCCGCTCGTCGTCGACGCCACGCTGGCCACGCCCTACCTGGTGCGGCCGATCGAGCACGGCGCGGACATCGTCATCCACTCGGTGACCAAGTTCCTCGGCGGGCACGGCACCACGCTCGGCGGCATCGTCGTCGAGTCCGGCCGGTTCGACTGGGGCAACGGCAAGTTCCCGCAGATGACCGAGCCCGTGCCGAGCTATGGCGGCATCCGGTGGTGGGCCAACTTCGGCGAGTACGGGTTCCTCACCAAGCTGCGCTCGGAGCAGCTGCGCGACATCGGCCCCGCCCTGTCGCCGCAGTCGGCCTTCCAGCTGCTGCAGGGCGTCGAGACGCTGCCGCAGCGCCTGGACGCGCACCTGGCCAACGCCCGCGCCGTGGCCGAGTGGCTCGACGCCGACCCGCGCGTGGCCTACGTGACGTGGTCCGGGCTGCCGAGCCACCGCCACCACGAGCGGGCGCGCAAGTACCTGCCGCTGGGCCCGGGCTCGGTCTTCGCGTTCGGCGTGCGGCCGCCGGCGGCGGCCGAGAACCCCGCCGACGCCGCGCGCGACGCCGGCCGGGCGTTCATCGAGTCGCTGCAGCTCGCCTCGCACCTGGCGAACATCGGCGACGCCCGCACGCTGGTGATCCACCCGGCGTCCACCACCCACCAGCAGCTCACGCCCGAGCAGCTGCAGGCGGCGGGCGTGCCGGCCGACCTCATCCGCATCTCGGTGGGGCTCGAGGACGTCGAGGACATCATCTGGGACCTGGACCAGGCCCTCACCAAGGCGACGGGGGAGACGCGATGACGACGACGGACGCCCTCGCCGGCGCGGCCTGCGCCCTGCCCGGCGCACCGGCAGCCCCCGCACCGACGCCGACCGCGGCCGGCACCCCGGCCCGGACGTGGCAGGGGCCCAGTGCGCCCGAGCGGCTGGCGATCCTGCGCGCGGCGAAGAGCATCGCCATCGTCGGGGCGAGCGACAACCCGGCGCGGGCCAGCTACTTCGTGGCCACGTACCTGCTGTCGAGCTCGCCGTACGACGTGTACTTCGTCAACCCGCGGGCCAAGTCGATCCTCGGCCGGCCGGTCTACAAGTCGCTGGCCGACCTGCCCGTGGTGCCCGACCTCGTCGACGTGTTCCGCAAGCACGACGACCTGCCGGGCGTCGCGCAGGAGGCGGTCGACGCCGGCGCCAAGACCCTGTGGCTCCAGCTCGGGTCGTGGCACGAGGAGGCCGCCGCGATCGCCGAGGCCGCGGGCCTCGACGTGGTCATGGACCGCTGCGTGAAAATCGAGCACGCCCGCTTCCACGGCGGCCTGCACCTGGCCGGGTTCGACACCGGCGTCATCAGCAGCCGCCGCGGCCCGGGCTGACGCCCGCGCGACCGCCCAGCGACGCCGAGACCCGGGTTCTCGGGCGCATCCCGCGAGGGGAGCGCCCGAGAACCCGGGTCTCGGCGTCCGGCGGTGTCAGCGGCAGAGGCAGAAGGGGTGGCCCGCCGGGTCGGCGAAGACCCGGAAGCCCTCGCCCCCGCCCGGCAGCCGCCGGGCGCCGAGGGCGATCACGGCCTCCTCCGCGGCGTCGAGGTCGCCGCCCGGCACCACGAGGTCCAGGTGGCCCTGCTGCGGGCGCGCCGGGTCCGGCCAGTCCGGGGCCTGGTAGCCCTCGACCCGCTGGAACATCACGGCCTTGCCGCCCCCGAGCATGGCGCCCTCGGCGCCGTCGTACTCGACCGGGTCGCCCAGCACCTGGGCCCAGAACCGGGCGGCCTCGCTCGCGTCGGCGACGTCGAACGACACGCCCCACACCGCCGTCGTGGCCACCTCGGCCGACGCGACCAGGTCGAACGTGTGCCCCGCGGGGTCCGCCAGGGTGTTCCAGGTCTCGTTCTCGCGCAGCAGCCGGGCACCGGCGGCGACGGCCTCCTCGGTGGCCGCGGCGACGTCCGGCACGCGCAGGTCCAGGTGGAGCTGCTGCGGGTGCTCCTGGCCCGGCCACTGCGGCGGCACCAGGTCGGGCGCCAGCTGGAAGGCGAGCTGCCACCCGTCCTGGGTGCGCACCTCGTACCAGTCGTCGTCGGTGTCGGTGATCTCCCCGCCGGTCAGGGCCGCCCAAAAGGCGGCGTCCCGGGCCGGCTCGGGCGTGTCCAGGACGACGGTCCCCAGCCGCGCGATCCCGACGGTGGGCGCCCCCGGCGCCTCGGCGTCGGCGCCCGCGCCGCCGGTCCCGGTACTGGTGCTCTCGCTCATCGCTGCTCCTTCCGCTCGGTGTGGCTCGTGCCGCTCCGTCAGGGCGCTCGACGACCGGCGTCGGGCGCCGGGACCAAGCGTCCCGCGACCCGCCGACACCCGCCGCCGCACGACCCGCGACGCCCTGACCTCACGTCTTTGGTCCCGTACGAATTGTGAGCGCACGGACATCGGGCCATGGTCGATGGCAGGTCACGAAGCGGCCGACCGGGAGGGCAGCGCCCTGAGAGTCGTGCTGCCCGCCCGGGACCAGCGCCCGCGGAGACCGCGGGCTGACCCGGAGGGATCACATGAGCGAGACCGATTTCCCGCGTACGGGCGGTACGCCGTCCGGTCCGGGTGGGCAGCCGCCGAGCTACCCGCCGAGCACGCCGACGACGCCCGAGACCGCACCGTCGTCCGCCACCTACGGCACTACGGCCGGTACCCCCGGCGGCCTGCCGGGCAGCGGCACGCCCGCCGGCACCGGCCAGGAGAGCAGCGGCGGTGACAGCGGCGTGAAGGAGCGCGTCTCCGGCGCCGCGTCCCAGGCCGGCGACGCCGGCAAGGAGGTCGCCCAGGACGCCAAGGAGCGCGCCGGCGAGGTGGCCCAGCAGGCCAAGGAGCGGGCGGGCGACGTCGCGCACGAGGCGACGCAGCGTGCCCGCAGCCTGGTGGACCAGGCCCGCAGCGAGGTCACCGACCAGGCGTCGACCCAGCAGCAGCGGCTCGCCGGCACCCTGCGCCAGATCGGGTCCGAGCTGGGCCAGATGGGCGGCGCCGTCGACGACCCGGGCTACGCCACGGACCTGGTCAAGCGCGGCGAGGACATCGTCGGCCGCGCCGCCGACTGGTTCGAGCAGCGCGAGCCGGGCGACGTCGTGCGCGACGTCCAGGACTTCGCGCGCCGCCGGCCCGGCGTGTTCCTCGCCGTCGCGGCGGGCGCGGGCCTCGTGGTCGGCCGCCTGCTGCGCGGGGCCAAGGACGCCGGCTCGTCGTCGGGCCAGCAGTCCCAGTACGGCCAGCAGTACGGCGAGTACGCGCCGCAGCACTCGGCCGGCACGGCCGCCGGCAACCCCACGGCGGGGCTGACGGAGACCACCGGCGTCCCGACCGGTGCGACCTACGGCACGACGACGAGCACCACGGCCGGCGCCCCCGGCGGCTCGGGCACCTTCGGCGGGGCGGGCTACGGCACGTCGGGCGGCACCGGCACGACCGGTGGCACCGGCACGGGCACCGTCGGCAACCCCAGCACGGGAGGCGGTGGCTATGTCCCTGGGACCTGAGACCCCCCGCACCGGCCCGGCGCACGCGAGCGTGCCCGACGCGGGCCTCGGGGGCGGCACCGCGGTGCCGGGCGTGCCGAGCACGGGCCTGCCCGGCGCGGACGCTCCCGCCGCGGGCAAGCACGGCGACCCGGAGGGCCTCAGCATCGGCGAGCTGTTCGCCGAGGTCAGCCGGGACCTGTCCACCCTGATCCGGCAGGAGATCGAGCTCGCCAAGGCGGAGACCACGGCCTCGGCCAAGAAGGCGGGCAAGGGCGCCGGGATCCTCGGCGGGGCCGGCTACGCCGGGCACATGACGATCCTGTTCCTGTCGATCGCCCTGTGGTGGGGCCTCGGCGCGCTGGTGAACCGTGGCTGGTCGGCCGTGATCGTCGCGGTGATCTGGGGGATCGTCGCCGCCGTGCTCGCCGCGCGGGGGCGCAAGGAGCTCAAGCAGACCCCGGGCCTCGAGGAGACCACCGACTCCCTCAAGAAGATCCCGAACGCACTCCAAGGACACGAGGAGAAGAACCGATGAGCAGCGACCCGGACCAGATCCGCGCCGACATCGAGCGGACGCGCTACGAGCTGAGCCGCGACGTCGACACGCTGGGCGACCGCGTGCGCCCGGCCTCGGTGGCCCGCCGGCAGACCGAGAAGGTCAAGGGCGGCATGTCTCGCGTGCGCGAGCGGGTGATGGGCACCGCCCAGTCGACCACCCACTCCGCGGCCGACAGCGTGCGCGGCACCGCGTCGTCGGCGGCCGACAGCGTGCGCGGCACCGCCTCCTCGGTGGCCGACTCCGCGCGGGACGCCGCCGGCACGGTGACCGACGCGGTGCAGGGCGCCCCGCAGACCGTGCGCGACCAGACGCAGGGCAACCCCCTGGCGGCGGGGCTCGTGGCCTTCGGCCTCGGCCTCATCGCGGCGTCGCTCGTGCCGGCGAGCCAGAAGGAGGCCGAGGTGGCGCAGCGCGCCAAGGAGGCCGCGGCGCCGCTCGTCGACGAGGTCAAGGACGCCGCCAGCGGCGTGGCCGAGAACCTGCGCGAGCCCGTGCAGGAGAACGTCCAGGGCCTGCGCGAGTCGGCCATGGAGGCCGTCGACGACGTCAAGGAGCAGGGCACGCAGGCGGCCGGCGACGTCAAGGAGCACGGCCAGCAGGCGGCCGGCGACGTCAAGGACCAGGCCAAGAGCGGCTCCTGACCCGAACCGGCGCGACCTGACCCGTTGCCGACGCCCGGGCGTCGGCCGGCACCCGGCCGGCCGACGCCCGGGCGGCGCCGGGTCCGGGTCGCCCCGTCACCGCACCGGACGCACCACCCTGGAGGCACACCGTGACCGACACCGGCAACGCGGCAGCGCGGGCCGCCGCCCCGCACCCTGACGACGCGCGCAAGCCGGACTCGCCGGACGACCTCAAGAAGCCGTCGTGGAAGTACGCGCTGAAGACGACGGTCCGTGAGTTCTCCCGCGACCAGTGCCTCGACCTCGCGGCGGCCCTGACCTACTACGCGGTGCTGGCCACCGGCCCGGCGCTCCTGGCGCTCGTGTCGATCCTCGGGCTGGTCGGCAACGGCGAGCAGATGGTGGAGCAGGTGCTCGAGACTCTCGGGGGCGTGCTGCCACCGGGCGCGCTCGACATCGTCAGGCCGCTCGTGGAGAACGCCGCCGGCGGCGGCGGCCGGGCCGGCTTCGCGCTCGTCCTCGGTGTCGTCCTGGCCCTGTGGTCGGCGTCCGGCTACGTCGGCGCGTTCGGCCGGGCCATGAACCGGGTCTACGAGATCGACGAGGGCCGGCCGGTCTGGAAGCTGCGCCCCCTGCTGCTCCTCGTGACCCTCCTCGCGATCGTCATCGCGGCGGTGGTCGTCGTGGCGATGGTGCTGTCCGGTTCGCTGGCCCAGGCGGTCGGCGACGCCATCGGCCTCGGCTCGACGGCGGTGACGGTGTGGAACATCGCCAAGTGGCCGGTGATCCTCGTCCTCGTCGTGGTCCTGGTGGCGATCCTCTACCACGCCACCCCGAACGTGCGGCAGCCGAAGTTCCGCTGGGTCAGCGTCGGGGCGGTCATCGCGATCCTGGTGTGGATCCTCGCCTCGGTCGGCTTCGGCTTCTACGTCTCGCGGTTCAGCAACTACGGCGCCACGTACGGCACGCTCGCCGGCATCATCGTGTTCCTGCTGTGGCTGTGGATCACCAACCTGGCGCTGCTGTTCGGCGCCGAGCTGGACGCCGAGATCGAGCGCGGCCGCGAGCTGCAGGGCGGCATCCCTGCCGAGGAGACCGTGCAGCTGCCCCCGCGCGACACCAAGGCCAGCGAGAAGCGCGAGGCCAAGCGGCAGGAGGACATCGAGCGCGGCCGCGAGCTGCGCGAGGCCGCGGTGCGCAACGGTGCCGACCCGGACGGCGACGGCCGGGACGGCCGGGACGGCGAGGGGCGCCACCGCGCCGACTGACCCTCGTCCCGCACCTCAGCGGACGCCGTCGGGCGCCTCGTCCGCCGGACGGGGCGCCCGACGTCCGTCCCCGGGTGCGCCCCGGTTCCGCACACGGGTTCCGCACCCCGGATCCGCGCCCGGTCCGGCGCCGCGCCGGCTTCGCCCGCCCGGTGCGCCTCGTCGGGCGGGCGCGTGCGTCACAATCGAGGCGTCGCCGCACCGCCCGAGGAGGCCCGCATGATCGTCGCGCCGTTCGGCCGCTTCACCTCCGGCCGCGTGCCCGACCCGGGCATCGCCGCCCTGTTCACGCGGGAGAACCGCTGGCAGGCGCGGCTCGACGTCGAGGCGGCGCTCGCGCTCGCGGAGGCCGACGCCGGCCTGGTGCCGCCCGAGGCGGCCAAGGCCATCGCGCTGACGGCCCGCATCGAGAAGCTGGACATCAAGCGCGTCCTGGCGGCGACGTCCGAGGCGAGCCACCCGCTGGTGCCGCTCATCGAGGAGTTCGCCCGCGTCGTCGGCAACCAGCACGGCGGCTGGGTGCACTGGGGCGCCACCACGCAGAACATCACCCAGACGGCGGACGTGCTGGTGCTGCGCGACGCGCACGCCCGCATCAAGCAGCTGCTCGGCCGCGCGCTGCGCGCCGGGGCGCGGCAGGCCCGGCTGTCGGCCGAGCTGCCCATGGCCGGGCGCACCCACTCCCAGCACGCCGTCCCCATCACGTTCGGCTTCAAGGTGGCGACCTGGCTCGACGAGCTCGTCGCCCACGCCGATCGCCTCGAGCGGCTGGAGGAGCGGCTGTTCTGCGTGCTCATGGGCGGCGCCGTCGGCACGTTCGCCTCGTTCGGCGGGGCGGGGCGCGACATCGAGGCGGGCGTCGCGCGGCGTCTGGGCCTGCGGCCGATGCGGGTGCCGTCGCGGGCCATCAACGACGGCATCGTCGAGTACGTGCTGGTGCTGGCGCAGATCGCCGGGACGATCGGCAAGATCGGCAAGGACGTCTACGCCCTCATGCAGCCGGAGTTCGGCGAGGCGTTCGAGCCGATCCCCGAGGGCACCGTGGGCAGCTCGACCATGCCGCACAAGCGCAACCCGCAGCTCGCGCTCGACATGCTGACGATGTCCGCGGAGCTGCGCGCCCTCGCGGCCCCGGCGCTGGAGTCGATGCTGCACGACCAGGAGGCCAACGGCGCCATGACGGCGCTGCTGGAGGACATCTCGGCGTCGGCCACCGTGCTGGCCGGCGACATGCTCGCCCGCCTCGACGTGGTGCTCGACGGCCTCGAGCTCGACGGCCCGCGGATGCGGCAGAACCTGCGCCTGTCGGCCGGGATGATCGGCTCGGAGTCGCTCATGCTCGCCCTCGGCGAGAAGATCGGCCGCCAGGAGGCGCACGAGGTGGTCTACGCGGTGGCGCAGAAGGCGGCGACCACCGACCTGCCGTTCCTCGACCTCCTCGGCGCAGAACCGGCGGTGATGGACGTGTTCACCGTCGACGAGGTGCGGGCGCTGCTCGACCCGTCGGCGTACCTCGGGCGCAGCGTGGAGATCGCGCGGGCCACCGCGCAGGTGGCCGACGACGTCGCGGACCGGCTGCTCAAGGACGCCTGACCCGCCGGTGCCCGCGCCGGTCAGTCCTCCGAGCGGAACCCGTTGACCTTGTGCGTGCCGTCGCACCACGGCGGGATCGCCGTGCCGCCGCAGCGGCACATCGCCACGGTCGCCCGGTGGCGCGGCACCTCCTCGCCGTCGGGCCCGACGACGGTGACCGGGCCGCGCACCAGCAGCGGCCCGTCGGGGCAGGGGGTCACCGAGACCTCCGCCCGGCCGGCCCCGGCCCGCACGCCGTCGGCGTCGACACCGTCGTCCTCGGCGAGCCGGTGCCCGAGCGGGCCGGTCCAGTCGCTGACCCAGCGGGCCGCGACGGGGCAGATGGTGGTCGTCGCCATGTCGTCCCTCAGGCCGCCGGCAGCGGCGTGCGCAGGGCGGACTCGCCGTGCTGCCACCGCTCCATCGCGTAGGCGCCGACGTCGCCCTCGACGGCGAGGCACAGCGCCGCGCCCCACAGCACGTCGTCGCGCAGCGCGGGCTCCTGCTCGGCCAGGCGGCCGGCGAGGTCGCGCCCGGCGATCTGCTCGTGCACGGCGTCGGCCTCGACGTGCTCGTCGAAGTAGCCGGTGACGTCCTCGCCGTGCCCGAGGCGGCGCAGGCCGTTGCTGTACTGGCGGCACGGGATGGACGAGGTCATCTCGTACGCCGCGAGGTGGCCGACGATGACGCCGCGCAGGCGGCGGTGCAGGCCCACCAGCGACATGGCGTTCACGGCGATAAGGGCCACGCCCGGGGCGGCGTCGAGGTAGGCGCCGTAGGTGTCGTCGAGCCCCATGCCGCGCATGGTGCGGGCGTACAGCTCGTGGTGCATGTGGCCGGGGTGGCCGCCGCCGTACTCGTCGGACTGGATCTCCACCAGCGCCGCCTTGGGCACCCCGGACAGGCGCGGGATCGCCCAGGTGTGCGGGTCGGCCTCCTTGAGCTGGTAGATCGACCGCAGGGCGATGAGCTCGCGCGCCTGGGCGGCGTCGGCCTTGCGGGCCACGTACCGCGACAGGCTCGGGCTGTCGTCGTCGGCGGCGAGCTGGAAGAGCCGGGCGGCGACGCCCGCGGCGTCGGTGGCGTCGCACTCCGGCTGGGGCACGCGGGCGCGCAGCGCGGCCTCGAACGGCCGCTCGACGCGGGCGCGCAGCGCGAGCAGGCCGGGGTGCCACTCCCACGCGTCGTCGATGCCGTCGACGCCGCGGTAGTGCAGCTCGTACATCACGAGCAGGGCGAGCTGGACGTCCTCGGTCAGGACGACGGCGGTGGCGTCCGGGCCGTCGATGCCGGCCGCCTCGAGGGCGGCGGCGACGGGGGCGAGGGGGTCGGTGCCGTCGGCGCCCGGGTCGAGCTCGTCGGGCGTGCCGGCGCGCAGGGCGGCGAGCAGCGTGGTGCTCACGGGGCCGCGCGGCTGCGGCGTGGGCATGCGGTGCGACGTCGTCGTCGTCGTCGACGGCGTCGTGTCGGTGTGCGGCGTGGTCGTCGGCGTGGTCATGCGGCCTCCCGGTCGGGCGGAGGCGCCACCGGTGGCGGCGCGGTCGTGCTGCGCCGCTCAGCCTGCGCCAGGGCGCCGCCGCTCGCGCGGGGAGTGCGGGCGGGAGCGTGGTGCGCGATCGCGTCAGGGATGGTTCCGGGACGGGCTCCATGACGGAACCGACCCGGACGCGATCCGGCGTCCGGCCCGGTGCGTCGTGCCCGGGGTCAGGAGTCGGACGCCGCGGAGGTCACGGCCGCGCGGCGGCCCCACGCGAGCCACAGGACCGGCCCGATCAGAGGCAGGAACAGCACCACGATCGTCCACGTCAGCGTCGTGGCGGGCGCCATGCTCCGGCGGCGCAGCACGTCGACGACCGCCACCACCGTGAGCAGGACGGTCGCCGTCCACAGCCAGTCGTAGGCGGCCGGCAGCAAGAGCGTCTCGGCCGTCGGGTCCTCCATGGGCCGCAGCGTAGCGAGCCGGCCGGCGGCGGCACCCATGGCGCGCGCGGTCGCCCGCGCTCCCGGCGCGCGGGGCGCCGGTGTGGCACCGTGCGGACGTGACCTTCACCTACCCCGAGGTGGGCGCGACGCAGCACGGCCCCGTCCCGGCCGGCTACCGGCACGTCCGGGTGCGGCTGCCGCTGTCCCGCGGCCCGCGCCCGGCGGCCGACCTCGAGCGCGTGGGGGAGCTGCTGCTCACGTGGCAGGTGCACGCCGCCGCGAGGATCCGGCTCGACACCTCGGCCGCCGTGGCGGCGCCCGGCGTGCGGGTCGACACGCGCCTCGGCGTCGGGCGGCTGCGGCTCCACGAGCCGTGCGACGTGGTGTGGGTGGAGCGCGGGCCGCGCCGCGCCGGCTTCGGCTACGGGACGCTGCCGGGGCACGTGCTCGTGGGCGAGGAGCTGTTCGCGGTCGAGCGCGACGACGCCGGGCGGCTGTGGTGGGTGGTCGAGCTGTTCAGCCGGCCCGCCGCCGCCTGGCTGCGCCCGTTCGCGCCGGCGCTCGAGGTGTTCCAGCGGTCCTACGCCGCGTGGCTGGCGCGCGCGGCGCGGCGCCTGCTCGCCGAGGCGGGCTGAGCGGCCGACACCGTCAGTGCCGCCAGTACCGTCAGTGCCGCCAGCGCCGTCAGCGCGCGGGAGTCTCCGTGAGCGCCTGCGCGAGCCGGTCGAGCGCGCCGGGGACCACCGAGTAGTACGCCCAGCGGCCGCGCTGCTCGCGGGCCAGCAGGCCGGCGTCCACCAGGATCTTGAGGTGGTGGCTCACGGTGGGCTGGCTCAGCCCGACCGGCTCGGTGAGGTCGCAGACGCACGCCTGGCCGCCGTCGTGCGCGGCGACGATCGACAGCAGCCGCACCCGGGTGGGGTCGCCGAGCGCCTTGAAGACGCGCGCCACGTCCTGCGCGACGGCGGGGTCGACGGCATCGCGAACGAGCGGCGCGCAGCACGCCGCACCCTCCGCGGCGCCCGTCGTGATCGGCAGCGCGCGGGTCTGCGTGGTCGAGGCCATGCGTCCATCTTGCCATCCATCGATGTTCTTGGATACGTTGCCGCCGTCACTGATCGAAGAACGTCGATGAATGGAGTGGGTCGATGAGCGCGACGACGTCGCAGACGCTGCCGGTCGTGGTGGTCGGGGCGGGCCCGGTGGGGCTCGCCGCCGCCGCGCACCTGCTCGAGCGCGGGCTGGAGCCGCTGGTGCTCGAGGCCGGCGACGGCCCGGGAGAGGCGGTCAGGCGGTGGGGCCACGTCCGGCTGTTCTCCCCGTGGCGGTACGACGTCGACGCCGCCGCGCGGCGCCTGCTCGAGGCCGCCGGGTGGGCCGAGCCCGACCCCGACGCCCTGCCGACCGGCGCGGAGCTGGTGCGCGACTACCTCGCGCCGCTGGCCGCGACCCCGGCCTTCACAGCCCCGGCCTTCGCGGCCTTGGCCGCCGTGCCCTTCCCCTTCGCGGCCTTGGCAGCCTTCCCCTTCGCCTCCG